>NZ_CP071383.1:2823543-3137270 GCF_017348915.1 Leclercia pneumoniae | reverse complement strand
CGCGTCAAAGCTCTTATGTTTGAGCACCTCTTCCGTCAGCATAACCAGACGTTCAGGGGTGATAAACCCATCTTTTTCACCCATCGCCAGTAGCACTTCGTGGGCGGCTTTAATGGAGCCTGAGGCGCCCAGCGCCACGTTCCAGCCATGAATACGATACTGCCAGGCCAGCGTTTCCAGTTTCTGCACGGCGGCCATGCGCGCGCGCTGGAAATTATCGCGACTGATGGCGCCGCCCGGGAAGTAAAGCTGGGCAAAGCTTACGCAGCCCATCCGGCGGCTTTCAACCAGATGCGGTTCAAAGTTTTCGCCGATCACCAGCTCAGTGGAGCCGCCGCCGATATCGATTACCAGCTTGCGCCCTTTTTCCGGCTGAGTATGTTCCACGCCCATGAAGATCAGCCGGGCTTCTTCATTGCCCGAGATAATCTCGATCGGGTAGGGGATGACCTTCTCTGCGCGCTTGAGGAACTCCGACGCGTTGAGCGCCTGACGCAGCGTATGGGTGCCCACGATGCAGACGCTTGAGGGATCGAAACCTTGCAGGCGTTCAGCAAACAGCGACAGGCAGTTCAGCCCGCGCTCAATGGCCTCTTCGCTGAGCATGCTGTTCTCATCCAGACCATCCGCCAGATGGACACGCTGTTTCAGGCGACCGATGATCTGCATCGCGCCATCCACCTCACGGGCGATGACCATGTGGAAGCTGTTAGAACCAAGGTCGACCGCGGCAAATTCCTGCGGTCGTGGGGTCGTATCATTTATCGGCATAGGTTAATCGGGTTGCTCGAGTGATTTGATATAGTCGTAAATCGCCAGCTGCGCCCGCACTTTGCGGCGGTTACCGCGCGGCACATAGCGATTACTCAGTTCTTTATCGATATAACGTGCTTTTACGGTATCACTTAACAGGATTTCAATGATATCGAGAATGCGTTGTTTCAACCGCGGATCAAGCAGCGGTGTCGCCACTTCGATGCGGTAGTCGATGTTGCGAGTCATCCAGTCGGCGGAGGAGAGATACACCCGTTTGTCGCCGCCGTTTTCAAAAATATAGACGCGATCGTGCTCCAGATAGCGGTCGACGATGCTGATAACGCGAATATTATCGCTAATACCTTCCAGTTCCGGGATCAGAGAGCACATACCGCGGATCAGCAGATTCACCTGCACACCGGAGCTGGAGGCCGCGTACAGACGATCAACAAGCCCTTTATCGACCAGGTTGTTCAGCTTGAGGGTAATGCCTGCTGGCACCCCTTGCTGCGCATTGGCGATCTCACGATCGATCATGTCATACAGCAGGCGACGCGAATTCTGCGGAGAGACCAGCAGATAGTCGAAGCTCACCGGACGGTAAGGGTTCTCGATAAAGTTAAAGACCCGTCGCACTTCATTGGTGATACGCGCATCGGCGGTCAATAACGAGTAGTCGGTATAAATACGCGCCGTCTTCTCGTTAAAGTTGCCGGTACCGATGTGGGCATAACGCACCACCTCTTCACCCTCTTTACGCGAAATAAGGAACAGTTTGGCGTGAATTTTTAGACCCGGCGCGGAGAAGATAACGTGTACCCCAGCTTCTGTCAGACGACGGGCCCAGTGGATATTGGCCTCTTCATCAAAACGCGCCTGCAGCTCAACCACTACGGTCACTTTTTTACCGTTATGGGCGGCGTGGATCATGGCATCAATAATGCGGGAGTCTTTCGCTACGCGGTAGATGTTGATTTTGATCGCCAGCACGTTCGGATCGAATGAGGCCTGGCGCATCAACTCCAGCACGTGCTCGAAGGTATGGTACGGATAATAAAGCAGGACATCGCGTTCGCGAATGGCATCGAAACCGTTGCGGAATTTGTCGAACCAGAGGTGGCGCAGACGCGGCAGCGGTTTGTTCACCAGGTTGGCTTTGCCAACGTTCGGGAAGCCAATGAAGTCTTTAAAGTTGTGATAACGCCCGCCGGGCACGATGGAGTCATAGCGTGAGATGGTGAGCTTATCGCGCAGCATCTCCACCATGGCATCGGGCATGTCGCGCTGATAGACAAAGCGTACCGGCTCGGCCGTCAGGCGCTGTTTCAGGCTCGATGACATCAGCTCCATCAGGCTGGCTTCCATTTCGTGTACCAGGTCGTACTCGGCATCACGGGTCATCTTCATGGAGTAGGCGTTCAGCGCATCGTAATCGAAGAAACCTTTAAAGATATCATCCAGACAGTAACGCAGGATGTTATCCAGCAGGATCATTGGCTTACGTCGGCGTGGGGTCTCCGGCGGCAAGTTAACGAAACGCGGCACTTTGTCTGACGGGATCTCCAGCAGCGCATAACGAATATTATCGCCACGAATAATCTCTACCGCCAGATAGGTGTAATCATCTTTCAGGAACTGCACCAGATCGGTTTCACGATTGATAAGAATGGGCGTGATATGTTGGCGCAGGTACTGTTTGAAGTAGTGACGCAGCCAGCTTTGCTGGTTGACAGAGAGTTGGCGTTCATTGATGAGGAAGATTTGATTGCGTGCCATTTCCAGCAGCAATTCGTTATACAGGCTATCGAATTCCTGATCGGCTTTCAAAACGCGGGATTGAATCTTACCGAGCAGATGGCGTGAATTCGAGTTGAGTCCCTGCTCCTCGCTAATGATGATTCTGCGCTTCAGCTCAGCGAAGCGAACTTTATAAAACTCATCCAGGTTATTGGAATAGATCCCCAGAAAACGCATACGCTCAATCAGCGGATTGCTCTTGTCAGCCGCTTCCTGAAGGACACGCTCGTTGAATGCTAACCAGCTTAACTCTTTCTCGATGTATAACTTTTCCTGACCCATTACTACTCACACTCCAGTTCAATCACAGGACGTGGCAAATCCGTCTCAACCTTATTATGGCGAGCATTGTCACGATATGTCCAACTGTGCCAGAAAAGTATGACAGTTAACTGACCGTAGGAGGGGCATAACCGTCATCAGACGCCTGATTTTTTTACAGTTTTTGCGATTTGCAGATAAAAAAAAGCCGGCAATCGCCGGCTCGGTATCACGTTACGCTTCGGAGGCATGTCCTTCCGGGGGAAGTTGTACGCCATCCAGCCAGGCCGCACCGTTACGCATGGCGAGGCGGCCATCAACCAACCAGCTTACCACCAGCGGGTAGATGGCATGTTCTTGTGCCTGAACGCGGTGCGTAATGTCCTCTTCGCTGTCGCCGTCGAACACCGGGACTTTGGCCTGCAGAATGACCGGGCCACCGTCCAGCTCGTCAGTAACAAAATGGACGGAGGTGCCGTGCTCCTCGTCACCGTTTTCCAGGACCTGGCGGTGGGTATGCAGGCCCGGGTATTTTGGCAGCAGGGAAGGGTGGATGTTCAGCAGGCGTCCGGCATAGTGTGCAACAAACGCCGGGCTGAGAATACGCATGTAGCCTGCCAGCACGACGACATCGGGGGCGTAGGCGTCGATCTCTTGCACCAGCTCCCGATCAAACGCTTCCCGGCCCGCAAACTGGCTCGCCTCAAGGACGTGCGCCGGAATGCCGGCTTCACGAGCGCGTTCAAGGCCGTACGCGTCGGCCTTGTTACTGAATACTGCACGGATGGTGCCGTTAATTCTTTTCTGTTTGCAGCCATCAATAATGGCCTGCAAATTACTTCCGTTACCGGAAATGAGCACCACGATGTTTTTCATGCAATAACCACACGCTCTTCGGAATCAGAGGCTTTGATGATACCGATTTTCCAGGCGTTTTCACCTTTGGCCTGCATCAGGCTCACGGCTTTATCGGCTTCGGCTGCCGGCAGGGCAATGAGCATGCCTACGCCGCAGTTGAAGGTACGATACATCTCATGATCGCTGACGTTACCGGCTTCCTGCAGCCAGTTGAAGACAGCCGGCCACTGCCAGGAGGATTCGTCGATCACGGCCTGGGTGTTGTCAGGCAGAACGCGCGGGATGTTTTCCCAGAAGCCGCCGCCGGTCAGGTGAGCGATAGCATGGACATCGACATTCTCGATCAGCTCAAGAATGTTTTTCACGTAGATACGGGTCGGTGCCAGCAGATGGTCGGCCAGCGGTTTACCTTCCAGATCGGTTGTTTCAGGATCACAGCCGCTCACTTCAATGATTTTGCGCACCAGTGAATAGCCATTTGAGTGTGGGCCGCTGGAGCCCAGCGCGATCAGCACATCGCCATCTGCAACTTTGCTACCGTCGATAATTTCTGATTTTTCTACCACGCCTACGCAAAAACCGGCCACGTCGTAATCTTCACCGTGATACATGCCCGGCATCTCTGCGGTTTCACCGCCCACCAGCGCACAGCCAGACTGCAGACAGCCTTCAGCGATGCCGCTGATGACGCTTGCTGCGGTGTCGACATCCAGTTTTCCGGTCGCATAGTAGTCGAGGAAGAAGAGCGGCTCAGCGCCCTGGACGACGAGATCGTTAACGCACATAGCGACCAGGTCGATACCGATAGTGTCGTGGCGTTTCAGATCCATTGCCAGACGCAATTTGGTGCCTACGCCGTCGGTGCCAGAGACCAGTACCGGTTCACGATATTTTTGTGGCAGTGCGCACAGTGCGCCGAATCCACCCAGACCACCCATCACTTCAGGGCGGCGGGTCTTTTTCACCACACCTTTGATTCGGTCAACCAGCGCATTACCTGCGTCAATATCAACACCGGCATCTTTGTAGCTGAGAGAAGTTTTGTTGGTCACGGCTCAAGTCCCCACGCGATTGCATTGCGATAGTAAGAAAAATCGGCGCAATTCTAACAGTCCAGGCAAACGTTTGCGAGCCTATTCTGCAACAGAAGTTTGCATGAAGATTTTTGCTCTGCATCAACCAGCTAGGCGGTACAAAGTTGATACTGTTCACGAAAATGAAACCGGGTACAGTCTTGTTCTTGCAACCGTTACGATGAATGAACATCATTCCACTGAAACCGGTTTCTGTGCTCAATTTTGCCGATAATTAACGCTGAATGAGGGATATCGCATGTCAGGATTTAAAGAGGGTTTTCTGTGGGGCGGCGCGGTTGCGGCGCATCAACTTGAAGGCGGCTGGCAGGAGGGTGGCAAAGGCGTAAGCGTGGCAGATGTTATGACCGCCGGCGCGCATGGCGTTCCGCGTGAGATCACCGACGGCGTGCTGCCGGGCAAAAATTACCCTAACCACGAAGCCATCGATTTTTATCATCGCTATAAAGACGATATTCAGCTCTTCGCCGAACTGGGCTTTAAGTGTTTCCGCACCTCTATCGCCTGGACGCGTATTTTCCCGAAAGGGGATGAGCAGACCCCGAATGAGGCCGGTCTGCAGTTTTATGACGATCTGTTTGATGAGTGCCTTAAGCACGGCATCGAACCGGTTATTACCCTCTCACATTTTGAAATGCCGTATCACCTGGTTAGCGAATATGGCGGCTGGCGCAACCGTAAGCTGATTGAGTTCTTCGTACGCTTTGCCCGCGTCGTGTTCGAGCGTTATCAACATAAAGTGAAGTACTGGATGACCTTCAACGAGATCAACAACCAGGCTAACTTCCATGAAGACTTCGCCCCCTTTACTAACTCCGGCCTGAAATATCAGCCGGGAGAAGAGCGAGAGCCCGTGATGTTCCAGGCCGCGCACTATGAGCTGGTGGCCAGCGCGCTGGCGGTGAAAGCAGGGCGGGAGATAAACCCGGCGCTGCAGATTGGCTGCATGATTGCCATGTGCCCGATCTATCCGTTCTCCTGCGCGCCAAACGACATGATGATGGCGATGAATGCGATGCACCGTCGCTACTGGTTTACCGATGTACATGTGCGCGGCGCCTATCCGCAACATCTGCTCAACTACTTCGAGCGCCGCGGCTTCGCGCTGGATATCACCGACGAGGATATCGCTGCGCTGAAGCAGGGCTGTGTGGATTACATCGGCTTCAGCTATTACATGTCGTTTGCCACTAAAGCGACCCCCGACAACCCGCAGCTGGATTACGATGAGAGCAAGAGCCTGGTCTCCAACCCTTACGTGCAAAAATCGGACTGGGGCTGGCAGATTGACCCGGTGGGACTGCGTTACTCCCTGAACTGGTTCTGGGATCACTATCAGTTACCGCTATTTATTGTTGAAAACGGCTTCGGGGCTATCGACGTGCAGGAAAGTGACGGCACGGTCAACGATCAGTACCGCATTGATTATCTCTCTGCCCACATTAGCGAAATGAAAAAAGCGGTCATTGAGGATGGCGTGGATCTGATGGGCTATACCCCATGGGGTTGTATCGATCTGGTCTCCGCTGGCACCGGTGAGATGAAAAAACGCTACGGCTTTATCTTTGTAGATAAAGATAACGAAGGCAATGGCACCCTGAATCGCAGTAAGAAAAAGTCGTTTGACTGGTATAAGCAGGTAATTGCCAGCAACGGCGCTAATATTGAATAAGCGGGCAAAATGCCGTTAAAAAGCCGGAGCTTGTTCTCCGGCTTTTTTATGCTCAGAACACTTTGCTTGATTTGCGTCAAGCAAGTTGGGTATGGCGCAATCCCGAAAAAGCGGTATAATCCGGCGATTTTTTTTGTGGCTGCCACCCCCGAAGGAGAAAAGTATGAAGATTGTTGAAGTGAAACACCCGCTGGTAAAACACAAGCTGGGCCTGATGCGTGAGCATGACATCAGCACGAAACGTTTTCGCGAACTGGCCTCTGAAGTGGGCAGCTTACTGACATACGAAGCGACCTCCGATCTCGAAACCGAAAAAGTGACCATCGAAGGCTGGAACGGCCCGGTGCAGGTTGAGCAGATCAAAGGTAAAAAAATTACCGTTGTGCCGATCCTGCGCGCAGGTCTGGGCATGATGGAAGGCGTTCTGGAGCACGTACCCAGCGCACGTATTAGCGTAGTGGGTATCTACCGTGACGAAGAGACCCTGGAGCCCGTGCCGTACTTCCAGAAGCTGGTTTCCAACATCGACGAGCGTATGGCACTGGTCGTTGACCCGATGCTGGCGACCGGCGGTTCGATGATCGCCACTATCGACCTGCTGAAAAAAGCGGGCTGCAGCAGCATTAAAGTGCTGGTTCTGGTGGCGGCACCGGAAGGTATCGCGGCACTGGAAAAAGCGCACCCGGACGTCGAGCTCTATACCGCGTCCGTTGATCAGGGGCTGAACGAGCACGGGTACATTATCCCGGGGCTTGGCGATGCCGGCGACAAGATTTTTGGTACTAAGTAATCGAATAACGATAAAGAAGCCGACTTTGATAGTCGGCTTTTTTTTGAATACAACACCCACAATAATCATTACTCAGAGGACAACACTATGACGCGCCGTGCTATCGGGGTGAGTGAAAGACCGCCGCTTTTACAGACGATCCCGCTTAGTTTGCAGCACCTGTTTGCCATGTTTGGCGCAACCGTGCTGGTGCCCATCCTGTTCCACATTAACCCGGCTACCGTGCTGCTGTTTAACGGTGTCGGCACCTTGCTTTACCTCTTCATCTGTAAAGGTAAAATCCCGGCTTACCTGGGTTCCAGCTTTGCATTTATCTCTCCGGTGCTGCTGTTGCTGCCGCTGGGTTATGAAGTGGCGCTGGGCGGCTTTATCATGTGTGGCGTGCTGTTCTGTCTGGTCTCTTTCATTGTGAAGAAAGCCGGTACCGGCTGGCTGGACGTCATGTTCCCGCCTGCGGCGATGGGGGCGATCGTGGCCGTCATCGGTCTGGAATTGGCAGGCGTGGCGGCCAATATGGCGGGATTACTCCCTGCTGAGGGACAATCGCCGGATTCTAAAACCATTATCATCTCGCTGGTCACGCTGGGTGTAACGGTATTTGGTTCCGTGCTGTTCCGTGGCTTTATGGCCATTATCCCGATTTTGATCGGCGTGCTGGCGGGTTATGCGCTCTCCTTCGCAATGGGCGTTGTGGATACCACCCCTATTGCCCAGGCGCACTGGTTCGCTCTACCAACCTTCTATACTCCGCGCTTCGAGTGGTTCGCTATCTTCACCATCCTGCCTGCTGCGCTGGTGGTGATTGCGGAGCACGTCGGCCACCTGGTGGTCACGGCGAATATCGTTAAGCGCGATCTTATCCGCGACCCTGGCCTGCATCGCTCAATGTTTGCGAACGGCCTGTCGACCATGATTTCCGGATTCTTCGGCTCCACGCCAAACACCACCTACGGTGAGAATATCGGCGTTATGGCGATCACCCGCGTCTACAGCACCTGGGTAATTGGCGGCGCGGCCATCATCGCCATTCTGCTTTCATGCGTGGGTAAGCTGGCTGCGGCGATTCAGATTATCCCGGTTCCGGTAATGGGCGGCGTGTCGCTGCTGCTGTACGGCGTGATTGGCGCATCCGGTATCCGCGTCCTGATCGAATCCAAGGTCGATTACAGCAAAGCGCAAAACCTGATCCTGACCTCCGTGATTTTGATCATCGGCGTGAGCGGCGCGAAGGTACACATCGGCGCCGCAGAGCTGAAAGGGATGGCGCTGGCCACGATTGTCGGCATCGCCCTGAGCCTGATCTTCAAAGCGATCTCGGTTCTGCGTCCGGAAGAGGTAGTTCTGGATGCGGAAGAGAGCGAAAAATCCGCACATTGATCGATAAACCGGGCGGCCGTTCCGCCCGGTTCTCTCCCTGCATGTTCCGTGCTAAACTCTTTGCCGATTACGAGTAAGACCTGGTTGAGGTATTTCTGAACGCACCGGCACAGCTCTCTTTGCCACTTTATTTACCCGACGACGAAACGTTTGCCAGTTTCTGGCCGGGTGATAACCCCTCTTTACTGGCTGCACTGCAAAACGTGCTGCGCCAGGAGCATAGCGGTTACATCTATATCTGGTCGCGCGAAGGTGCGGGCCGCAGCCATTTACTGCACGCAGCCTGTGCTGAGCTCTCTCAGCGTGGTGACGCCGTGGGTTACGTTCCGCTCGATAAACGCACCTGGTTTGTACCCGAAGTGCTTGACGGTATGGAGCAGCTTTCCCTGGTCTGTATCGACAATATTGAGTGCGTGGCGGGTGATGAACTCTGGGAGATGGCGATCTTTAATCTCTACAACCGCATCCTTGAATCCGGTAACACCCGGCTGTTGATCACCGGCGATCGTCCTCCGCGCCAGTTGAACCTGGGGCTGGCGGATCTCGCGTCGCGACTGGACTGGGGACAGATCTATAAGCTGCAACCGCTGTCAGACGAAGACAAACTACAGGCTTTGCAACTGCGGGCGCGGCTGAGAGGTTTTGAACTGCCGGAAGATGTGGGGCGCTTCTTGCTGAAGCGGCTGGATCGTGAAATGCGCACGCTGTTTGTCACGCTCGACAAGCTGGACCATGCCTCTATTACCGCCCAGCGAAAGCTGACTATTCCTTTCGTAAAAGATATTCTGGCGCTCTGAACCCGGCCGACTGCCGGGTTGACCTCTTCTTACTTGACGATATCCAGTACCTGTTCCGGCGGGCGTCCGATACGCGCTTTGCCGTTCGCGACCACAATCGGCCGCTCAATCAGTTTCGGGTTCTCTACCATCGCCTGGATTAGCGCGGCTTCGCTCAGGTGGCTGTCAGCCAGGTTGAGCGATTTATAGAGCTCCTCTTTCTGGCGCATCAGTTCACGTGCGCTACCCATTCCCAACATTTGCAGCAGCGCCTTGATCGTGTCGGCATCCGGCGGCGTCTCAAGATAAAGAACCACGTCTGGTTCAATACCGTTCGATTGCAGCAAGCTTAACGTTTCGCGGCTCTTGGAGCAGCGAGGGTTATGGTAGATCTTTACCGCGTTAGTCATCTGTTCTCCTTTTTACATCTTTTCATACGGGCGGTAGCGCTGTTGTAACTGTCGCAGCTGATCGATACGGGCATCGTAGCGCGCCTGCTGCAGGCTCCCCAGCTTCGCCTGCGAGCTGGCGCTGCTCAGCAACGAGATAGCCTGATCCAGTCGTCCGGCAAGGGCATAACCCTCGGCGCGCGCGGCCAGCTCCTGATCGCGATGGTTCAGCGCGGCTTCGGCCTGCGCCAGCAGATCCCAGCCGTTGGGGTCGTCTTTATAGCTGAAGGTATAGCGATTGAGGATGGTCACAGCCTCCTGCGGCTGACCACCCTGTAAGTAAGCATTCGCCAGGTTGAGTTGCAGCACCGGATTGTTGCGCAGATCGCGTGCGCCCTTCAGGCGATTAATCGCCTCTGTGGCGCGTTTCTGGCCCAAATCAATGTCTGTGGCGAGGTCGAGATACCAGGCATTGCCCGGTTCAGCCGTCAGCAAAGGCTGCAGATTCTTGCGTGCCTCATCGTAATTACTCGCCTCCATCGCCTGCAGGGCCCGGCCATACTGCGCCGCGCGCTGTTCGCGCACATTCCCTTTAGCCCAGCTGTCGAGCAGATCGCTGGTTAACTGATTACGACCAGAGTTATACATCCCGAGCGTTCTCACCTTCGCCATGTAAAAATCTTCTGAAGACTGCACCACCACCGAACGCATCTGATTGGCACGGTTACGGGCATCAGAAAGGCGGCTCTCAGGCAGGGGGTGAGTCAGCAAGATTTCCGGCGGACGGGAGGAGTAACGCGCCTGGTCGAGCAATTTTTCAAGGAAGGTGGGCATAGCCTGCGGATCAAAGCCAGAGCGTTGCAATACCTGGATACCGATACGGTCGGCTTCCTGTTCGTTTTGCTGGGTAAAGCTGATCATCCCCTGGCGGGTGCCCGCCAGCGTACCCGTCAGGGCGGCCATACCGGCCTGGGGGCTTGCCATTGCCAGCAGAATCGAACCCAGCGCACCAACCCAGGTCAGCGGGGCGCTACGTTTTTGATCTTCCATGGCCCGAGCCAGGTGACGCTGGGTAACGTGGGAAATTTCGTGCGCCATCACCGACGCCAGCTGGCTTTCGTTATCGGCATAGCGGAACAGCGCCGAGTGCAACACCACGTTACCGCCAAAGAAGGCGAAGGCGTTGATCTCGTCGTTGTTGATCAAAAAGAAGTGGAACGGCGTCTTCACTGAATCTGCATGGGAGACCAGCCGCATGCCCAGTGAGTTAATGTACTGCACCAGCAGGGGATCGTTGATCAACGGCGCGCTGCCACGAAGCTGGCGGACATAAAAATCGCCCATCTGCATCTCCTGGCCAATGGAGAGCGTGCTTCCTGCTGAGGTGCCCATATCCGGCAATGAATCGGCCGAATCGGCAAAGGCTGGCGTCATCTGACCCACGGTCAGAGCAGCGATAAGCGTTGCAACCAGCGTTTTTTTCAACTGCCTGAACATAACCTCGGTCCTGTCTGTTGGGTGTGCTATTTTGACCGGCGAACCCGTATATCGTTCACCAGCGGCTGCTTTGCGAGTGTAGCCGTGTCGGGGCGATAAGAAAATCCCCCGTCTCAGCTTTTGCGTTTTGCGACAAGACGATAAAAAGCGAAAGTCTTTTCAACGACTCTTCGATACAATTCGCCTGTTCTCTCTCGCCACCTCCCCAGGTAAGGACTGTATGCTTGAGTTATTGATGCAGTGGTATCGCCGGCGTTTTAGCGATCCGGAAGCCATTGCTTTGTTGGTTATTCTTGTTGCCGGATTTGGCATTCTCTTCTTCTTTAGCGGACTTTTAGCACCGCTGCTGGTCGCCATCGTTCTGGCCTATCTTCTGGAGTGGCCTACCGTTCGCCTGGAACATATCGGCTGCTCTCGCCGCTGGGCAAGCACCATCGTGCTGGTGCTCTTTGTCGGAATCTTACTGCTGATGTCCTTTGTGGTTCTGCCCATTGCCTGGCAGCAGGGCATCTACCTGATACGTGATATGCCCGGTATGCTCAGCAAGCTCTCCGATTTTGCCGCTACCTTGCCGCGCCGCTATCCGGCGCTGATGGACGCGGGCATCATTGATGCCATGGCGGAAAATGTGCGTACCCGCATCATGACGATGGGGGATACGGTAGTGAAATTTTCCCTCGCCTCGCTGGTCGGGCTGCTGACGCTGGCGGTTTATCTGGTTCTGGTGCCGCTGATGGTCTTCTTCCTGGTGAAGGATAAAGAGCAGATGCTCAACGCGGTACGCCGCGTACTGCCGCGGAACCGCGGGCTGGCAGGGCAGGTATGGCAAGAGATGAATCAGCAAATCACGAACTACATTCGCGGCAAAGTGCTGGAGATGATTGTAGTGGGTGTGGCGACCTGGATTGGCTTCGTCATCTTTGGGCTCAACTATTCGTTGCTACTGGCAGTGCTGGTCGGCTTCTCGGTGCTGATCCCCTACATCGGGGCATTTGTGGTGACGATTCCGGTGGTCGGGGTCGCGCTATTCCAGTTTGGCCTGGATACTGAGTTCTGGAGCTGCTTCGCGGTGTACCTGATTATCCAGGGGCTGGATGGCAATCTGCTGGTCCCGGTGCTCTTCTCTGAAGCGGTGAACCTGCATCCGCTGGTGATTATTCTGTCGGTGGTGATTTTTGGCGGGCTATGGGGATTCTGGGGGGTGTTCTTTGCGATTCCACTGGCGACGCTCATCAAGGCCGTGGTGCACGCATGGCCAGATGTTCCTGCGGTAGAAGAGTAGCGAGCCTCAACATAAAAAACGGCAACCTCAGGGTTGCCGTTTTGTTTTAAATCAGGCGTTCTCTTTTAGCCAGTTAAGCACCACGTCATGGTGATTGCTGGTTTTAAAATCGTCAAACACATGTTCGACTTTGCCGTTGGCGTCAATCAGGAAACTGATACGGTGGATGCCGTCATAGGTTTTCCCCATAAAGGATTTCTCACCCCAGACGCCAAAGCTTTCGCAAACTTTGTGGTCTTCGTCGGAAAGCAGCGTAAAGTTCAACAGCTCTTTTTCGGCGAAGCGAGAGAGCTTTTCAGGCTTGTCAGTGCTGATACCCAGCACGTCAACGCCTGCATTTTTCAAACCGTCCATGTTATCGCGTAAACCGCACGCTTGTACGGTACAGCCTGGCGTCATGGCTTTCGGGTAGAAATAGACCAGAACACGCTGTCCCTGGAAGTCGGCCAAATTTACTTGCTCACCGTCTTGATCGGGCAAGCTAAATTTCGGTGCGATGTCACCGGCTTTCAGTGGATTCATTACTCAACTCCATCCTGTTCATGCTGTGAATAGTTGACGACGTTTATACTGCCTTGCGCATTCAATTCTGTACATAGGGCTTTGAACGCTTGCTCGATATTTGACGCATCGTGCGAGGCGGGGCTATGAGCGGTAATCTGAATGAACAGCCGTGGGGCATTCTCATCATTTCCGGGCTGCGTGCGAGAAACCAGCTCTGCGACGTTCATTTGATGGCTGTCGAACAGCGCAGTGAAACGTTCGATTAGATGCGGTGAGTCATTCACCTCGACCTGCACCCAGACGGTTGCGGGCATGGCCGGAATAGGGCGTGCAGTGGTGCGCTTCATGACGATGAGCAGGTCCAGCTCAGCCCCTTTCATCGGCAGCGTCGACTCAATTAAGTTAATGGCGTTCCATGACCCGGAAAGCAGCATAATAAACGTGAACTCTTCGCCCAGCATCGCCAGCCGGCTATCTTCAATGTTACAGCCGCAGCTACTGACGTGACGGGTGATGGTGTTCACAATACCAGGCCTGTCGGCACCCAGCGCAGTGATAACCAGGTAATGTTGTGATGGGGTTGTCAAACCTGTTCTTCCTTTGCGTGGTTAAGTCTTACTAAGGAAAGCATAAAAAAAACCGGCATACAACAACCTGGGGGCCTCAGGTCGCTTGCTTTTATTACAGTTCCAAACGTACCATTGAGGCTCTTGCACGCATTGAGGATGGCCCATGTTCACGGGAAGTATTGTCGCGATTGTTACACCGATGGATGAAAAAGGTAATGTCTGCCGGTCAAGCCTGAAGAAACTGATTGATTATCATGTCGCCAGCGGAACCTCGGCGATTGTATCGGTAGGGACTACCGGTGAATCTGCCACGCTGAGCCACGATGAGCATGGCGATGTCGTATTGATGACCCTTGAACTGGCTGACGGCCGCATCCCGGTCATTGCCGGAACTGGCGCCAATGCTACTGCTGAGGCTATCAGCCTGACGCAGCGTTTTAACGACAGCGGCGTTGTGGGTTGCCTGACGGTAACGCCATACTACAACCGTCCTACCCAGGAAGGTCTGTTCCAGCACTTCAAAGCTATCGCCGAACATACTGACTTGCCGCAAATCCTGTATAATGTGCCGTCGCGTACTGGCTGCGATATGCTGCCAGAAACCGTGGGCCGTCTCGCCAAAGTAAAAAATATTATTGCGATTAAAGAGGCGACCGGGAACTTAAGCCGTGTTCACCAGATCAAAGAGCTGGTTTCAGACGACTTCATCCTGCTCAGCGGGGATGATGCCACTGCGCTGGACTTTATGCAGCTCGGTGGTCATGGGGTCATTTCCGTGACCTCAAACATCGCGGCCCGTGATATGGCTGAAATGTGCAAACTGGCTGCCGCAGGGCATTTCCAGGAAGCACGGTTGATCAACCAGCGTCTGATGCCGCTGCACAATAAATTATTTGTCGAACCCAATCCGATCCCAGTGAAATGGGCATGTAAGGAGTTGGGACTTGTAGCAACCGACACGCTGCGTCTGCCGATGACCCCCATCACCGACCATGGTCGTGAAGTGGTTACCGGCGCGTTGAAGCATGCTGGTTTGCTGTAAAGTTTAGGGAGATTTGATGGCTTACTCAGTACAGAAATCGCGCCTGGCGAAGGTTGCGGGTGTTTCGCTTGTTATGCTGCTTGCGGCCTGTAGCTCAGATTCACGCTATAAACGCCAGGTGAGCGGTGACGAATCCTACCTGGATGCTACGCCGCTTGCTGAACTTCATGCTCCTGCGGGCATGATCCTGCCGGTTGAGAATGGCGATTACACCATTCCTGTCACCAATGGCAGTGGCGCGGTGGGTAAAGCGCTGGATATCCGTCCGCCGGCACAGCCGCTGGCGCTGGTGAGCGGTGCGCGCACGCAGTTTACCGGTGATACCGCCACCCTGCAGGTCGAAAGCGCGCGTAACGCTAACCTGTGGCCACAGGTGGTTAGCGTGCTGCAGGCGAAGAACTACACCATCGATAAACGTGATGATGCCAGCCAGACGCTGACAACGGACTGGATCGAATGGAACCGTCTGGATGAAGATCAGCAGTACCGTGGTCGTTATCAAGTCTCTGTTAAGGCTCAGGGTTATCAGCAGGCCGTGGTGGTCAAACTGTTGAACCTGGAGCAGGCGGGTAAACCGGTTGCTGATGCTGCTTCTCTGCAGCGCTACAGCGCCGAGATGCTGAACGTAATCTCTGCGGGCCTCGATAAAAACGCTACCGACGCGGCGAACGCGGCGCAGAGCCGTAACGGCGCCACCTTCGATGTACAGAGCGCTGCAGACGATACTGGCCTGCCTATGCTCGTGGTACGTGGTCCGTTCAACCAGGTCTGGCAACGTCTGCCGTCGACGCTGGAGCGCGTAGGTATGAAGGTCAACGACAGCACCCGCTCTACCGGCAGCATGGCGGTGACCTACAAGCCGCTTTCCGATAGCAGCTGGGAAGAGCTTGGCGCGCGTGACCCAGGCCTCGCAGCCGGCGACTATAAGTTGCAGGTAGGGGATCTGGATAACCGCAGTAGTTTGCAATTTATCGACCCGAAAGGGCATACGCTGACCCAGTCGCAAAACGATGCGCTGGTTGCTGCCTTCCAGGCCGCATTCAGCAAATAAAAAAAAGGTGCTGGTTTATCCAGCTCTTTTTATTTTAGTGCTACGCAAACGTGTGCGTGGCATAATACGCCGGGTTTTGTACACAAATCATCACACCAGGAGTAGAGAAGATGCAGAAGCAAGCTGAGTTGTATCGTGGCAAAGCGAAAACCGTATACAGCACGGAAAATCCCGATCTGTTGGTGCTCGAGTTCCGCAATGATACGTCAGCAGGAGATGGCGCGCGCATTGAGCAGTTCGATCGTAAAGGGATGGTGAACAACAAGTTTAACTATTTCATTATGAGCAAACTGGCGGAAGCGGGTATTCCGACGCAGATGGAAGCGTTGCTGTCCGATACGGAATGTCTGGTGAAAAAACTGGATATGGTTCCGGTTGAGTGCGTAGTCCGTAACCGTGCCGCTGGCTCCCTGGTGAAACGTCTGGGCGTTGAAGAGGGTATCGAACTGAACCCGCCACTGTTCGACCTGTTCCTGAAAAACGATGCGATGCACGACCCGATGGTGAACGAGTCTTACTGCGAAACCTTTGGCTGGGTGAGCAAAGAGAATCTGGCGCGCATGCAGGAGCTGACCTTCAAAGCCAACGACGTGTTGAAAAAACTCTTCGATGACGCCGGCCTGATTCTGGTCGACTTCAAACTGGAATTCGGACTTTATAAAGGCGAAGTGGTACTGGGCGATGAATTTTCTCCAGACGGTAGCCGTCTGTGGGATAAAGAGACCCTGGATAAAATGGACAAAGACCGCTTCCGCCAGAGCCTGGGTGGCGTGGTTGAAGCCTATGAAGCCGTTGCCCATCGTCTGGGTGTGAACCTCGATTAATCCCCGCTTTTCCGTCAGAGGTAGATACCTGCCTCTGACGTTTCATCCGTGTTGCCTGTGGTAATCTTCCCCTTAAACGCCTACGATCAGACATATTATCAATGCGATATTATTGAGGTGGGATATGCGCTGGCAAGGGCGTCGTGAAAGTGACAATGTAGAAGACAGGCGCAGCGGTGGCGGCGGTCCGATGATGGGCGGCCCGGGCTTTCGCTTACCTCGCGGTAAGGGGGGGCTGGTTCTGCTGGTGGTGGTACTGGTAGCAGGGTACTACGGCGTCGACCTGACCGGTTTACTCACCGGCCAACCGATGGAACAGCAGCAATCGCAGCGTTCCATTAGCCCTAATGAGGACGAAGCGGCAAAATTCACTTCGGTGATCCTGGCCACGACCGAAGACACATGGAGCCAGCTGTTCGACAAAATGGGCCGGACCTATCAGCAGCCGAAACTGGTGATGTATCGCGGCGCCACGCGCACCGGATGCGGCACCGGCCAGTCGGTAATGGGGCCGTTCTACTGCCCGGCCGATTCGACCGTCTATATCGATCTCTCTTTTTATGATGACATGAAATCAAAACTGGGCGCCGATGGCGATTTCGCTCAGGGCTATGTTATTGCCCATGAAGTTGGGCACCACGTGCAGAAGCTGCTGGGTATCGAGCCAAAGGTGCGTCAGCTGCAGCAAAATGCCAGCCAGACTGAAGTAAACGCGCTGTCGGTGCGCATGGAGCTACAGGCCGACTGCTACGCCGGCGTGTGGGGACACAATATGCAGCAGCAAGGCGTGCTGGAAGCGGGCGACCTGGAAGAGGCGCTCAACGCCGCCGAAGCCATTGGTGATGATCGCCTGCAGCAGCAAAGCCAGGGGCACGTCGTCCCCGATAGCTTTACTCACGGCAGCTCACAGCAGCGCTACACCTGGTTCAAACGCGGTTTCGATAGCGGTGACCCGGCGCAGTGCAATACCTTTGGCCGCGCAATGTAATGTCTAAGGGCGTTGAGACATTATCCCGGTTTCAACTGCAGTTGGCGCGTGCCGGGCATCGGCGTCTACTGGTGGTCAGCGGTGAAGATGAGTGGGCGCAGCAGCAGGCGCTCACCCTTTGCGATACGCTTGCCGGCGACTGGCTTTGGGTGGGCAATAACGCGCCGGTTCCGAACGCCTGCGCTCCCCAGGCATTAAGCAACCTGCTGGGTCGAGAGCATCTTCACGCCGTGTTTGATGCACGTTACGGCTTTGACGTGGCCGCCCTGGCGGCGCTCTGCGGTACGCTGCGCGCCGGCAGTCTGCTGGTCCTGCTGACGCCCCCTTTAACACAGTGGCCCTCCAAACCTGATCAGGACGCCGTGCGCTGGAGCGACAGCGCCGAGCCAATTGCTACACCGCGTTTCGTGCAGCACTTTTGTCGCCACCTCGCTGCCGATCCGCAGGTGCTCCTGTGGCAGCAGGGCGACCCGTTGATCCTTCCGGACCTACCGCCAGCGATCCCCTGGCAACCCGCCAGCGGTGAACCCCAGCGCGAGCAGGCGCAAATCCTCGAGCGTTTACTGACCCAGCCCCCAGGCATCACCGCCGTTACTGCCCCCCGCGGGCGAGGCAAATCGGCGCTGGCGGGCATGCTACTGCAACGTATTACCGGCAACGCAATCGTGACGGCACCGTCCAGAGGCGCCACGGACGTTATTGCCCACTTCGCCGATAAGCACTTTCACTTTATGGCGCCGGACGCGCTGCTGGCCTCAGGGCGAGTGGCTGACTGGCTCATTGTTGACGAAGCTGCTGCCATCCCCGGCCCGCTACTGGAACAGCTGGTGAGTCGTTTTCCGCGGGTACTGTTAACCACAACCGTACAGGGGTACGAAGGCACGGGCCGGGGATTTTTACTGAAGTTCTGCGCTCGCTTTGCCGGGCTGCGCTATTTCCCGCTTTCCGAGCCGATGCGCTGGGCCGTCGGCTGTCCGCTGGAGCGCTTTATCGATGAGGTGCTGCTGTTTGACGATCGCCCTGACAGTGAGCCTGCGCAGGGCGAGGTCCGTTTTTTACCCCTTGAGCCGGAAGCCTGGCTCTCTGCCCCCGCGCGGCCATCCGCGGTCTATAAACTCCTGTGTGCCGCCCATTATCGTACCTCGCCGCTCGACTTACGGCGGATGATGGATGCTCCGGGCCAACACTTTACCGTCGCCTGCAAGGGGGATCGCGTAACGGGGGCAGTGTGGCTGGTCGATGAAGGCGGCTTGGCGCCTGGACTCAGCCGGGCGGTCTGGGCCGGGTACCGGCGTCCGCGCGGTAATCTGGTGGCGCAGTCTCTGGCAGCACATGGCGGCTCGCCGCTTGCCGCGACCCTCAGCGGCAGACGAATAACCCGGGTGGCCGTCCATCCTGGCCACCAGCGTCAGGGGCTCGGTCAGGCGCTGATTGCCAGCGCGGCGGCCAGCGCAACGGTCGATTACCTCTCGGTCAGCTTCGGCTATACCGAGGAGCTCTGGCGCTTCTGGCAGCGCTGCGGTTTTGTGCTGGTACGAATAGGCAGCCACCGGGAGGCGAGCAGCGGCTGCTACAGCGCCATGGCGATACGTCCCCTCAGCGATGCAGGGCGAGCGCTTTGCGCGCATGAGCATCAACGCCTGCGCCGGGATGCCCGCATCATTGAGCGCTGGAATGGTGAAAAGATCCCGGTAGAGACGCTTGAGTCGGCTACCCTTACGGATGATGACTGGCTGGAGCTGGCGGGATTCGCCTGGGCTCATCGCCCGTTTTCCGCCTCTGTGGGCAGCCTCACCCGGCTGTTAAATGCCACCTCAGCACCGCTGGAGGCGTTAAGGGGCAAAATCGAGCTGCAGCTGGAGGAGGGCGAAATGAGCCGCAGGCTGGGGCTAAACGGGCGTAAAGCGCTGTTAGCGCGGTTGCGTGCCGAAACCGGCCAGACACTGGCGCAGCTGGATCTGCCGCGTAGCCAGCAGCTCAAAAACGACATATTGCAATGGCAATTTTTTCAATGACTTCTTCAATGAACTGGCATGGTTAATATGCCCATCAGGCGTAAAATCGGGTTCATCAAATAAGGAGAGTGCCATGAAACATGATCATTTTGTTGTTCAAAGCCCGGTGCAACCGGCAAAACAATTATTGCTGCTGTTTCATGGCGTAGGCGATAGCGCGGCTAACATGGCGCAGATCGGATCCTGGTTTGCGCCGCATTTCCCGGATGCGCTTATTGTCAGCATCGGTGGCGCAGAGCCGTGCGGCCCGAACGGCCGCCAGTGGTTCGCCGTGCAGGGCGTGACCGAAGAGAGTCGTCAGGGGCGGGTGGACGCCATCATGCCGCGATTTATCGAAACGGTGCACTACTGGCAGCAGCAGAGTGGGGTAGGCGCCAATGCCACCGCGCTGATTGGTTTCTCGCAGGGCTCAATTATGTCGCTGGAAAGTATAAAAGCAGAGCCGGGGCTGGCATCACGGGTGATTGCCTTTAATGGCCGCTACGCCACCCTGCCGCAATATGCCGATACCGCCACGACCATCCATCTGATTCACGGTGGTGAAGACCGGATCATTGAGTTATCGCACGCCGTCGACGCCCAGGAGGCATTGCTGCGGGCGGGAGGAGATGTGACGCTGGATATCGTTGAAGATCTGGGTCACGCCATCGACGATCGCAGTATGCAGTTCGCACTGGACCATCTGCGTTTTACCGTACCGAAGCACTATTTTGACGAAGCGCTGAGCGGCGGTAAGCCTAACGACGATGACATCGTAGAGTTCTTGTAATAAAAAGCCCTCTCCCGGTGGGGAGAGGGCTGATTTTCACTTCTTCTGGTCTTTGTTCGGCCAGTCGTCGTCATCATCCCACTTATCGTTAAAATCACGATGCGGCGGGAGGTCGGGTTTGTTGGCGAGGAATTTCTTGTGGTCCACGCGATTCAGATCTTTGATGACATTGATCAGCACGCCCACCAGGAAAACCAACACCAGAATCCACCAGTATTTTGCCAGCCAGTCCATTCGCTTTTCCTTTTACAGAACATCATCAGGCGATGAGCTGCTCCATGATACGTTGATACATACGAGCCAGTAGCTGTAAATCAGCCGCATTCACGCATTCATTGATTTTATGAATGGTGGCGTTCACTGGCCCAAGTTCTACCACTTGCGCACCCATACGGGCGATAAAGCGCCCATCGGATGTGCCGCCCGTGGTAAGTAGCTGCGGTTTAATTTCATTATAGTGCGCGATAGCGTTAACGACCGCATCGACCAGCTTGCCGCGTCCGGTCAGGAAAGGTTGGCCTGAGAGCCACCAATCCACGCTGTAGCGCAGCGCATATTTATCCAAAAGCGCGGCCACACGGGCTTTGATCATCTCGTCGGTCAGCTCGGTGCTGAAGCGGAAGTTAAACTGAACGAACAGATCGCCCGGGATCACGTTGTTACTGCCGGTTCCGGCCTGGATGTTGGCAATCTGCATGCTGGTGGGCGGGAAGTACTCATTGCCTTTGTCCCACTCGATACCCACCAGCTCGTTGAGCATAGGGGCTGCGCGGTGTACCGGGTTATCGGCCAGGTGTGGGTAGGCAACATGGCCCTGCACGCCGTGGATGGTCAGGTTGCAGGTGAGTGAGCCCCGACGACCATTTTTCACCACATCCCCCACCACTTCGGTGCTGGAGGGCTCACCCACCAGGCAGTAGTCCAGGCGTTCATTACGCGCCATCAGGGTTTCGACTACCTTCACGGTGCCGTTTTTAGCGCTGGCCTCTTCATCAGAGGTGATCAGAAATGCCAGACGGCCTTTATGGTTCGGATGCTGAGCGACAAAGCGTTCAGCCGCCACAACCATGGCCGCCAGCGAGCCTTTCATGTCTGCCGCGCCGCGACCAAACAGCATACCGTCGCGGATGGTGGGTTCGAAAGGCGGGTTGATCCAGAGGTCGGCGTTGCCCGCAGGTACCACGTCGGTGTGTCCGGCAAAGGCCAGGGTTTCGCCCTCACCACGCCACGCCCAGAAGTTTTGCGTATCGCCAAAATCCATCGCTTCAACGGTGAAGCCGATAGCGCGCAGGCGTTCTATCATTAGCGCCTGACAACCAGCGTCGTCCGGGCTGAGGGAGGGGCGGCGAATAAGCTGCTGAGTCAGCTCAATGACCGGGCATGACATAAACTACACCTCGTCAAAATAGCGTTGGTAACTGGAATCACTAAAGCCCAGCAGCATAGGCTGACCTGGCGTCCAGAGCAATGGGCGTTTAATGATTGCAGGCATTTCAATCATCAGTGCCGCCGCGCTGTCGGCGTTATTAATGCTGGCGCGCAGGCTCTCATCCAGCTTACGCCAGGTCGTCCCTCGGGTGTTCAGCAACGCTTCCCAACCCAGTTCAGCGATAAATTTTTGCAGCAAATCTTCATCCAGTCCGTCCACGCGATAGTCATGAAAACGATAGTCAATATTGTTATCTTCAAGCCAGCGGCGTGCTTTTTTGATGGTATCGCAATTTTTGATGCCATAGAGCTGGGTCATGGTGAATCCTTTTGTATTAAATGCGCTCAAATGCGCAGTATTTTCGAATATGTTAGTGATGCACAAATATAACACATTCAGTTTATGACTTTATTTAAACATGCTACGCACCGCTGCTTAAGGGAAATAATGAATATTCTTTCACTCTCGCTGCATAGCCCTACAGAATCAAATAAAAGCCTGGCAAAACGACCTGGATTTATTTCATCGACTTAAATCAGGGTTGTTTCAAAATATTGCAGTACGTCACATAAAGTTTATCGTTCTCCCTCCATATTACTTACAAGCCCTGTGATAGCAGGGTAGGGCAATCGCAGTGATTGATTAAAGATTCTTCACATTGGCGATATATTCTCGTAAAATGCCCATAATAATAAGAGAGGTTGTTATGATTGAACGTGAACTGGGGAACTGGAAAGATTTTATCGAAGTCATGCTTCGTAAATGAAATTCAGGAAGAACAGCAAAAAGCACTTGGTTGTAAAATAATGATAGTGTGCACAAAAGCACACAAAAAAGGCGGCTAGTGAGGCCGCCTTTTTTATTTCTAACGCCTTATTCCGGGCGCGCTTTTAGCGGGAAGCGACGGCGTACCAGCACAAAGAAGAGCGGTACAAAGTAGATGGCAAGTATCGTGGCCGCGATCATCCCGCCCATTACGCCCGTCCCTACCGCATGCTGACTTGCTGAGCCGGCACCGGAACTGGTCGCCATCGGCAGTACGCCGAAAACAAACGCCAGCGAGGTCATCAGAATTGGACGCAATCGCTGACGGCACGCATCCAGCGTAGCGGCTACCAGATCCTGGCCCTTCTCATTCATCTCGTTAGCGAATTCGACGATCAATATGGCGTTCTTCGCCGATAGCCCAATAACCGTCAGCAACCCGACCTGGAAGTAGACGTCGTTCTCAAGCCCGCGCATCCAGGTGGCCAGCAGGGCGCCAATTACCCCCAGCGGCACCACCAGCATGACCGAGAAGGGAACTGACCAGCTCTCATAGAGCGCGGCCAGACAGAGGAAGACGACCAGCAGCGACAGCGCATAGAGCGCAGGTGCCTGCGCGCCGGAGAGGCGTTCTTGATACGACATGGCCGTCCACTCCAGCCCGAAGCCTGCCGGAAGCTGACTGACCAGCCCTTCCATCACATCCATTGCCGTACCGGTACTGACGCCTGGCGCGGCTTCCCCGACAATTTCCACTGCCGCATAGCCGTTGTAGCGCTCCATGCGCGGCGAGCCGGTTTGCCAGCGTGACGTAGCGAAGGCGGAGAAGGGCACCATGCTGCCTTCTTTATTGCGTACGTACCAGAGGTTGATATCCTCCGGCAGCATGCGGTATTTGGCGGCTGCCTGCACGTAGACCTTCTTCACGCGGCCACGATCCATAAAATCATTCACGTAGCTGGAGCCCCACGCGGTATGCAGCGTGTCGTTGATATCATCAATAGAGACGCCCAGCGCCTGCGCTTTACGCTGATCGATATCGATCTGTAACTGGGGGCTGTCATCAAGGCCGTTGTGGCGTACCCGGGTCAGGTTGGGCTCTTCTCCGGCCAGCTCCAGCAGGCGATCGCGCGCCGCCATCAGGGCGTCATGCCCCGCACCGGCGTGATCCTGCAACTCCATATCAAAACCGGCGGAGCTACCCAGGCCGCTGATGGCCGGCGGGCTGCTGGCAAAGACGCGCGCTTCTTTAATCCGACTGAACGCTTTGGTGGCACGCTCGATAATGGCAAACGAGGTGCCAGTTTTCGCATCACGTTGCTCCCAATCTTTCAGGCGTACAAACATACGTGCCACGTTCTGCCCGTTGCCGCCAGGGCCAGAGCCGACGGTGGCAAACACCGACACGACGTTCTCTTTCTCTTTGGTGAAGAAATACTGTTCGACCTGCTGCACCACTTTCAGTGTCTGCTGCTGCGTCGCGCCGCTGGGAAGCTGCACCGAGGTAATAAACATGCCGCGGTCTTCCAGAGGTAAAAATGAGGTGGGCAGGCGCAGGAACAGGAACACCATTCCGCCCAGCAGCAGCACGTACACCACAATCCAGCGCAGACTGTGCTGCAAAACTCGCCCCACGCCCGCTTCATAGCGTGCCGCGTTGCGATTGAACATGCGGTTGAACCACCCGAACAAGCCTTTTTGCCCGTGATGCTCGCCTTTGTGTAGCGGCTTAAGCAGGGTAGCGCAGAGGGCAGGGGTCAGGATCATCGCCACCAGCACGGACAGTACCATCGCCGAGACAATGGTAATGGAGAACTGGCGATAGATAGCCCCCGTAGTGCCGCCAAAGAAGGCCATTGGCACAAAGACGGCCGACAGCACCAGGGCGATACCCACCAGCGCCCCCTGGATCTGCCCCATTGATTTTCGGGTGGCCTCCCGTGGGGAGAGCCCCTCCTCGCTCATGATGCGTTCGACGTTTTCCACCACCACAATGGCGTCATCGACCAGTAGCCCTATCGCCAGCACTATAGCAAACATCGTCAGGGTGTTAATGCTGTAGCCAAAGGCATAGAGCACGGAGAAGGTCCCCATCAGTACCACAGGCACGGCGATGGTTGGAATGAGGGTGGCGCGGAAGTTTTGCAGGAACAGATACATCACGAGGAACACCAGCGCGATGGCTTCCAGCAGCGTTTTGACTACGTCCTCGATAGAGGCTTTCACGAAGGAGGTGGTTTCGTACGCGACCTTGTATTCGAGCCCGTGGGGAAAGAAATGCGACAGTTCATCGAGGCGGTCGATGACCAGTTTGGCGGTGGCCATTTCGTTGGCCCCCGACGCCAGTTTCACCCCCAGCCCGGAGGCTGCATTGCCGTTGAACCGGCTAAGATAGTCATATTTCTCGGCACCCATCTCAATCGTCGCCACGTCGCCGAGGCGCACCTCGGAGCCGTCCTGATTCACGCGCAGCGTGATGTCCCGGAACTGCTGCGGTGTCTGCAGTAATGATTGCGAATTGATGGTGGCGTTCAGCGCCTGCTTGTCGATGGCGGGCGTCCCGCCCAACTGGCCAACGGCAATCTGGGCGTTTTGCGACTCGATAGCGTCGGTCACATCTTTCGCCGTCATCTGAACGCTGTTCAGTTTCGCCGGGTCAAGCCAGATGCGCATGGAGTATGGTGAGCCGTAGGCGTCGATATCCCCCACGCCGTTAATACGGCTCAGCGGATCCTGAATATTACTGGCGACGTAGTCGGCGATGTCCTGCTTATCCATTGAGTTATCGGTAGAGACGAAGGCGATGGTCAGGATATTGGTGTCCCCGGTTTTACGCACCGTCACCCCCTGATTCTGCACCGCCTGGGGCAGTTTACGCAGGGCTGACTGCAGCTGGTTTTGCACCTGTTGCACCGCTTCGTCGGGATCGCTGCCGGCGGAAAAGCTCAGCGTGACCGTTGCCATACCGGTAGCGCTGCTCTGGGAAGACATATACATCAGGTTATCGAGGCCGGTCATATTCTGCTCGATAACCTGGGTGACCGTATTTTCCAGCGTCTGTGCCGACGCCCCCGGATAGTTGGCAGTGATACGCACATTCGGCGGTGCCAGGTCGGGATATTGCTCAACAGGAAGTGAAAAAATGGCCAGGGTGCCGGTCAGGCATAATAAGATTGCCAGTACCCAGGCAAAAATGGGGCGATCGATGAAAAAATTCGCCATTGAACCAGGACCTCATTTAGCGTCGAATTGTTATTGTACATTGCCCGCATCACTCTAGCGGCAAGGCGGATGTCAAACGTGGAGAAAATAAGGAGATAGTGTAAATTATCATGCGCGTTTACAGCGCAATCGCGCCTCCTGTGCGGCTGAGTATTACGCACGCGCGTGGCGTTCTGATGAGATGCGAGGGTTATTTACGCTTATTTACCCTCTGCACGGCTCATTGTGGAAAACGCACCTCCACCTGAGTTCCCCCCTCCGCCGGACGCGTGAAGTGAAGAGTCCCTCCCAGCCGCACGGCGCGCTCGCGCATGATATTGAGCCCGTAATGGCCAGGGGGTTCGCTGGCATCGCCAATCCCTATCCCATTGTCGCGAATAGAAACGATGTGCTCGCCGCTGGCGGTGGTCACGCAGGCGACGGCAATCTCACTGGCCTGCGCATGCTTAATAGCGTTCAGCACCGCTTCGCGCACAATCTGCAGCAGGTGCACCTGCTTTTGCGCATCGAGGGCGAGGGAGGAGAGACGACAATCTAAAGAGAGTTTCGCGCGGGTCTGGCTTTGTAAGCCATCCAGCGACTCCTGGAGCGCCGCGGGGAGGTTGGCATGATTGAGCGTCAGGCGGAAGGTGGTCAGCAGTTCGCGTAACTGAAGCCAGGCATCGTTCAGCGCTCGCGAGAAGTCGCTAATAATGGTCTGCGCCGGCTGGTTCTCCTCCGGTACGGCGTGTTTTAACAACGTTAGCTGAATGCGTAAATAAGAGAGTACCTGGGCCAGCGAGTCGTGCAATTCCCGGGCAATGGTGGCACGCTCCTCCATCAACAGCAGTTGCTGGAAATGCTTCTGCGACTGGTTCACATAGATGCCGCGCCCCAGCATCGTGGCCACGCTTTTCATCAGCGGCCCTGACACCGTGCCGTGCTCGTTCTGCCAACAGAGTTCACCAAATCGCGTCTCCTGCATCACCACCGGCAACTGCTGCATGGGTAAACGATCACTTTTGTAGCCCTCACTCATCTGCCAGCCGTCGCTGGTGCTTAGCGCCAGATAGCGCATGCCGGTATGCTCCTTCACAATTTGCAAAATGTGGCGAAAGCAGTGGCTGTCTGTCTGGCTGGCATTCAGGGCCTGTGAACAGGTGAAAAGCATCTCCAGCTGCTGGTGGGCCTCATGCAAATGATGGGTTTTCTCTTCCACGGAGCTTTCCAGGGAGCGGTAAAGGGTGTGCAACTCCTCGGCCATATGGTTAAAGGTGCGCGACAGCAGGCCCAGTTCGTTGGGCAGATCGCTGTCCGGAGCGGGGGTATCAAAGCGGCCTTGTTCAATCTGCAGGCTGGAGCTTACCAGATGGTTGAGCGGGGCGACGACCTGGCGGCGAATGCGACGCAGCGTGATAAAGACCAGCAGCAGGATCCCGCCGCCGCCTGCCAGCGAAATGATCACCACCATCTGCATCTTGTGTTCGGCATAATGTTGCAGTGAAAGCACAAAGGCATCCATTCGCCCGATATACTCTTCGATATGCGCCTGGTACCACGCCTCGTTGCCCTGCAATAATTGCTCATTCATCACCTGCCATGCCGCCTGCAACTGATGATAGCGTTGCTTTACCTCCTCCGGCACATACCACTTATCCAGCGATGTTAACGCTGGCGCATTCAGCGTGTTTTGCCAGGTAAGCAAGTGCTCATGCAGATCGCTCCCACCACGCTGCAGCTCGTAGCCAAGACGATAGCTCTGCATACGCAGGGAGCCGGCAATGTTAATGGCTTCTGCATCGCGTTGGCTGCTGGCAAGGGTCAATAGCGCTACTGCGCTGGACAGGATCGATAACACAATTATGGAGATGAATGCCCGGGCAAGGCTTCGCGAGACGGGTCGTTTTACTATCACACATGGCTTCCTGAATGATGTCTGAACAAAGGTCCGGCGCGACTGCGCCAGCCGAAGGAAACGCTATTCCCTTTACGCAAAATATATTTGATCTCACTCAGGTTCAGGGCAGAAAGTTCGCGTTTCTGGGCATATGAACATTGCCTGAACCCGCCCCGGTGCGTAAATACTTAACCCCTGTAAAAAATAAGGTTAATAACCAGGGCAGGTGTCGCTATGAATCATTTTATTATGGCCAACAGCCAGCAATGTATCGGATGTCACGCCTGCGAAGTCGCCTGCGTGATGGCGCATCATAATGAACAACATGCGCTGAGTCAGCGGGAATTCACGCCACGAATCACCGTGGTGAAAGAGGGGAGCCGCTTCAACACCGTCACCTGCCATCACTGCGAAAATGCTCCCTGCATCCAGAGCTGTCCGAACGGGGCCATCGCCCGCGAAAACGACAGCGTGCAGGTGAATCAACAGCGCTGTATTGGCTGTAAAGCCTGCGTCGTGGCTTGCCCCTTTGGCACGATGGACATCGTGATTACCGCCCAGGGGGAAGCCACCGCGCAGAAGTGCGATCTCTGTGCCGGACGGCCGCAGGGGCCAGCCTGCGTGGAAAACTGCCCGGCCGATGTCCTGACGCTTGCCACCCCTGACGCACTGAATCAACTCTCCCGCGCGCGCAGGCTGCGTACGGCGAGTCATGAGGCGCAGCCATGGAAAGGGATTGCCCCGGCGGCGGTGAAAGCCGGCGGAAAGCGGGCGCAGCTGCAGGCGCTTAGCCCGCGTGGCGAGCCGGATAAGCTCAGCCCTGAGGCGCGCGTGGGCAACTTTGCAGAAATTTATCTGCCATTTCGAACAGAGCAGGCGCAGCGGGAGGCATCGCGCTGTCTTACCTGCGGCGAGCACACGATTTGTGAATGGACCTGTCCGCTGCACAACCATATCCCGCAGTGGATTGAGCGGGTAAAAGCCGGTGATATCGAGGCGGCGGTCGAGTTATCACACCAGACCAACTGCCTGCCGGAGATCACCGGGCGAGTCTGTCCGCAGGACAAACTTTGCGAAGGGGCCTGCACGGTGCGCGAGGCGTCCGGCGCGGTCACCATCGGCAACCTTGAACGTTATATTTCTGACCAGGCGCTGGCGAAAGGCTGGCGGCCCGATCTCAGCCAGGTAGTGCCGGTCGATAAACGTGTGGCCATTATCGGTGCCGGGCCTGCGGGGTTAGCCTGCGCGGACGCGCTGGTGCGCCGTGGCCTTAGCGTGACCGTCTACGATCGTCACCCGGAGATTGGCGGTTTGCTGACCTTTGGCATACCGTCGTTCAAACTGGATAAGTCGCTGCTGGCCCGCCGTCGCGACATCTTTACCGCGATGGGGATCCGTTTTGTACTCAATTGCGAGGTGGGTAAGGATGTGTCGATGGCTGAACTTCAGCAGGATTATGATGCGCTCTTTATAGGAGTCGGCACCTGGCGGTCGATGAAAGCCGGCATCCCTAACGAAGAGGCGCCGGGTGTTTACGATGCGCTGCCGTATCTGGTGGGCAATACCCGTCAGCTTATGGGGCTGCCCGCCTCGGTGGCCGATCCCTTTATCGATACCGCCGGGCTCAACGTGGTGGTACTGGGGGGCGGCGATACGGCGATGGACTGTGTGCGTACCGCTCTGCGTCAGGGGGCGGCAAACGTCACCTGCGCCTACCGTCGCGACGAAGCCAACATGCCCGGTTCCCGTAAAGAGGTGAAAAATGCCAAAGAGGAGGGGGCCGCCTTTGAATTCAACGTCCAGCCGGTGGCGCTGGCGCTGGATGACAGCGGACGGGTCAACGGAGTTCGTCTACTGCGCACCCAGCTTGGCGAGCCGGATGGCGAGGGGCGGCGGCGTCCGGTGCCGATTGCCGGCAGTGAATTCGTGATCCCTGCCGATGCGGTAATCATGGCCTTTGGCTTTACTCCGCATGCCGCGGCGTGGCTGCAGGCGCAGGGGGTGGCCGTGGATGAGTGGGGACGGATTGTCGCCGGCGTCGACAGCCGTTACCGTTATCAGACCAGTAACCCGCAAATTTTCGCCGGTGGCGATGCGGTTCGCGGTGCTGACCTGGTGGTGACCGCCATGGCCGAAGGGCGGCATGCGGCGCAGGGCATCGCCGACTGGCTGGGCGTAAATCAGAATCTTATCCATTAACCCGGCCACGACAAAGCGGACTTCACGGCGTAGTATGACGAGGATATTTTGCGCTGTGGAGTCCGCATGACCCTGAAAATTGACCTAATCAAAGATAAAATCCTCTCCGACAATTACTTTCTGCTTCGCAACATGACTTACGATCTAACGCGTGAAAACGGCGAAGTCGTGCGCCATAAGCGTGAGGTCTACGATCGTGGTAATGGCGCAACGGTGATGCTCTATAACCGGGATAAAAAAACCGTGGTGCTGATCCGTCAGTTCCGGGTAGCGACCTGGGTTAATGGCAATCCCGACGGTATGCTGATTGAAACCTGTGCCGGTCTGCTGGATGACGATGCACCCGACGTCTGCGTCCGTAAAGAGGCAATTGAAGAGACCGGCTTCGCCGTCAGCGAAGTGCGTAAAGTCTTTGAGCTGTATATGTCCCCGGGCGGTGTCACCGAACTCATTCACTTTTTTGTTGCGGAATACAGCGACGCTCACCGCGCCAATGCGGGCGGCGGCATTGAAGATGAAGAGATCGAGGTACTGGAGATGCCTTTCACCGAGGCGCTGGAGAAGGTTAAAACCGGCGAAATCCGGGATGGCAAGACGGTGATATTACTGCAGTATCTTCAGACATCCGGCTTAATGACTTGATCTTATTAATGTTAATAAGATGTATTTTAAATAAATCTATCCGATAAATCCGATTGAGCCATCCCGGTTTGCGCAGGAAGATACGGCCAGTTTTTGAGTCATGCTTCCGGGATCGTGCCATACATGCGTCACTGCTATTTATTTATCTTTATGCTCACTATGCTGCCGGCACTTTATGTGCAGGCGGCCCCCGCGCAGCGAGCTTTTTCTGACTGGCAGGTGACCTGCAACAATCAGAATTTTTGCATTGCGCGCAATATTAACGAGCATAAAGGGCTGGTGATGACCCTGAGTCGTAGCGCCGGTGCCAAAACCGATGCGGTCCTGCGCATTGAACTCGGCGGGCTGGCGACCCCTTCTGCCGGCGAGCCGGCGATCGCCCCCCGTTTACTCCTCGACGGCGAACCGTTAGCGCTCGATACCCGGCACTGGCAAATCTCCCCCTGGCGTTTATCAACTGACGATACCGCCACTATTAATGCGTTCCTGGCCACCATTCAGGAAAAGCATATGATCGCCCTGAACCGGGGCAAGCAAGAGATCTCCCTCGATGGCCTGAAGGCCACGCTGTTGTTTATCGACAGCCAGCAAAAGCGTGTGGGCAGTGAAACCGCCTGGATTAAAAAGGGCGACGATCCGCCGCTCAGCGTGCCACCCGCACCGGCGCTGAAAGAGGTAGCGGTAATTAATCCAACGCCTACGCCCCTGACGCGCCAGGAGCGCAGCGATTTAATTGATTACGGTACCTGGCGAATGAATAACAGCCAGTGCTCGCTCGATCCGGCGCGCCGGGAGGTACGGGTAACGGCCCTGACCGATGATAAAGCGTTGATGATGATTAGCTGTGAAGCGGGGGCCTACAATACCGTAGATCTGGCGTGGCTGGTTTCGCGTAAAAAACCCTTTGCCGCACGGCCTGTCCGCCTGCGTCTGCCGTTTGTTGCCGCAAGTGAGAGCAGTGATATGGAGCTGATGAATGCAGGATTCGATGAAAAAAACCGCGAGCTAACCACTCTGGCGTTAGGGCGGGGCATTGCCGATTGTGGCATCCAGACGCGCTGGCGTTTTAATGGCCAGCGCTTTCGTCTGGTGCGGTATGCTGAAGAGCCAAGCTGCGATAACTGGCATGGGCCAGATGCCTGGCCCACCTTGTGGATCACCCGTTAAAGCAGGTTCTGCGCTTTTTCCACCACGTTTTCGACCGTAAAGCCGAAGTACGGGAAGAGCTTATCGGCAGGGGCCGATTCGCCGTATCCCCGCATGCCGACAATCGCCCCCTTCAGGCCGACATATTTATACCAGTAGTCGGCAATTCCGGCCTCGACCGCCACGCGGGCGCTCACATCTGAAGGCAGCACCGACTCACGGTATTCCTCATCCTGGGCATCAAAAATGTCCGTCGAAGGCAGAGAAACTACACGTACCGCATGACCTTCAGCGGTAAGTTTTTCTGCCGCCTTCACGGTGATCTCCACTTCCGAGCCGGTGGCAATCAGGATCACGTCCGGCTTGCCGCCGCTGTCTTTCAGGATGTAGCCACCGCGGGCGATGTTTTTGACCTGCTCCGGCGTACGTTCAATCTGCGCCAGATTCTGACGCGACAGGATCAGCGCCGTCGGGCCGTTATGGCGCTCTATGGCCAGCTTCCAGCCCACTGCGGCCTCGACCTGATCGCAAGGACGCCAGGTGCTAAAGTTTGGCGTCAGGCGCAGGCTCGCCAGCTGTTCCACCGCCTGGTGGGTCGGCCCATCTTCCCCCAGCCCGATGGAGTCGTGGGTATACACCATGATCTGTCGCGCTTTCATCAGTGCCGCCATGCGCGCGGCATTACGCGCATACTCCACAAACATCAGGAAGGTCGCGGTATAAGGCACAAAGCCGCCGTGATGGGCTATACCGTTGGCGATGGCGGTCATGCCGAACTCACGTACACCGTAGTGGATGTAGTTACCGGCCTGGTCCTCTTTAATCGATGTCGACCCCGACCAGATGGTGAGGTTGCTGGGCGCCAGGTCTGCGGAACCGCCAAGCAGCTCGGGCAGAATCGGCCCCAGTGCGTTAAGGGTGTTTTGCGACGCCTTACGGGTAGCGATTTTCGCCGGATTAGCTTGCAACTCCTCAATCAGTGCCTGAGTCTTCTCTTCCCAGGCTTCTGGCATACCGCCGCTCATCCGGCGGGTAAACTCGGCGGCCAGCTCCGGATGCGCGTTTTTATACGCGGCAAATTTTTCATTCCACGAGGCCTGGATTTTACTCCCCTTGTCGCGGGCATCCCAGGCGCTATAGATCTCCTTCGGGATCTCAAAGGCGGGATATTTCCAGCCCAGTTTCTGGCGGGTCAGCGCCACCTCTTCTTCACCCAGCGCCGCGCCGTGCGACTCTTCCTTGCCCGCTTTGTTCGGCGAGCCGAAGCCGATGGTGGTCCGGCAGATAATCAGGGACGGTTTGTCCTTCACGCTCTGCGCTTCCTGAATCGCTTTTTTCACCGCCTCAGGATCGTGGCCGTCAATTTCGTGAACAACGTGCCAGTGGTACGCCTCGAAGCGTTTGGCCGTATCGTCGGTGAACCAGCCTTCGGTTTCGCCATCAATGGAGATGCCGTTGTGATCGTAAAAACCGATCAGTTTGCCAAGCCCCAGGGTGCCGGCCAGGGAGCAGACCTCGTGCGAGATCCCCTCCATCAGACAGCCGTCGCCCATAAAGACGTAGGTAAAGTGATCGACGATGTCATGGCCTGGTTGATTAAATTGCGCCGCCAGGGTGCGCTCTGCGATGGCCAGCCCCACGGCATTGGCCAGCCCCTGGCCCAGCGGACCGGTGGTGGTTTCAACGCCCGGCGTGTAGCCCAGCTCCGGGTGGCCTGGCGTTTTGGAGTGCAGCTGACGGAAGTTTTTCAACTCTTCCAGCGGCAGGTCGTAGCCAGAGAGGTGCAGCAGGCTATATAGCAGCATGGAGGCGTGGCCGTTAGACAAAATAAAGCGATCGCGGTCGTACCATGCCGGGTCGTTAGGATTGTGCTTCAGAAAGTCGTTCCACAGCACTTCGGCGATATCGGCCATGCCCATCGGTGCCCCCGGATGGCCGGAATTGGCTTTTTGCACGGCATCCATGCTTAGGGCGCGTATGGCGTTGGCTAACTCTTTACGGGACATAGTTCACTCCATGGCTGATTTAAAGTTTGGCGGCGAGCAGATCTTCAAGCTTGCGCTGGTCAACGGCAAACTGACGAATGCCGTCTGCCAGTTTTTCGACGGCCATTGCATCCTGGTTATGCTCCCAGCGGAATTCGGCTTCGGTCATCGCTTTCGGCTTCGGCAGCACGGTTGAGGTAGGGATCAGCTTACGCATGACGGTCTCGTCTTTGTCCTGCAGCTTTTTCAGCAGATCCGGGGAGATGGTCAGGCGGTCGCAGCCGGCCAGGGCGAGGATCTGTTCAGTGCGGCGGAAGCTGGCACCCATCACGATGGTTTCGTAGCGGTGCTGCTTGTAATAATCGTAGATATTACGTACGGATTTCACGCCGGGGTCTTGCTCAACCACGTAGGGGTCCATCGGCTCTTTTGCCTGATACCAGTCATAGATGCGCCCAACAAACGGGGAGACAAGATAGACGCCAGCCTCGGCGCAGGCACGGGCCTGGGCAAATGAGAACAGTAGCGTCAGGTTACAGTTGATTCCCTCTTTCTCCAGCTGTTCCGCCGCCCGGATCCCCTCCCAGGTCGAGGCCAGCTTGATCAAAATGCGCGACTTATCGATGCCCTGGTCTTGATAAAGCTCAACCAGACGACGGGCCTTGTTAATGCTCTTCTCTTTATCGAAGGAGAGGCGGGCATCAACCTCGGTTGAAACACGGCCGGGAATACTTTTCAGAATTTCCGCACCAATATTTACCGCCAGTTTGTCGCTGGCCTCTGCCACCTGTTGCTCTTGCGTTTTACCGCGCTGCTTACCGTAGGCGATGGCGTCGTCAATAAGATGGCTGAAATGGGTCAATCCCGCCGCCTTTAACAGCAGCGAAGGGTTGGTGGTCGCATCTTCCGGCTGGTAGCTACGGATAGATTCAATATCACCGCTGTCGGCAACGACGGTGGTAAATTGTTTAATGCCGTCTAGTTGGTTCATAAAGTATGACTCCTTGAAATCAAAAGAGTTAGTCGAGTGCGTTGGATCACACTTCTGGAAAATTCGCGACGTGCTTAACAAAAAAGCATAGCAGACGAGGAGGGTCTTGCTTTGGCGGGTGGGTAACAGGCTTGTTATAAATTGATAACAAATTTTGTTGTTTGTTGGTCAGAGTTTGGCAGCCTTCAAAGTTTGAACCGCAGCCAGCGGCGATACTATGCGGCACGCCAGGGTGTGCCTCAGGACAGAAAAACAGCACCCATTTTGAACGATACGTTAAAGGAAGGATAAGATGGACGATCAGTTGAAACAGAGTGCCCTCGATTTTCATGAATTCCCGGTTCCCGGTAAAATCCAGGTTTCCCCCACCAAACCTCTCGCCACGCAACGTGACCTGGCGCTAGCCTACTCGCCGGGCGTTGCCGCCCCTTGCCTGGAAATTGAGAAAGATCCGCTCGCTGCCTACAAATACACCGCGCGCGGCAACCTGGTGGCGGTGATTTCTAACGGTACCGCGGTGCTGGGACTTGGCAATATCGGTGCGCTGGCGGGCAAGCCGGTGATGGAAGGGAAGGGCGTTCTGTTCAAGAAATTCGCCGGTATCGACGTGTTTGATATCGAGGTCGATGAGCTCGATCCCGATAAGTTTATCAACGTGGTGGCCGCGCTGGAGCCAACCTTCGGCGGTATTAACCTCGAAGATATCAAAGCGCCAGAGTGTTTCTATATTGAGCAAAAACTGCGCGAACGGATGAATATTCCGGTGTTCCATGACGACCAGCATGGCACCGCCATTATCAGTACAGCCGCCATTCTGAACGGCCTGCGGGTGGTAGAGAAAAACATCTCTGACGTGCGTATGGTGGTATCCGGTGCCGGTGCGGCAGCCATCGCCTGTATGAACCTGCTGGTGGCGCTGGGTATGCAGAAGCACAATATTGTGGTCTGCGACTCAAAAGGGGTTATCTACAAAGATCGCGAACCCAATATGGCCGAAACCAAAGCCGCCTATGCGGTCGTGGATGACGGCAAGCGCACGCTGGATGATGTGATTGACGGCGCGGATATCTTCCTCGGCTGCTCCGGCCCGAAAGTGCTGACCCAGGAGATGGTGAAGAAGATGGCTCGTGCGCCGATGATTCTGGCGCTGGCCAACCCGGAGCCGGAAATTCTGCCGCCGCTGGCGAAAGCGGTGCGTGAAGACGCCATTATCTGTACCGGCCGTTCTGATTACCCAAACCAGGTGAACAACGTGCTCTGCTTCCCGTTCATCTTCCGCGGCGCACTGGACGTGGGTGCTACGGCAATCAACGAAGAGATGAAGCTGGCCGCCGTTCACGCCATCGCCGAACTGGCTCACGCCGAACAGAGCGAAGTGGTAGCTTCGGCCTACGGCGATCAGGATCTCAGCTTTGGTCCGGATTACATTATTCCGAAACCGTTCGACCCGCGCCTGATTGTGAAGATCGCTCCGGCAGTGGCGAAGGCAGCGATGGACTCCGGTGTAGCCATGCGTCCGATTCAGGACTTTGATGCCTACGTCGATAAACTGACCGAGTTCGTCTACAAAACGAATCTGTTTATGAAGCCTATCTTCTCCCAGGCACGCGCAGACGCGAAGCGCGTGGTGCTGGCAGAGGGTGAGGAGGCGCGCGTGCTGCATGCCACGCAGGAGTTGATCACCTTAGGTCTGGCGAAGCCGATTCTGATTGGCCGTCCGAGCGTGATTGAGATGCGTATCCAGAAACTGGGGCTGCAGATTAAACCGGGCGTGGATTTTGAGATCGTGAACAACGAATCCGATCCGCGCTTTAAAGAGTACTGGAACGAATATTACGCGATCATGAAACGTCGCGGGATCACCCAGGAGCAGGCGCAGAAAGCGGTCATCAGCAATACCACGGTGATCGGCGCGATCATGGTCCACCGCGGTGAAGCCGACGCCCTGATCTGCGGCACGGTAGGGGATTACCACGAGCACTTTACCGTGGTGCAGGAGATCTTCGGCTATCGTGAGGGTGTCCATACGGCGGGGGCGATGAATGCGCTGCTGTTGCCAAGCGGTAACACCTTTATCGCTGATACCTATGTGAATGACGATCCGACGCCGGAGCAGCTGGCTGAAATCACCGTGATGGCGGCAGAAACCGTGCGTCGTTTCGGGATCGAACCAAAGGTAGCCTTGTTGTCGCACTCAAACTTCGGATCATCAAAATCTCCGGCGGCGAGCAAGATGCGCGAGACGCTGGAACGGGTGCGCGCGCGTGCGCCTGAGCTGATGATTGATGGTGAAATGCACGGTGATGCCGCGCTGGTGGAGAGTATCCGCAATGAGCGTATGCCGGACAGCCCGCTGAAAGGCTCGGCGAACGTGCTAATTATGCCGAACGTCGAAGCGGCGCGTATCAGCTACAACCTGCTGCGTGTCTCCAGCTCTGAAGGGGTGACGGTTGGTCCCGTGCTGATGGGGGTGGCGAAGCCGGTACATGTGCTGACGCCGATCGCCTCTGTGCGTCGTATTGTGAACATGGTGGCGCTGGCGGTAGTAGAGGCGCAGACGCAGCCGCTGTAGTTTTTATTTCTTCCCCTCACCCTAACCCTCTCCCACGGGGAGAGGGGACAGACGGGAACGCCCGTTTTTTCTCTCTCCCACGGGGAGAGGGAACTGACGGGAACCCCGTTTTCTCCCTTTCCCACGGGGAGAGGGGACTGACGGGAACCCCCCGTTTTCTCCCTCTCCCTCAGGGAGAGGGCCGGGGTGAGGGGGTAAAGGCTACACCCAGTCCCGAACCCGAATAAAATTCTTCAGGGCAGCCTCCGGGCTGCCCTCTTTTGGCTCGAAATTATACTCCCAGCGCACCAGCGGCGGCATCGACATCAGAATCGACTCCGTACGCCCGCCGGTCTGCAAACCAAACAGCGTGCCGCGATCCCACACCAGATTAAACTCTACGTAACGCCCCCGGCGATAAAGCTGGAACTCACGCTCTCGTACGCCGTAATCGGTATCCTTACGCCGTTCCACAATAGGCAGATACGCGTCGGTAAAGCCGTTACCCACCGCCTGCATAAAGGCGAAAGCGGTATCAAAATCCGGCGTGTTGAGATCGTCAAAAAAGAGCCCGCCGATACCCCGTTGCTCGTCGCGGTGCTTCAGATAGAAATAGTCGTCACACCATTTTTTGTATTTGGGATACACCTCGTCACCGAAGGGCTGGCAAAGATCGCGGGCCGTACGGTGCCAGTGAACGGCATCCTCTTCAAAGCCGTAAAAAGGCGTTAAATCGAAGCCACCGCCAAACCACCATACCGGCTCGGCGCCGGGTTTTTCGGCAATAAAAAAGCGCACGTTAGCATGGCTGGTCGGTACAAAAGGGCTGTGGGGATGGACCACCAGCGAAACCCCCATCGCTTCGAAACTGCGGCCTGCCAGCTCCGGACGGTGAGCGGTGGCTGAGGCAGGCATTGTATCGCCATGTACGTGCGAGAAATTCACGCCGGCTTGCTCAAAGATACCGCCGTTACGCAGCACCCGACTGCGTCCGCCTCCGCCGCCTTCGCGCTGCCACTCATCTTCCTGAAACGCTCCGCCGTCAACTGCGGTCAATTTCTGGCAAATCTGGTCCTGCAACTGTAGCAAGAAGGTTTTAACCCGTTGCGCATTTGGTTTCATCAGCGTCTCTTCACGTGGGCTTTTTGATTATCGAACCAGTTAAAGTAACTGATTATCCCGGAGGCGATGGCGTTAGCGATCTTCTGGCGAAACGCGGTAGTGCCGAGTAAGCGCTCCTCTTCCGGGTTAGTAATAAAGGAGGTTTCCACCAGCACAGAGGGGATGGAGGGCGATTTCAGCACCACAAAGGCAGCCTGCTCGGTCCCTTTACTGTGCAGACGGTGCACGGGCCGAATCTTCTTCAGAATATGCGACCCGAGGGTCAGGCTGTTTTTGATGGTGTCGGTTTGCACCAGGTCAAACAGCACCTGCTGGAGAAGATGATCTTTATCGGTGGCTTTTTTACCGGCCACTTCATCGGCGCGGTTTTCGCGATCCGAAAGATATTTCGCCATGGCGCTACTGGCGCCGCGGTTCGAAAGGGCGAACACCGAGGCACCGGCTGCGCTCGGATTAGTAAAGCCGTCCGCATGGATAGACATAAACAGATCCGCGCCGTGCTTGTGGGCAATTTCCACCCGATCGTACAGGGGAATAAAGGTATCACCGGTGCGGGTCAGCCGTGCGTCAATGCCGTTGCTGCGTAAAATTGTCCGCACTTTTTTTGCAATCGCCAGCACGACATGTTTCTCTTTAGAGCCGTTATGGCCAATGGCACCGGTATCGATGCCGCCGTGGCCCGGATCGAGCATGACCACGCGCTTAGCGCCCGGTTTTTTAGCTTTAGGTTTACTGTGTCCGTTACTGGTTTTAAGCGTGCTCTCTTCTTTGGCCTGGGCTTTTGCAATGCCGGATAAAGTTAAGGCTGCCAGCCCCGCTTTGAGAACCTGACGACGCGATGTGAGTGTTTTTAATGGTTTGAATGTGCTCATGCGGCCTGAATTGTAAAAAATGGGGGTCCTGGTGTTATATCGTATCGTCTTTCGCGTTACGACAGTCCTTGCTAATAATTGTTTTACTTTTCATTTCAATACGTGACAGAGTGACATTATGCCAAATTTTGGTGAGATTTTCCCCGAATATTGGCTAAACGCGGCGTTCGGGCGATAATCACTGTTTTTGAACCTAAAAAGGCGGCTAATACCATGGAGATACGCGTTTTTCGCCAGGCAGATTTCGAAGAGGTCATCACCCTGTGGGAGCGTTGCGATCTTCTGCGCCCCTGGAATGATCCGGAAATGGATATTGAACGTAAGCTTAATCATGACGTCAGTCTGTTCCTGGTGGCGGAAGTGAATGGCGAAGTGGTTGGCTCGGTGATGGGCGGTTACGATGGCCATCGCGGCTCAGCCTACTATCTTGGTGTGCATCCGGAGTTCCGTGGACGCGGTATTGCCAATGCGCTGCTCAACCGTCTCGAGAAGAAATTGATTGCCCGCGGCTGTCCCAAAATTCAGATCATGGTTCGCGAAGACAACGATGTGGTGCTGGGGATGTACGAACGGCTGGCTTATGAACATGCCGATGTGCTGACCCTCGGCAAGCGCCTGATAGAAGATGAAGAGTATTGAGTTTCACCCCGGCGACTACGACAGCCAGGGACGCATGCGCTTGCCGCTCTTGTTCTGGTGCGTATTGCTACTACAGGCACGCACCTGGGTGCTCTTTGTGCTGGCAGGGGCCTCACGCGATCAGGGCAACACCCTGCTAAATCTCTTTTATCCCGATCATGATAACTTCTGGCTCGGGCTATTACCGGGCGTGCCTGCGGTGCTGGCGTTTTTGCTGAGCGGACGACGCCATCTCTGGCCCCGCCTGTGGTTCGCGCTTCGTAGTTTGCTGATTGCGGCGCAGCTCATCCTGTTGGCCTGGCAGCCCTGGCTCTGGCTGCAGGGCGAACCGTTAAGCGGCATTGGAATTACGCTGGTGATTGCGGACATCGTGGCGCTGTTATGGCTGGTCACCAATCCCCGTCTGCGCGCCTGTTTCATACCTGATAAAGATTAAACGGCACTTTTTGCCGATGATGCACTCCAACAAGCGTTGAATTAACCAGAAAGGACCCTCTCATGAAATCGCTGCGTTTATTGATCTGCGCGCTCCCCGTTGTGTTGACGGGTTGTTCCACTCTCTCGTCGGTTAACTGGTCTGCGGCTTATCCCTGGAACTGGTTTGGCGCCTCCACCGAGGTTACCGAGGAGGGGGTAGGCAATATCACCTCCGCCACGCCGATGGAGCAGGAGGCGATCGCCTCAGCGCTGAGCAGCGATTATCGCCTGCGTAGCGGGATGAAAACCGAAAATGGCAATATCGTGCGTTATTACGAAGCGCTGAAAGATGACAAGCTGGCGCTGGTCATCAGCGGTGATAATAGTGCGGTAAAACGCGTTGAAGTTCTGGATAGCGAGATTGAAACCGACAGTGGGGTCAAAATCGGCACGCCGTTCAGTGACCTGTATCAGAAAGCATTCGGAAACTGTACCAGCGCCGTGGTAGAGGAAGGCGTTGGGGTTGAGTGTAAAGCGAAAGAGAGCCAGCACATCCGTTATCTGTTTAGCGGCAGCTGGAGCGGCCCGGAAGGGTTAATGCCTTCTGACGATACCCTGAAGAGCTGGAAAGTCAGCAAAATTATCTGGCAGCAGTAAATTGCGTCTGGACAATCTGCCTTGCTGAAAAAGCGGGTATAATCGCCGCCAACAATGCCACGCTGACGTGGCATCTTTTTTTCAGGAGGAGCGATGTCTCAGGTTCAGAGTGGCATTTTGCCAGAACATTGCCGCGCGGCGATTTGGATGGAAGCCAATATTAAAGGGGATGTCGATGCCCTGCGTGCGGCCAGCAAAATTTTTATCGATAAACTGGCCACTTTCCAGGCCGCATTTCCCGAGGCACACCTGGGCGCGGTCGTTGCTTTCGGAAACAACGTCTGGCGTCAGCTGAGCGGCGGTGAGGGGGCAGAAGAGCTGAAAGACTTCATCCCTTACGGGAAAGGTCTGGCACCGGCTACCCAGTATGACGTGTTGATTCATATTCTTTCCCTGCGCCATGACGTGAATTTTTCTGTTGCCCAGGCGGCGCTGGAAGCCTTTGGCGACAGCATCGAGGTGCAGGACGAGGTCCATGGTTTCCGCTGGGTTGAAGAGCGCGATCTGAGCGGCTTTGTCGACGGTACCGAAAACCCAGCCGGGGAAGAGACGCGCCGCGACGTGGCGGTCATTAAAGAGGGCGTGGATGCGGGCGGCAGTTATGTATTCGTTCAGCGCTGGGAGCATAACCTGAAGCAGCTTAACCGCATGAGCGTGCATGACCAGGAGATGATGATTGGCCGTACCAAACAGGCCAATGAAGAGATCGACGGCGACGATCGCCCGGTGACCTCTCACCTGACCCGCGTCGATCTGAAAGAAGACGGCAAAGGGCTGAAGATTGTGCGCCAGAGCCTGCCCTATGGCACGGCGAGCGGCACGCATGGCCTTTACTTCTGTGCCTACTGCGCGCGTCTCTATAACATTGAGCAGCAGCTGCTGAGTATGTTTGGTGATACCGACGGTAAACGCGACGCGATGCTGCGCTTCACCAAACCGGTGACCGGTGGTTACTATTTCGCCCCGTCCGTCGAGCGTCTGCTGGCGTTATAAAAGCCTTCCTCCCTCTCCCGCGGGAGAGGGCTGGGGTGCGGGCTTCAGGCCGCACCCTTATTCTCTTTTCTACTTGTAAATCACCAAACGGTATATAAAACCGTTACTCCTTTCGTACTCGTTATAAATATTATGACCATAAGATAGTCATCACATTTATAAGGGTGCTCAATGGCCGTTACGTTACTGAAAAAAGGATATCTGACGCTGGCTGCTTCCGTGCTGCTGGTGGCGCAGGCGCAGGCAACTGAGCTGCTTAACAGCTCCTATGACGTCTCCCGCGAGCTGTTTGCCGCCCTTAACCCGCCGTTTGAACAGCAGTGGGCGAAAGAGAACAACGGAGACAAGCTGACCATTAAGCAATCCCACGCGGGCTCTTCCAAGCAAGCGCTGGCTATCCTGCAGGGTCTGAAGGCGGATGTAGTGACCTACAACCAGGTGACGGACGTGCAGATCCTGCATGACAAGGGCAAGCTGATCCCGGCCGACTGGCAAAGCCGCCTGCCCAATAACAGCTCACCGTTCTACTCCACCATGGGCTTCCTGGTGCGTAAGGGCAACCCGAAAAATATTCACGACTGGAACGATCTGGTACGTTCTGACGTGAAACTGATCTTCCCGAATCCTAAAACCTCCGGTAACGCGCGCTACACCTATCTGGCGGCCTGGGGGGCGGCAGATAACGCTGACGGTGGCGATAAAGCCAAAACCGAGCAGTTCATGACCCAGTTCCTGAAAAACGTTGAAGTGTTCGATACCGGCGGACGTGGCGCGACCACAACCTTTGCCGAACGTGGCCTGGGCGATGTGTTGATCAGCTTTGAATCGGAAGTGAACAACATCCGTAAGCAGTATGAAGCTCAGGGCTTTGAGGTCGTGATTCCGAAGACCAATATTCTGGCGGAATTCCCGGTGGCGTGGGTAGACAAAAACGTCGAGGCCAACGGCACTGAGAAAGCGGCGAAAGCGTACCTGAACTGGCTCTACAGCCCACAGGCGCAAACCATCATCACCGATTACTACTACCGTGTGAATAACCCGGAAGTCATGGACAAACTGAAAGACAAATTCCCGCAGACGCAGCTGTTCCGTGTGGAAGAGAAGTTTGGCTCCTGGCCTGAGGTGATGAAAACGCACTTCACCAGCGGCGGCGAGTTAGACAAATTGCTGGCGGCGGGGCGTAAGTAATGTTTGCAGTCTCCTCCAGACGCGTGCTGCCGGGCTTTACTTTAAGCCTTGGGACCAGCCTGCTGTTCGTCTGTCTGATTTTATTATTACCGCTTAGCGCGCTGGCCATGCAGCTCTCCGAAATGAGCTGGGCCCAGTACTGGGAAGTGATTACTAACCCGCAGGTGGTGGCGGCTTACAAAGTGACGCTGCTCTCTGCGTTTGTCGCCTCCATTTTTAACGGCGTGTTCGGCCTGCTGATGGCGTGGATCTTAACCCGCTATCGTTTTCCGGGGCGTACGCTGCTGGATGCGCTGATGGATTTACCCTTTGCGCTGCCCACGGCGGTGGCCGGCCTGACGCTGGCCTCGCTGTTCTCGGTGAACGGTTTTTACGGCGAGTGGCTGGCAAAGTTTGATATCAAAGTGACGTATACCTGGCTCGGCATCGCGGTGGCCATGGCGTTTACCAGCATTCCTTTCGTGGTACGTACCGTACAGCCGGTGCTGGAAGAGTTAGGGCCGGAGTATGAAGAAGCGGCGGAGACGCTGGGCGCGACGCGCTGGCAGAGTTTTCGCAAAGTCGTACTGCCAGAGCTCTCTCCTGCGCTGCTGGCGGGCGTAGCGCTCTCCTTTACCCGAAGCCTGGGAGAATTTGGCGCGGTAATCTTTATTGCCGGCAACATCGCCTGGAAGACCGAAGTCACCTCGCTGATGATTTTTGTTCGCTTACAGGAGTTCGATTACCCGGCGGCGAGCGCCATCGCCTCGGTGATCCTCGCGGCTTCGCTGCTGCTGCTGTTCTCAATTAACACTCTGCAAAGTCGCTTTGGGCGACGTGTGGTAGGTCACTGATGGCGGAAGTTACACAATTGAAGCGCTACGACGCACCCCGCATCAACTGGGGTAAATGGTTTTTGATTGGTACCGGGGCGGTGGTGTCTGTCTTTATCCTCGTGGTGCCAATGGTCTATATCTTTGTGCAGGCCTTCAGCAAGGGGATTATGCCCGCGCTGCAAAACCTCGCCGACCCGGACATGCTGCACGCCATCTGGCTGACGGTGATGATCGCGTTGATCACGGTTCCGGTAAATCTGGTGTTTGGCATCCTGCTGGCATGGCTGGTCACGCGCTTTAACTTCCCGGGCCGTCAGCTGCTGCTGACCTTACTGGATATCCCGTTTGCCGTTTCGCCGGTGGTGGCGGGCCTGGTGTACCTGCTCTTTTACGGCTCCAACGGCCCGCTGGGCGAATGGCTGGATGAGCACAACCTGCAGATTATGTTCTCCTGGCCGGGAATGGTGCTGGTGACCATATTTGTGACCTGTCCGTTTGTTGTCCGTGAGCTGGTGCCGGTGATGTTAAGCCAGGGCAGCCATGAAGATGAAGCCGCGGTGTTGCTGGGCGCATCCGGCTGGCAAATGTTCCGCCGAGTCACCTTGCCGAATATTCGCTGGGCATTGCTCTATGGCGTGGTACTGACCAACGCCCGCGCTATTGGTGAGTTTGGCGCTGTGTCGGTGGTCTCCGGCTCGATTCGCGGTGAAACACTGTCGCTGCCGTTACAGATTGAATTGCTGGAGCAGGACTATAACACCGTCGGCTCCTTTACCGCCGCAGCCCTGCTGACGCTGATGGCGATTTTGACCCTGTTTTTAAAGAGTGTGGTGCAGTGGCGTTTAGAAAATCAGGAAAAACGCCAGCATCAGGAGGGAAATCATGAGCATTGAGATTGCCAATATTAAGAAGTCTTTTGGTCGCACCCAGGTGCTGAACGATATCTCGCTGGATATCCCTTCCGGACAAATGGTCGCGCTGCTGGGGCCGTCCGGCTCTGGTAAAACCACGCTGCTGCGCATCATCGCCGGGCTTGAGCACCAGACCAGCGGACATATCCGCTTCCACGGTACCGACGTGAGCCGCCTGCATGCCCGCGACCGTAAGGTGGGTTTTGTGTTCCAGCACTATGCGCTGTTCCGCCATATGACGGTGTTCGATAACATCGCCTTCGGCCTGACCGTGCTGCCGCGCCGCGAACGTCCCAATGCGGCAGCCATCAAAGCGAAAGTAACCAAACTGCTGGAGATGGTGCAGCTCGCCCATCTGGCGGATCGTTTTCCCGCTCAGCTTTCCGGCGGGCAGAAGCAGCGCGTGGCGCTGGCACGTGCGCTGGCCGTTGAACCGCAAATCCTGCTGCTGGATGAACCTTTTGGCGCACTGGACGCACAGGTGCGTAAAGAGCTGCGTCGCTGGCTGCGTCAACTGCATGAAGAGCTGCAGTTCACCAGCGTGTTCGTTACCCACGATCAGGAAGAGGCGATGGAAGTGGCCGACCGGGTAGTGGTGATGAGCCAGGGGAACATTGAACAGGTAGACGAACCAGAGCAGCTCTGGCGTGAACCGGCGACCCGTTTCGTGCTGGAGTTTATGGGCGAAGTCAACCGCCTGCATGGTACCGTTCGCGGCGGGCAGTTTCACGTCGGCGCGCACCGCTGGCCGCTGGGTTATACCCCCGCGCACCAGGGGCCGGTGGATCTGTTCCTGCGTCCGTGGGAAGTGGATGTCAGTCGCCGTACCAGCCTCGACTCCCCGCTGCCGGTGCAGGTACTGGAGGCCAGCCCGAAAGGACACTATACCCAACTGGTTGTACAACCGCTGGGCTGGTACACCGATCCCCTGACGGTAGTCATGCGCGATGAAACCCCGCCACATCGCGGTGAGCGCTTGTTTGTCGGGCTACAGCATGCCCGTATCTATCACGGGAAAGCGCGTATCGAAACGCGTGGGGATCTTGCTCTGGCCGAATCTGCCTGATAGGTTAATCAGTATGTTTATCGCCCGGTGGCGCTGCGCTAGCCGGGCTTTTTATTGAGCAAAAATCGTGAACACATTAGAGCAAACCATCGGCAACACTCCTCTGGTCAGGCTTCAGCGCATGGGGCCAGCCAATGGCAGCGAAGTCTGGGTCAAACTGGAAGGCAACAATCCTGCGGGTTCGGTGAAAGACAGAGCTGCGCTGTCGATGATTGTGCAGGCCGAGTTGCGGGGCGAGATTAAGCCCGGCGACGTGCTGATTGAAGCGACCAGCGGCAACACCGGCATTGCGCTGGCGATGATCGCTGCCCTGAAAGGTTATCGCATGAAACTGCTGATGCCCGACAACATGAGCCAGGAGCGACGAGCTGCCATGCGGGCCTACGGCGCCGAGCTCATTCTGGTCACGAAGGAACAGGGGATGGAAGGGGCACGCGACCTGGCCCTTGAGATGGCCAGTCGGGGCGAGGGTAAGCTGCTGGATCAATTCAATAATCCGGATAACCCGTATGCGCATTACACCACCACTGGGCCGGAAATCTGGCAGCAGACCGGGGGGCGGATCACCCATTTTGTCTCCAGTATGGGCACCACCGGAACCATTACCGGCGTGTCGCGCTTTCTGCGCGAGCAGCCCAGCGCGGTCACGATAGTTGGCTTACAGCCGGAAGAGGGGAGCAGTATCCCGGGCATTCGTCGCTGGCCGCAGGCATATATGCCGGGCATTTATAATGCACAACTGGTGGATCAGGTACTGGATATTCATCAGCGCGAGGCGGAAAATACAATGCGTGAGCTGGCCATGCGCGAAGGTATCTTCTGTGGCGTCAGTTCGGGCGGCGCAGTAGCCGGTGCGTTGCGTGTCGCCGCGCAACATCCGGGCGCGGTCGTAGTGGCGATTATCTGCGATCGTGGCGATCGTTATCTTTCTACGGGCGTCTTTGGTGAAGAGAGTTATTCGCAGGGTGCGGGGATTTAAGCCTCATGGAGATGATTTTATTTCGGGATAAAACCCGGGCGCAGCAGAGCGATATCGTGGCGGTACAGTCTCAGGTCGTTTATGGCAGCGTGGGTAACAGCGTTGCGGTGCCAAACATTCGCCGCCATCAGCTTACCGTCACCGCCGTTCCTACGGTGCTTTTCAGTAATACGCCACACTATGACACCTTCTACGGCGGCGTCATTCCTGACGAGTGGTTTGTCGGCTATCTGCAGGCGCTGGAAGAGCGTGACGTCCTGCGTGAACTGAAGGCAGTGACCACGGGCTATATGGGGAGCGCCAGCCAGATTGCGCTGTTGGCCAAATGGCTGAGCGCGATTAAAGCCAGCCATCCCGAACTGCTGGTGCTGGTCGATCCGGTGATCGGCGATGTGGATAGCGGGATGTACGTTAAGCCCGAGATCCCTGAAGCCTACCGCCAGTATCTGCTGCCGTTAGCGCAGGGCATTACGCCCAACGTTTTCGAACTGGAAGTGCTGAGCGGCCAGTCCTGTCGTACGCCGGAGAGCGCAATTGCGGCGGCGAAAAGTCTGCTCAGCGAGACGCTGAAGTGGGTCGCCATCACCAGCGCACCCGTTGCGGCGGATCCCGACCACATTCACGTGGTGCTGGTGACGGCCGGGGGCGTTAGCGTGAGCGCGCATCCGCGCGTGCAGGCCGATCTGAAAGGGACGGGCGATCTGTTCTGCTCAGAGTTGGTAAGCGGTATCGTACGAGGCAAGCCGGTAGCTGAGGCGATAGCACTGGCCGGTAATCGGGTGACTGAAGTGATGGACTATACCCTGCAAAAGGGCTACGACGAGCTTATTCTCCCAGCGTAGAAACAAAAATGGCGCCCGAAGGCGCCATTTTTCTGTGTGGCAAATTACTTCTTGATGCGGATAACCGGGGTTTCGCCCACGGTGACGCTGCCAGACAGTTTGATCAGTTCTTTGATTTCGTCCATGTTGGAGATCACAACCGGCGTCAGGGTAGACTTGGCTTTCTCTTCCAGCAATGGCAGATCGAATTCAATGACCGGGTCGCCTACTTTCACACGCTGACCTTCTTCAGCGATGCGCTTGAAGCCTTCGCCTTTCAGTTCGACGGTGTCGATACCGAAGTGTACGAACAGTTCAATACCGCTATCAGATTCGATAGAAAACGCGTGGTTGGTTTCAAAAATCTTACCGATAGTACCGTCAACCGGTGCAACCATTTTGTTACCGGTCGGTTTGATAGCAATGCCATCACCAACGATTTTCTCTGCGAACACTACATCCGGCACGTCTTCGATGTTGACGATCTCGCCGGAGAGCGGAGCAACAATCTCAATAGTTCCGGAGTCTTTTTTATCATCAGAAACCAGAGATTTCAGTTTATCGAACAAACCCATGATCTTCTCCTAAGCAGTAATTTGGGCCGCATCTCGTGGATTAGCAGATTGTTTTTTCTTCAATGAACTTGTTAACCAGCGTCATTAACTCGTCCGTTGTCGGTTGAGCAAGAGCTTGCTCTGCTAATACCTTCGCATCTTCGAAGTTCGTGTTACGGATAATCTTCTTAATGCGCGGGATGGAAATGGCGCTCATAGAGAATTCGTCCAGACCCATACCCAGCAACAGAAGTGTAGCACGTTCGTCGCCTGCAAGCTCACCACACATGCCTGTCCATTTACCTTCAGCATGAGAAGCATCAATAACTTGCTTGATAAGCGTCAGTACGGACGGCGACATTGGCTGGTAGAGATGTGAAATCATATCATTACCACGGTCAACTGCCAGGGTGTACTGCGTTAAATCATTGGTACCAATACTAAAGAAGTCGACTTCTTTGGCTAAATGACGCGCAATTGTCGCCGCTGCCGGTGTTTCCACCATCACGCCCACTTCGATTGACTCGTCAAATGCCTTACCTTCGTCACGCAGTTCCTGTTTAAAGATTTCGATCTCTTTTTTCAGGGCACGCACTTCTTCAACGGAGATGATCATCGGGAACATGATGCGCAGCTTACCGAAAGCGGAAGCACGCAGAATGGCGCGAACCTGGTCACGCAGGATCTCTTTGCGATCCATGGCAATACGCACTGCACGCCAGCCCAGGAACGGGTTCTCTTCTTTCGGGAAGTTCATGTACGGCAGCTCTTTGTCGCCACCGATGTCCATGGTACGGACAATGACCGCCTGAGAGCCACAGGCTTCAGCAACGGCTTTGTATGCGGCGAACTGCTCTTCTTCAGTAGGCAGCGCGTCACGGTCCATGAACAGGAATTCAGTACGATACAGACCCACACCTTCCGCACCGTTGCGCTCAGCGCCATCGACGTCACGGACGGTACCGATGTTAGCGCAAACTTCAACCTGGTGACCATCCAGCGTGATAGCCGGCAGATCTTTCAGCTTCGCGAGTTCGGCTTTCTCGGTAGCAACCTGCTCCTGAACGGCACGCAGTTGCTCGATCTCTTCGTTAGTTGGGTTGACGTAAACTTTGTTGTTTACGGCATCCAGAATCAGATAGTCGTTGTTTTTCACCTGAGTGGTGACGCTACCGGTGCCCACAATGGCTGGCAGCTCCAGAGAACGCGCCATAATTGAGGTGTGGGAGGTACGTCCGCCCGCATCGGTGATGAAACCCAGCACCTTGTTCAGGTTCAGCTGTGCGGTTTCAGACGGGGTGAGGTCAGCAGCAACCAGAATAACTTCGTCCTGAATGGAGCTCAGGTCGATGATTGCCAGACCCAGGATGTTGCGCAGCAGGCGCTTACCGATGTCACGTACGTCAGCCGCACGCTCTTTCAGGTACTCATCATCCAGTTCTTCCAGGGCGGTTGCCTGGCCTTCGATAACTTCATGCGCAGCCGCGTCGGCCGTCATGCCCTTATCTTTAATCAGGGCTATGATTTCCTGCTCCAGCTCCTCATCTTCGAGCAGCATGATATGCCCTTCGAAGATGGCTTCTTTTTCTTCGCCAAAAGTTTCACCAGCTTTTGTTTTGATCGCTTCCAGCTGCGCAGATGCTTTTGCACGACCGCTCAGAAAACGTTCAACTTCCTGATCAACCTTGTCGGCAGAAACTTTTTTCCGGTCGATGACGATCTCGTCTTCCTTCAGCAGCAGTGCGTTGCCGAAAGCGATACCCGGGGATGCTAAAATGCCTGAAATCATAACCCTACCTTACTTGTGACTGATATTGAAAAGAACCCGGATACTTACTCGAGCTCAGCCATCAGTTTTACCAGATGCTCAACTGCTTTCTGCTCGTCTTCGCCTTCAGCGGAGATGGTTACGACGGTACCCTGAGTCAGGCCCAGAGTTTGCAGTTTAAACAGGCTTTTTGCGCTGGCGCTTTTGCCGTTGGAAGTCACAGTGATCTCAGAAGTGAAGCCTTTTGCTTCTTTAACAAACTGAGCAGCAGGGCGGGTGTGCAGACCGTTCGGAGCGGTAATGGTAACTTCTTGCTGGAACATTGTATTTCCCCAACTTATAGGTTTAGTGTTGTGGAACTAAAGTCTAGCCTGGCGGCTCCACTTTAGCCTGTATTGTTAGCACCGACTTAAGGGTACGCGGTATACGTTAGCGCATGACGTAACCTGGTGCCTGCATGTCTTGCAACTGACGCTTCGTCACATTAAACATTATGCCGTGGAAGCAAGACTTGAACCAAATCATAAAATCGATTCAGCAGCGTGATTTCGTGCGTTGATTAATTTCGCGCATCAAAATAATTGCCAGCTTAAATACCAGAGCTAACAGGGTGAAGCAATGCCGATAGAGGCAAAAGTTTGACGTGGACCACAAAAAAGCACCCATAAGGGTGCTTTTTTACGCATTATTTACATTCTGGCATTACTGTTGCAGTTCTTTCTCAGTAAAGAGATCGGCAAACAGGGCCGTACTTAAATAACGCTCACCCGAAGACGGCAGAATAACCACGATATTCTTGTTGGTAAAGGTTTCATCTTCAAGCAATTTTAACGCAGCGGCCACGGCGGCACCAGAGGAGATACCCGCCAGAATACCCTCTTCTTCCATCAGGCGGCGTGCGGTAGAAATCGCTTCGTCGTTACTGATGGCAACCACTTTATCGATAAGCTTCAAATCCAGGTTACCCGGGATGAAGCCTGCTCCAATGCCCTGAATTTTGTGCGGGCCTGGTTTTAACTCTTCACCTGCCAGTGCCTGAGCAATGACCGGGGAATCTGTTGGCTCGACGGCGACGGTAATGAGATCTTTTTTGCCCTTCGTGCCTTTAATATAACGGCTTACGCCCGTCAGCGTACCGCCGGTACCCACACCGGAGATAAACACATCGACCTGGCCGTCAGTATCTTCCCAGATTTCCGGACCGGTGGTTTTCTCGTGAATTTCCGGGTTTGCCGGGTTGCTGAACTGCTGAAGCAGCAGATATTTAGCCGGATCGCTGGCAACAATTTCTTCTGCTTTCTGGATGGCACCTTTCATCCCTTTGGCGCCTTCGGTCAGCACCAGATTCGCCCCCAGCGCTTTCAGCAGCTTGCGGCGTTCGATACTCATGGTTTCAGGCATGGTTAACGTCAGTTTATAACCACGCGCCGCGGCGACGTAGGCCAGAGCAATACCGGTGTTCCCGCTGGTTGGCTCAACCAGTTCAACGCCCGCTTTCAACACGCCACGTTTTTCCGCATCCCAAATCATGTTGGCACCGATACGGCATTTCACGCTGAAGCTCGGGTTACGTGATTCGACCTTCGCCAGGATGCGTCCATTACCGATACGGTTCAGTCGAACCAGGGGCGTATGACCGATAGTCAGCGAGTTATCTTCAAAAATCTTACTCATGGCCTGTCCTTAACTGTATGAAATTGGGATACCGACCCAGCATACCTGCTGAATAAGTATGGGGAAGTAAGGAATTCGCATATCTATATGCTACAAGGAAATAATGGGGATCAGTATGGAATAAGGAGTGATATAAGCCACTCCTTTTTGACCTTATTTCCACAAAGCATGTTTCGGACGGTAGCAGTCCACCCACATGGCAGTCGCGCCACAGACGGCGACGGGCATAATAAAGAGGTTGAGCAGCGGGATCATCGTGAAGAGGCTCGTCAGGGCACCAAACTGCATATTGGCAACCTTTTGCGAACGAAGGGCCGTGCGCATCTCTTTAAAAGGCACTTTATGGTTGTCGAAGGGGTAGTCGCAGTATTGAATCGCCAGCATCCAGGCGCTAAACAAGAACCAGAGCACCGGGGCCACGGTTTGTCCGATACCGGGGATAAAATAGAGGATCAGCAACACCACGGCACGGGGGAGGTACCAGGCGAGCTTTTGCCACTCGCGTTTCATGATGCGCGGCAGATCTTTCATGATGCCCAGGATACCGGTATCGGGCGGCGTTGCGCCGGTAAGGCGCGCTTCAAGCTGTTCGGCCAGCAGACCGTTAAACGGCGCCGCAATCCAGTTCGCCAGGGTTGAGAAAAAGTAGCCAAAGACCAGTAACACGGAAATGACTGCAATAGGCCATAACAGATAGCTCAGCCATTGCAGCCAGTCGGGTACATGACTCATCAATGATGGGATCCAGCTATCGAGCTGATGAAACAGCCACCAGAATGCGCCCCCCATCAGTAAGGTATTGATCACCAGTGGCAGGATCACAAAACGGCGGATGCCTGGCAGGGAGACCAGCTTCCAGCCCTGTGAAAAGTACCAGACGCCACTGCGAGGGGAGGTAGAATTTGATGAAACCATAACCAGGTTGAGCTCCTTTTATCGCAACCAGTGAAATTGCCTGCCTATATTAGCCAGTTGCACGCTGTTGACCAGTTCGGAAATGTTCGAAAAAACAGCAAAAAGCACGATTTAATTCATCTTTATGCGGTGAATGCTCTGCATCCACTTGCACTTGACGTAATCGGCAAATACTCTTAGTGAGTAAATGTTTGCCGTGGTGGCAAGGTGTTAGAACAACAGAGAATATAATGATGCAGGATTTGCGTCTGATATTAATCATTGTTGGCGCGATCGCCATACTCGCTTTACTGGTGCACGGTTTCTGGACCAGCCGTAAAGAGCGTTCCTCTATGTTTCGCGATCGCCCACTAAAGCGCATGAAGTCTCAACGTGACGATGAGAACGATGATGACGACATGGAATCTGAAGACGAAGGCGTGGGTGAAGTTCGCGTTCATCGTACTCACAGTGCGCCCGGCGCAGGCTTTGGGGAGCACGAAGCCCCCCGTCCTTCGCAGCACCAGTACCAGCCGCCGTATGCCTCTGCTCAGCCGCGCCCCGCTAAGCCGGCACCGGTAGAAGCGCCTGTTCATCAGACGCAGCAGCCTGTACAGACTCAGCCGGAGGCTCCGCAACCCGCAGCACAGCAGCCTGTGCATCAACCGCAGCCTGTGCATCAGCCTCAGCCTGTGCAACAGCAGCCTGTCCATCAGCCGCAGCCTGTGCAACAGCCACTGCAGCCAGAGCCGCAGCCTGTTCAGGTACAGCAGCCTACGCCAGTAGTTGAGCCAGAGCCGGTTGTGGTTGAAGAGCCCGTGGTAGAAAAACCGCAGCGTAAAGAGACGGTCATCGTCATGAACGTCGCTGCGCATCATGGGACATGGTTAAACGGTGATGTATTACTGAACAGTATTCAGCAGGCTGGTTTCAAGTTTGGCGATATGAATATCTTCCATCGTCATCTGAGTCCGGACGGCAGCGGCCCAGCCCTCTTTAGCCTGGCCAATATGGTGAATCCGGGAACCTTTGACCCTGAAATGACCGGTGATTTCACTACACCCGGCGTCACAATCTTTATGCAGGTGCCCTCTTACGGTGATGAAGTGCAAAACTTTAAGCTGATGCTGCAGTCCGCTCAGCATATCGCCGATGAAGTGGGTGGGGTGGTACTTGACGATCAGCGTCGCATGATGACACCGCAGAAGCTGCGTGAGTATCAGGACCGTATCCGCGAAGTTAAGGAAGCAAACGCCTAAGCCTGGCGTTCGTTTCATCCCTTATCAACCCCCGCCTGTCGGGGGTTTTTCTCATTGATGGTGCGACATGGACTCTATCGAACAACAACTCACTGAACTGCGAACCACGCTTCGCCATCATGAATACCTGTATCACGTGATGGATGCCCCCGAAATCCCGGACGCGGAGTACGATCGCCTGCTGCGCCAACTGCGCGATTTCGAAGCGCAGCATCCGGAGCTGATTACGCCGGACTCGCCTACCCAGCGCGTGGGTGCCACGCCGCTGACGGCGTTTACTCAGGTACGTCATGAAGTGCCGATGCTGTCCCTGGATAACGTTTTTGATGAAGAGAGCTTCCTCGCCTTTAATAAACGCGTGCAAGACCGTTTAAAGAGCGTGGATGTACTGACCTGGTGCTGTGAGCTTAAGCTCGATGGCCTGGCGGTGAGCTTGCTGTATGAGAACGGTGTGCTGGTACGTGCCGCCACCCGCGGCGATGGCACTACCGGTGAAGATATCACCACGAACGTCCGTACCATTCGCGCCATTCCGCTGAAGCTGCACGGCGACAACATCCCTGCGCGGCTGGAAGTGCGCGGAGAAGTGTTCCTGCCGCAGGCCGGGTTTGAAAAAATTAACGACGACGCTCGCCGTACGGGTGGAAAAGTCTTCGCCAACCCCCGTAACGCTGCGGCTGGTTCATTGCGCCAGCTTGACCCGCGTATCACCGCGAAGCGACCACTTACTTTCTTCTGTTATGGGGTGGGAATACTGGAGGGCGGTGAACTGCCGGATACCCATCTGGGACGTTTACTCCAGTTTAAAAAGTGGGGCCTGCCGGTGAGCAACCGCGTGCAGCTTTGCGATTCTCCCGAAGCCGTGCTGGCGTTCTACCGCAAGGTTGAAGAGGACCGCCCAACGCTCGGCTTCGATATTGATGGCGTGGTGATCAAGGTCAACTCGCTCGCGTTACAGGAGCAGCTTGGCTTTGTGGCGCGCGCTCCGCGCTGGGCAGTGGCTTTCAAATTCCCGGCACAGGAACAGCTGACCGTTGTTCGGGACGTCGAGTTCCAGGTAGGACGAACCGGCGCAATCACGCCGGTGGCGCGCCTTGAGCCCGTCCAGGTGGCTGGCGTGCTGGTGAGCAACGCCACGCTACATAATGCCGATGAAATCGCGCGCCTGGGTCTGCGCATTGGCGACAAAGTGGTCATACGGCGCGCAGGGGACGTTATTCCGCAGGTCGTTAACGTGGTGGAGTCCGAGCGACCGGCCGATACCCGCGCTATTGTCTTCCCCTCCCACTGTCCGGTGTGCGGCTCTGATGTGGAGCGTGTGGAAGGTGAGGCCGTTACCCGCTGCACCGGCGGATTGATCTGCGGTGCGCAGCGTAAAGAGGCGCTGAAGCACTTTGTCTCCCGCCGCGCCATGGATGTGGACGGCATGGGTGACAAAATTATCGATCAACTGGTCGAGAAAGAGTACGTCCATAACCCAGCCGATCTGTTCAGGCTGACCGCCGGTAAGCTGACGGGCCTTGATCGTATGGGACCTAAATCGGCGCAGAATGTGGTCAATGCTCTGGAAGCCGCGAAACAGACTACCTTTGCCCGCTTCCTCTATGCACTGGGGATCCGTGAAGTGGGTGAAGCGACGGCAGCCGGGCTGGCGGCCTACTTCGGTACCCTGGAGGCGCTTGAAAAAGCCAGCATTGACGAACTACAAAAGGTACCGGATGTCGGTATTGTGGTTGCGACACACGTCTTCAACTTCTTTGCTGAAGAGAGCAACCGCGAGGTGATTGGCAACCTGCTGGCAGAGGGCATTCAATGGCCTGCGCCAGTGGTGGTCAATGCCGAGGAGATCGACAGTCCGTTTGCGGGTAAAACCGTAGTATTGACGGGCAGCCTTAGCCAGCTTTCACGTGATGATGCGAAAGCGCGTCTGGTGGCACTGGGGGCGAAAGTGGCGGGTAGCGTCTCAAAGAAAACCGATCTGGTGATCGCCGGCGAAGCGGCCGGTTCAAAACTGGCGAAAGCGCAGGAGCTTGGCATTGACGTTATCGACGAAGATGAAATGATGCGTCTGCTGGGAGAGTAACGTGGAGAAGGAGCAGCTTGTTGAGATTGCCAATACAGAGATGCCATTCGGTAAATATAAAGGCCGCAGGCTGATTGATTTGCCGGAAGAGTATCTGCTGTGGTTTGCCCGTAAAGATGAATTCCCTGCCGGGCGACTGGGTGAGCTGATGGCTATCACGTTACTGATCAAAACAGAGGGGCTGACCCAGCTGGTTCAGCCCCTGAAACGCCCTTAAGCCTTCGCGGCGCGGGTCTCTTCCTGCGCCTGCAACTTCTCGGTCTGCTGTTTATAACGGCGCGCCAGCACTGCGCAGAGCATCAGCTGCAATTGATGGAAGATCATCAGCGGCAGCACCATCATCCCTATTGCCGCTGTCGGGAAGAGGATATTGGCCATCGGGATACCGTTCGCCAGGCTCTTTTTCGACCCACAGAAGACAATAGTGATCTCATCCGCTTTATTGAAGCCGAAGCGGCGGGCGGCAAACACGTTGATGCCAATAATAATCGCCAGCAGCACCAGGCTTACCACCACGATAAACAGCAACGAACCCACGCCCACTTTATGCCAGATACCGTTGACTACCGCTTCACTAAAGGCAGAGTAGACCACCAGCAGAATGGAAGTCTGGTCAGTTTTAGAGATCCACTTCTTGTGTTTTGCCACAAAGGCGGCAGTCCAGGGGCGGGAAAGATGTCCCAGCACAAACGGCAGCAGCAATTGCAGCATGATTTTACCCACCTGCTCGAGGCTGCCTTCTGCGCCGTGCAGATTCATGACCAGCCCTACCAGCAATGGCGATACGAAGATCCCCAATAGGCTTGAGGCCGACGCCGAACAGACCGCAGCCGCAACGTTACCCCCTGCAAGTGAGGTAAAGGCAATGGCGGACTGGACGGTGGCAGGCAGAATGCACAGATAAAGGAAGCCGCTATAGAGCGCCGGATCTACGTTAACGGGGGCCCACCAGGCAAAAAGCACGCCCAGCACCGGGAAGATAACGAAAGTGCTACACATCACCCAGAGGTGCAGTCGCCAGTGGCTGCCGCCCGCAATTATTGCTTCGCGCGACAGCTTTGCGCCATGCATAAAGAACAACAGCGCGATAGCGGCGGTGGTCAGCCCTTCAAAGAAGGGGACAAAACCGCCCCTCGCCGGGAAGAAAGAGGCGAGTAATACGGTGACCACCAGCGTTAACGTAAACGGATCAAGAATCTTTAAAATTTTCATAACCACTCCTGAAAACAGATGCTGCTATTGTGCTTTTATCCGTTTGAGAAATAAAATTGATTTATTGCATCTATTTATGAGTAAAACAGATGAATTACTCCCTGCGTCAACTTCGTGTTTTTGTCACCGTCGCACAGGCGAAAAGCTTTAGCCGCGCCGGAGAGATGATTGGATTGAGCCAGTCTGCTGTAAGTCATAGCGTGAAAGAGCTGGAACAGCAAACGGGCGTGCGCCTGCTGGACAGAACCACGCGTGAAGTGATACTCACCGAGGCGGGGCAACAGCTGGCCGCGCGGCTGGCGCGTTTGTTAGATGAGCTTTCGAGCACGCTTCGCGATGTAGGAAGGGTAGGGCAGCAGCTTTCAGGCACGGTACGTGTAGCCGCCAGTCAGACCATTTCGGCGCATTTGATTCCACACTGTATCGCGCAAAGTAATCAATGTTACCCCGATATCAATTTTGTGCTGCATGATCGGCCTCAACAGTGGGTGCTGGAAAGTATTCGTCAGGGAGAGGTAGATTTCGGCATCGTTATCGATCCTGGCCCGGTAAGCGACCTTGAGTGTGAAGTCGTGCTCTCGGAGCCATTCTTACTGCTTTGTCGTAACGATAGCCCGCTGGCAGCGCAGACGAGCGTGACGTGGCAAGCGCTGGAAGGAGCAAAGCTGGTGTTGCAGGACTATGCCTCAGGAAGTCGACCGCTGATCGATGCCGCCCTTGCGGACCAACAGGTGAATGCCACCATAGTCCAGGAGATTGGACATCCTGCGACGCTCTTCCCGATGGTTGAAGCCGGGATTGGTATTAGCGTTCTCCCGGCTCTGGCTCTGCCTTTACCGCAGGGGAGCCAGCTCACGGTGAAACGATTTACGCCTGCAGTCGAGCGTAAGTTAATGCTGGTGCGGCGTAAAAATCGTTCGCTTTCTGGCGCGGCGCAGGCGATCTGGGAGGTGGTGCGCATCCAGGCTGAACAGCTCACACAAGCCCGTATGCGCGATCCCTTGTTTAACTATGAGGCGCGTTAAACGTAAATATCAATTTCATGCTCATCGGAAGGTTTGTTTACGCCTTCCACTTTAGCTTGCGCCTGTTCTTGTTTTTGTTTTGCCTCTTCAGCCTGACGACGGAGCAGCATCTGCAGTTGTGCCTGCAGGCCGTCAATTTGCGCTTTCAGTATCTCTTGTTGCTCCTTTTTTTCTTCGGGAGTGCCGCTTCCCAGGGCAATATCCTTAAATTTCTGGCTCAGTTCAGAAATTTGGGCCGTGATGCGGCTGATTTGCCCAGCAATGCTGTTATCGCTTGAGCCGCTTTTACTGTTACTGCTGGTCTGTATTGATGGGGTTGATGCCTGAATTGTAGTCATATAAAGATCTCTTGCCGGAAATCCCTTTTATCGGCATAAGTTCGCCTCTACTTGAGATCACCTGCAAGAAATGACAGGTAACGAGGCGAAAGGTTATTGGCATGTAAATCTTCGGTTGAGCGATTGATAAAGACGATAGAGAAAGGGGAGTTACCGAGTGCATGCAGAGTACAAATCGCAGATAGCAAAAAAGCGCCTTTAGGGCGCTTTTTTGCATTGGTGGGTCGTGCAGGATGACTCGCTTCGCTCGCCCTTCGGGCCGTCGCCGTAAACGGCTCCGGTGCCTCACTGCGTTCGGCTCGAGCCTGCTGCAGGTTCGAATCTTTCAAATCACAGATAGCAAAAAAGCGCCTTTAGGGCGCTTTTTTACATTGGTGGGTCGTGCAGGATTCGAACCTGCGACCAATTGATTAAAAGTCAACTGCTCTACCAACTGAGCTAACGACCCGAAATGGTGGGCGATGACGGGCTCGAACCGCCGACCCCCTCCGTGTAAAGGAGATGCTCTACCAACTGAGCTAATCGCCCATTTCGGAACTGCTGCGATAAGGTGAGAATGGTGGGCGATGACGGGCTCGAACCGCCGACCCCCTCCGTGTAAAGGAGATGCTCTACCAACTGAGCTAATCGCCCAATCTCAATTCTTATCTACACTGCGAGCCATCGAAGAAGATGGTGGGTGATGACGGGCTCGAACCGCCGACCCCCTCCGTGTAAAGGAGATGCTCTACCAACTGAGCTAATCACCCCCGCTGTGTGGAGTCGCATTATAGGGAGAGTTGAAAATGAGTCAACGCCTTTTCTAAAGATTTTGTTTGTTCGTCGTAAAATTAGGCAAAACGATCGCAAAACGCGCCAGGCAGCATGATTTCTATACAAAAATGGCAAAGGTGGCGGTTCCGGCTGCAACAAGATTGAGGATTCAGGCTGGAGTGATAGAATATTGCCCACTCTCATTTCCAGGATATGCCGGTTGTCGGCATCTTTATTACTGTAAGGCCACTTCATGAAAATCAAAACTCGCTTCGCGCCAAGCCCTACCGGCTATCTGCACGTCGGCGGTGCGCGTACTGCTCTCTATTCCTGGCTTTTTGCGCGTCACAATGGCGGTGATTTCGTTCTGCGTATCGAAGATACCGACCTTGAGCGTTCTACGCCGGAAGCAATTGAAGCCATCATGGATGGCATGAACTGGCTGAATCTGGAGTGGGATGAAGGCCCTTACTTCCAGACCAAACGCTTTGACCGCTATAACGCCGTCATCGATGAGATGCTGGAAGCGGGCACCGCCTACAAATGCTACTGCTCTAAAGAGCGTCTTGAGGCGCTGCGTGAGTCGCAGATGGCAAATAATGAAAAGCCGCGTTACGACGGCCGCTGCCGCCACGGTCATGAGCACCACGCAGATGATGAACCTTGCGTAGTGCGTTTCGCCAATCCGGAAGAGGGCTCGGTGATCTTCGACGATCAGATCCGTGGTCCGATTGAGTTCAGTAACCTGGAGCTCGATGACCTGATCATCCGTCGTACCGATGGCTCACCAACTTACAATTTCTGCGTAGTCGTTGATGACTGGGATATGGAGATCACCCACGTGATCCGTGGTGAAGATCATATCAATAACACGCCACGTCAGATCAACATCCTCAAGGCGCTGAACGCACCGGTACCGGTCTATGCGCATGTCTCCATGATCAACGGTGACGACGGCAAAAAACTGTCGAAACGTCATGGTGCCGTTAGCGTGATGCAGTACCGCGACGATGGTTATCTGCCGGAAGCCCTGCTGAACTATCTGGTGCGTCTGGGCTGGTCTAATGGCGATCAGGAAATTTTCAGCCGTGAAGAGATGATTAAGCTTTTCTCTTTGGGCGCGGTGAGCAAATCGGCCAGTGCATTCAATACTGATAAGCTGCTGTGGCTGAACCATCACTACATCAATACGATGCAGCCAGAATACGTTGCAACCTATCTGCAATGGCATATTGAGCAGGCTAACATCGATACCCGCAATGGCCCGCAGCTGGCTGAGCTGGTGAAACTGCTCGGCGAGCGCTGCAAAACGCTGAAAGAAATTGCCGAAAGCTGCCGCTATTTCTATGAAGATTTCGAGCAGTTTGATGCAGATGCGGCGAAGAAACACCTGCGTCCGGTTGCGCGTCAGCCTCTGGAAGTGGTTCGCGATAAACTGGCTACCCTTACCGACTGGAGCGCTGAAGCTGTGCATAATGCCATTCAGGCGACTGCCGATGAGCTGGAAGTGGGGATGGGTAAAGTGGGCATGCCGTTGCGCGTAGCCGTTACCGGTGCGGGTCAGTCTCCGGCGCTGGACGTTACCGTACACGCTATTGGCAAATCACGCAGCGTGGCGCGCATCAATAAAGCGCTGGGCTATATCGCCGAGCGAGAAAGCCAGCAGTAATCTCGTCAGGATGTAAAAACGGCAGGGTCAAGCCTGCCGTTTTTTTTATGTCCCGCTTGCCTGCAGATTGAGGCGGGTGAGAAAACCTTTTATCCCTTCCCGTGCCAACAGCAATGCCAGACGTTCCTGCTCATCTGTCGTCATCTTCTCTAGCGCATCGGTAATTTGCCGTAAAACAGCAGTGGGTCTGTTATCACCATATGGAGGGATACTTTCCGCCAGTTGGTAGAGCGCTTGACGTTTACGGATCGCCGGAATATTCATGATGTGTTTACGCACCTGAGCATCAATATAGACCAGGCGAGCGCGTCCACCTTTGACCCCGTTAATTCCTTCTGTTTTCCAGCCGTTTTTACGTATCCAGCGATTCACGGTCTGCCTGGCGACACCCAGACTATCCGCCAGCTCCTCGGTGGTCATTTTGCTGCGTAAGCTTTTCATAAGCGTTTAATCACGTATCCCTAAGCGTTGTAACAATCCCGAGATCCCTTCCCGGAGTAATAAAGAGGAGAGCTGTTTCTGCTCTTTTGGCGTCATCTCATTTGCCAGCGTCAGGAGCAGGGCAGAGAGCGAGTTGTCTCCGGCTATTTCTGGTAAGGTCGCGGCGTCGGGTGCCCTGCGTGCGCTGCGGATAAAATCGCGAACTTTATCGTTCACATGCACCAGGCGTGCTTTTCCACCCTGTACGCCAGGCTTTGGCGACGTTGCCCAGCCCTCTTTGCGCACCCATTTATTGATGGTTTGTCGACTGTAGCCAGTGAGTCGGGCCAACTCCTCCGGCGTCATTCTTTCCTTGATCATGCCATTTCCAGAGAATTACCAGGGTTAATTGAGGTTTCATCCTATAGCATCATTTAACGTCAAAACGTGACAAGTATAACTACAGGCTGCGAGTCTCCTCGCAATGTGGTTCATTTGCCTGATTTTTCGGCGATCAATCACTGACGGCTGAATTTGCCGTTGACACTCCGCAGCGGAATTCATATGATGCCGCCCGTCAACACGACAAGCTTTACGTATGGGGCTATAGCTCAGCTGGGAGAGCGCCTGCATGGCATGCAGGAGGTCAGCGGTTCGATCCCGCTTAGCTCCACCAAACTCTGAACCCAACAGAGTGAGGTTCGTATAAGCAACGCGTTGGGGCTATAGCTCAGCTGGGAGAGCGCCTGCATGGCATGCAGGAGGTCAGCGGTTCGATCCCGCTTAGCTCCACCAAAATTCACACCCTCGTCGAAAGACGGGGGTTTTTTATGCCTATGTAACATCTATTCGCACTTTTTGTTGCCAGAAATAATGCTTTCTATACCTTGACTCAATCTATATCAATAAACAGGTCTCTAAATAGACTTGAACTTGATTCGCGCAATTAATAAACCTATTATCCATCCGGTCAATGAGGCAAACGGTTAATAGATTATTTAATTTAATGAACAGAAAAGCTTACAATAATGTAAAGATATTTATAACAGCGCTGACGCTATGTCTGATTACTGTGCCCTTTTCCCGATATCTTTCTCCGCGCGCTATGGTAAATGGGCATGATGTCTATTTAGCATGGCTACCGTTAAGCGTTATGCTGGCGGTTATACTGTTATTTGGTCGTCGGGCGGTTATTCCTGTTCTTTTAAGTTTTATTGCTACTAACATATTAAGCGTAAGTTTAGCACCGCTACAACATGCTGTATTATTGTTTTGTCAGACTTTTTCGGTGTTTGCCGTCTGTGGCATGATGCGTCTCATGCTAGGCAAACGCTGGCGCTATCGCGTGCCCAACAAATATGTCGGGTTACGTATTTTCTGGCTCGGTTTTATGGTGCCGATAGGTATCAAATTATCGATGTACCTTGCTGGTTATCTATTTCTTTTCCCGGTAACAATATCGACATTTTTCGGCGAGGGAACGGCAATATATAACGTTGTGGATATTCAGAGCCTGATTTGTGCAGCGTTAATTTTTACCATGATGTTCTATTATCCGTTAAGAATGATAATTAATCCCCGCTACGCCAGAACGTTCTGGCTACAGAGCGTGAAGCCCGTCTTTTTTCACAAAAAATCGTTATATATCGTCATCTGGTTACTGCTTTTAATTCTCATTATCGCCATTTTATGTGCTCCTGTAGAGTCACCCATCATTGCGGGATATTTAATGCCGATTATTTTTATCCTCTTTACGTTAGGTATTAGTCACCTGAGCTATGCGCTTATCTCGCTGTTCTGGGCTGCAACCGCGCTCCTGCTGTTAACCTACAATTACAACTTTCTTACAGGGGTCGAGTCGGGTCATTCTCTCTCCTTCATCCTTTCTGTACTGATCACTTTTGCGATCTGTTTACTCTACATGTCGAAGATCTACCAGCGAAGTGAATGGCTTAAGCAGGGTTGGCAGGAGAGGGCGCTCACCGATCCGCTTACTGGTTTACCTAACATTCGCGCACTGGAAGACTTTCTACAAATCCACCCTGGCGCGAAACTCTGTTGCCTGCGCATGGATAATCTCGAGTTTCTCAGTCGCCATTACGGCATTCTTATGCGGGTTCATTGCAAACGCAGGATCACCGCATCGTTACAGCCGTTACTGCAAAAGGACGAGACGCTATTCCAGCTACCCGGAAGTGAGCTGGTACTGGCGTTGCTGGGGCCGGGGACGGCCGAGCGACTGCAGCATATGGTCGACCGACTCAACAGCCGTAAAATTGTCTGGAACAACACCGGGCTGGATATTGAATTTGGCGCCTCGTGGGGAGAGGTTGAGAACGGTGAGCATCTGCATCATACGCTGGGGCAACTGAGCTGGCTGGCTGAGCAATCCTGTGCCGCGCATAATGTGCTGGCGCTCACCAACAGGATTGAAGATGCCTCCGGCCAAACCACCGACAGGGTATTGCTGCTGGGCCGCATTAAACGCGCTCTTGAAGAGGGGGGCTTACATCTTTACGCCCAGGCGATACGGGATGCTGAGGGGAAAGGTTACTATGAAATCCTCTCACGTCTGGAGAGTGAAGGTGAGATTATCACCCCCGATCGCTTCATTCCGCTGATTGCCCAATTTAACCTGAGCCATCGCTTTGATCTTAACGTCGTTGAGAATCTGCTCATTTGGCTACGCCAGCACCCCGTGAGGGATGCCGGGACACGGTTTTCCGTCAATCTGCTGCCGATGACGCTGATGCAGCAAGAGGTGGCTGCAGAGATCATCGGCCTCTTTGAGCGTTACGGGGTGGCCCCGCAGACCGTCGTCATCGAGATAACCGAAGAGCAGGCTTTTTCGAACTCCGGAAGCAGCATCAAAAATATCCAGCAGCTCAGGGACTACGGTTTCCGCATTGCGATTGATGACTTTGGGTCAGGTTACGCCAACTATGAGCGCCTTAAGCGCCTGGAGGCAGACATCATTAAGATCGATGGCTGTTTTGTGAAAGATATCTGTACCGACAATATGGATGCCATGATTGTGCAATCTATTTGCAATCTGGCAAAAACGAAAGCGCTTTCTGTGGTAGCTGAATATGTGGAAACGCCTGAGCAGCGCGACATGCTGCTGCGTTTCGGTGTGGACTATCTTCAGGGCTATTTGATAGGCAAACCGATGCCTTTAGCGGAATTACAGGGATAAAAAAACCGGGAGCATTTGCTCCCGGTTGCTTTTACAGCGTCGTATTACAGAACCAGTGCTGCGATAGAAGCAGACAGGACGCTAACCAGCGTAGAGCCGTACACCAGCTTCAGACCGAAGCGAGAAACCACGTTACCCTGCTCTTCGTTCAGGCCTTTAATCGCGCCCGCGATAATGCCGATAGAAGAGAAGTTAGCGAAGGAGACCAGGAATACAGACAGGATGCCTTCCGCGCGCGGCGACAGGGTGCCCGCGATCTTTTGCAGGTCCATCATGGCAACGAATTCGTTAGAGACCAGTTTGGTGGCCATAATACTGCCAACCTGAAGCGCTTCGCTTGCCGGAACACCCATCACCCATGCAACCGGGTAGAAGATATAACCCAGAATCCCCTGGAAGGAGATGCCCAGTACCGCAGCAAACAGGGCATTCAGTGCGGAGATCAGGGCAATGAAGCCGATCAGCATCGCAGCAACGATAATCGCAACTTTAAAACCAGCCAGGATGTATTCACCCAGCATTTCGAAGAAGCTCTGACCTTCGTGCAGATTTGCCATCTGCAGGTTCTCTTCACTCTCATCCACGCGGTACGGGTTGATCAGTGACAGAACAATGAAGGTGCTGAACATGTTCAGAACCAGCGCCGCAACCACGAATTTCGGTTCCAGCATTGTCATATATGCGCCCACGATAGACATGGATACAGTCGACATTGCGGTTGCCGCCATGGTGTACATGCGGTTACGGGACATCTTGCCGAGGATATCTTTATAGGCGATAAAGTTCTCAGACTGACCCAGGATCAGCGAGCTGACGGCGTTGAAAGATTCCAGTTTGCCCATGCCATTGACTTTGGACAGTACTGTACCGATAGCGCGGATCACAATGGGCAGAATGCGAATGTGCTGCAGAATACCGATCAGCGCAGAGATGAAGACGATAGGGCACAGAACTTTCAGGAAGAAGAATGCCAGACCTTCATCATTCATTTTACCGAATACGAAGTTGGTCCCTTCATTTGCGAATCCGAGCAGTTTTTCAAACATTTCGGAGAAGCCTTTTACGAAGCCAAGACCCACGTCGGAGTTCAGGAAGAACCAGGCGAGTAAAACTTCAATAACGAGTAACTGTACAACATAGCGAATGCGGATTTTTTTGCGGTCATGGCTGACCAGCAACGCAAGCGCTGTAACGACAACGAGTGCCAGGACAAAATGAAGGACGCGGTCCATATTTGCTCCAAATATGAGGCAGGTTTAATTTCCGTGCACATTCTATGTAACAACAGTAAAGAAAACGAGATCAAAGCCACACTATAGTCACGTCCTGTGACGAGACTCAAAAATAGTGACACACCATACAATTTTGTTATGTTATGTAAATGAGTTAAAAGTTAAGTTCGTGTGCTACGCTTCACAAATATGGGCGCATTCAATCTGCGCTACGTCTATTTTTATTTTCCAGCCCGATCATTGTTCTTAGCTATCACAGTCATCAATACAACCATCGCAAATGAACTTGATAATCATTCGCATTTTGATAGCATTAAACATAGCAAAGGCTATATTTTAGAGGCAGAGATGACGAACAGTCGCGTTGAGAGTAGCAGCGGCCGCGCAGCACGCAAGATGCGTTTCGCATTAATGGGACCTGCGTTCATCGCTGCGATTGGTTATATCGACCCGGGGAACTTTGCGACCAATATTCAGGCCGGCGCCAGCTTCGGTTATAAATTGCTGTGGGTGGTGGTGTGGGCGAACCTGATGGCAATGTTGATTCAGGTGCTGTCGGCCAAACTGGGTATCGCAACCGGGAAAAATCTGGCGGAGCAGATCCGCGACCACTACCCGCGTCCGCTGGTCTGGTTTTATTGGGTGCAGGCAGAAATCATCGCCATGGCCACTGACCTGGCAGAATTCATTGGCGCGGCCATCGGCTTTAAGTTGATTCTTGGGATTTCACTGTTGCAGGGCGCGGTCTTAACGGGTATCGCCACTTTCCTGATTTTGATGCTTCAGCGACGTGGGCAAAAACCACTTGAGCTGGTCATTGGCGGCCTGCTGCTATTTGTGGCGGCGGCCTACATTGTCGAGCTGGTCTTCTCGCAGCCGGACTTTGTGCAGTTAACGAAGGGGATGGCCATTCCGAGCCTGCCGACATCGGAAGCGGTATTCCTCGCCGCCGGGGTTCTGGGGGCGACCATTATGCCGCACGTCATTTATTTGCACTCTTCTTTAACCCAGCATCTGCATCAGGGATCGCCAAAGGAGCAGTATTCCGCAACGAAATGGGATGTGGCGCTCGCAATGACCATCGCCGGTTTTGTTAACCTGGCCATGATGGCTACTGCAGCAGCGGCCTTTCATTTTAATGGCCATACCGGGATTGCCGATCTCGATCAGGCCTATCTGACCCTTGAACCGCTGTTAAGCCACGCTGCCGCCACGATTTTCGGCCTGAGCCTGGTGGCTGCCGGGCTCTCCTCTACGGTCGTTGGCACGCTGGCAGGGCAGGTTGTTATGCAGGGGTTTGTGCGCTTTCATATTCCACTGTGGGTACGCCGTACCATTACGATGATGCCTTCATTCATTGTGATTCTGATGGGGCTCGATCCGACGCGGATTCTGGTCATGAGCCAGGTGCTGCTGAGCTTTGGTATTGCGCTGGCGCTGGTGCCCTTGCTAATTTTTACCAGTGACAAATCCCTGATGGGTGAGCTCGTCAACTCGACGATGGTGAAGCGAATCGGATGGGCGATCGTCGTGGTAGTGGTTGCGCTTAACCTCTGGTTGCTTATCGGGACAGCGCTGGGGTTATAAACGTGGAGTGATAAAAAAGGAGCCGGTAGGCTCCTTTTTCGTATTAGTGGTGATGTCCGTGACCATGGCCATGGCCGCGACCACGACCTCCGCGATGATCATCCCGGTCTCTCCAGCCTTCACGGTAGCCGCGCTCATAAGCTTTACGCTTATCCCAGCCACGATGATAGCCATTATCATGTTTGCGCCAGTGGTTGCCGCGCCATTCATAATGGCGATGCCAGTAGCCGCGGTCACGCCAGCCACCGCCGTCCCAGTAGTTACCGTAATTATCGCGATCGCCAATTTGTAATTTAATCGATGGCAACAGGGTGATTTCGCCAGCATTAGCAACCAGCGGTGCTGAAGCCAGTAAAACTGCGGCCAGAATCAGGGACCTGAACATTGTTATTCTCCTTCACGATCGGGGCCGAAGCCGGCCTGTTAACGCAATTTTACGGGGCTGTGAAGCCGCGTTTAATGCGCGTAACTCCGAAATGAGAAGGCGAAGCACGATTTGCTAAAAATGCTGCTATTTTGCGCTGTCCAGAATCGCTTCGATTTCACTCAACTCTTCAGCAGCAAAATGGCGGTTCGCCAGCATGCCTACCGCATCTTCAATCTGTGCTGTCTTACTGGCACCTATCAGCACTGAGGTGACGGCACGATTTCTCAGCACCCAGGCGAGTGCCATTTGCGACAACTTCTGACCTCGGCGTTCGGCTATCGCATTCAGCATCCGCACTTTTTTCAGCGTCTCTTCTGTGAGCTGATCCGGATTGAGGAAACGGCTGCCGCTTGCGGCGCGGGAATCGGCCGGTATGCCATTCAGATAGCGGTCGGTTAATTGCCCACCCGCCAGCGGCGAGAAGGCAATGCAGCCCACGCCATTTTCTTGCAGCACCTCCAGCAGGCCAGCTTCCGGTGCGCGCTCGAACATTGAGTATTTCGGCTGGTGGATAAGGCAGGGGGTGCCTAAATCATTCAGAATCTCAATAGCCTGGCGCGCAAGTTCGGCCGGGTAGTTGGACAGCCCGACGTACAGGGCTTTCCCCTGGCGGACAATATGGTCAAGCGCTTTCATCGTCTCTTGCAGCGGCGTTTCGGGATCGGGGCGATGGTGGTAGAAGATATCCACATATTCCAGACCCATGCGTTTCAGGCTCTGATCAAGGCTGGCAATAAGGTACTTGCGCGAGCCCCAGTCGCCGTAGGGACCCTCCCACATGGTGTATCCCGCTTTGCTGGAGATAATTAGCTCATCGCGATAGGGCAGGAAATCCTCCTGCAAAATACGTCCAAAGTTACGTTCAGCGGAGCCCGGTGGCGGGCCGTAGTTATTGGCCAGGTCAAAGTGCGTAATGCCTAAATCGAAGGCCCGCTGTAATAGTTGACGGCTGTTCTCGATCAGGGTGGTGTCACCAAAGTTATGCCATAAGCCAAGCGAGATGGCGGGCATTTTAAGGCCACTGCTTCCGCATCGCTGATACGTCATTGACTGGTAACGGTTTTTATCCGCCTGATAAACCATAGGTACGTCCTCTGAGCCGGAAATAAAGGTGAGTGTATACGTTTACACAATAAACGAGATCGGCAGATTACAGCGCGAAAATTTGTAAAGCATTCTTTCCATAACCTCATTGTTTGTGTTTCTGGACACCCATCACGCTTCTTCAATACTCAAATTGAAGTCATCATAATAAGGACACCTGCTATGCGTACCCCCTACTGCGTCGCTGATTATTTACTGGATCGTCTTACTGATTGTGGCGTAGACCACCTGTTTGGCGTGCCTGGCGACTATAACCTGCAGTTTCTTGATCACGTCATCGACAGCCCCGATATCGGTTGGGTGGGCTGTGCCAATGAGCTGAATGCGGCCTATGCCGCCGACGGCTACGCGCGTTGTAAAGGCTTTGCTGCTCTTCTGACCACCTTTGGCGTGGGGGAGCTCAGCGCCATTAACGGCGTAGCGGGCAGCTTTGCAGAACATGTACCGGTTCTGCATATTGTGGGTGCGCCTGGCAGCGCATCGCAGAAAAAGGGGGAGTTGCTCCATCACACCCTTGGTGACGGCGAGTTCCGTCATTTTTACCATATGAGTGAATCCATTACGGTGGCGCAGGCGCTACTCACCGAACAAAACGCCTGCTATGAAATCGACAGGGTGCTGATCGCCATGCTGCGCGAGCGCCGTCCCGGCTATCTGATGCTGCCTGCCGATGTGGCAAAAAAACCTGCCACGCCGCCTGTAAACGCTCTCATCGATGAGCGGTATGAGAGCGACGGTTTCCGCCTCGAAGCCTTCCGCCAGGCCGCGGAACAACGTCTGGCGATGAGCGAACGTACCGCGCTGCTGGCTGACTTCCTGGTATTGCGTTATGGCCTGCAAAAACAGCTTCAGCAGTGGGTCTGCGAAACGCCTATCGCTCATGCCACTATGCTGATGGGGAAAGGGATATTCGATGAACGTAAACCGGGTTTTTACGGTACATACAGCGGTTCTGCCAGCAGCGCGGCGGTAAGCGAAGCCATTGAAGGCGCAGACACCGTGATCTGCGTAGGGACACGTTTTACCGACACCCTGACGGCGGGCTTTACGCACACGCTCACGCAGCAACAAACTATCGAGGTGCAGCCGCACGCGTCACGCGTCGGCGACACCTGGTTTACCGGCATCCCCATGACGCAGGCCATTGAGGTGCTGCATCGCTTGTGTCGGGAACAGAGTGATGGCAGAAATCTGCCGAACCGGCCTATCCCTTCAACGGCGATGCACCACGGCAGCCTGACGCAGGATAGTTTCTGGAAAACCCTGCAAACCTTCATTCGCCCCGGGGATATTATTCTGGCCGACCAGGGGACCTCTGCGTTTGGGGCCATAGATCTCTGCCTGCCGAACGAGGTGAATTTTATTGTCCAGCCTATCTGGGGGTCGATCGGCTACACGCTCGCCGCCGCCTTTGGCGCTCAGACCGCGTGTCCGGATCGCAGAGTGATTGCCATTACCGGTGATGGCGCCGCGCAGCTGACTATTCAGGAGCTGGGGTCGATGCTGCGTGATAACCAGCATCCTCTCATTCTGGTGCTGAACAACGAAGGGTATACGGTCGAGCGCGCCATTCACGGTCCCGAACAACGCTATAACGATATTGCCCTGTGGGACTGGACTAAAATTCCCCAGGCGCTCAGCCTGGATTGTCAGGCTGAGTGCTGGCGAGTGAGTGAAACGGTCCAACTCGCCGAGGTGCTGGAGAAGGTGGCTCACAGCGAGCGGCTTTCGCTAATTGAGGTGATGTTACCGAAGCATGATATTCCGCCGTTATTGGGTGCTATCACCCGTGCGCTTGAGGCGCGTAATAATGCCTGATTAGCGATCTCTACGCCCGACGATCATCATCGGTCTGCCCGCCAGCAACAGCCAGGCGGGCAGCATGACGATGCAGAGTAACGGCATCAGGTTAAGATCCGGCACCACCACCGCAGCCATAAACAGGCTCAGCCACGCATCCCGCGTCACCACCAGCACCAGCCCCAGAATCGAACATGAAACGGTAATCGCCGCCGGCACCGCTTCGACGTGTTCGTGCAGCATCAGCCCCAGCGCCGCGCCGATAAACACGGCCGGGAAGATACGCCCGCCGCGAAAGCCGCACGCGGCCGCGACCACTAAGGCTGCCAGTTTAATCAGGGCAAACAGCAGATAATCGCTGACGCTGAAGACCTGACTAAAGGCCATCTGCTGCATCTCATCCAGTCCCTTAAATAAGGTTATCGGTCCGCCGATGGCGCCAAGGATCCCCAGCAGCAAACCGCCTGCGCCCAGAATCAACACCGGGTTTTTCAGGCGGTGCATGACCCTGTGCAGACGCGGCAGACACCAGACCGCCACCATGCCCAGAGCAATGGCGATGGCCGCAACCACCGCGCCGCTGAAGAGATCGACGAGCTGCATCTGCCCATAGTGCGCAATGGGCAGGGAGAAGTGGGGATGGTAAAAGAGGCTGGTGGTAAGCGCGCCGGCAGCAGCCGCTAACAGTGGGGCAAACAGACGATCCCAGAGGGGGAGATCATTATTACCGCTCAGGGTTTGCGAGAAAATTAGCGCGGCAGCGACAGGGGTGCCAAACAGTGCGCCAATGGTGCCGGCAGAGGCCAGGATCGTCCAGTCGAGCGCATCCACGCGTGGGAAAGTCCGTGCCCCAATGGCCACGGCCAGAGCAATATTGACAGCCATCACCGGGTGTTCCGGCCCCAGGCTCACGCCACCCGCCAGGCCAATAATCAGGGCGATAATTAACCCTGGCAGTGCGCTACCATTCACTGGTGCACCGATCAGAGGTTCGGTGGCCGGATCGGGCCCGGCATGGCCAGGGCTGTAGCGCACCACCAGACCGACGGCAATCCCCGTGAGGGTCAGCATCACCAGCGTCCAGACGGGAGAGTCAAAGCGCAAGCCCATGGCGGCAGGCAGCGTTTTCCACAGGAAAGCCTGTAAAACGGAAGCGACCTTCATAATAACGATCAGGATCAGACTGGATGCCACGCCAATAATTAACGCCGGGGGGGCCAGCAACAGCATGGTTCTGGCTCGCGGATGGAGCATGATGATTTCCTTGTAGAAAATGACACGCGTTACTTTGCACAATCAGTTTGTATCTCATAGTGCAATTGGTGCTGAAACGGTAAAGTTATTCTGTGACGTAGATCGATAATCCTGGGGCACTTTCACCCAGACCGTTGTTGTTACGGTGCCTTGAATTTAGAGTGTGCCAAAGAGTTATTTTGACTTTAGCGGAGCAGTAGAAGAATGACAAAGTATGCTTTGGTAGGTGATGTGGGGGGGACGAATGCGCGTCTGGCATTATGCGATGTCAGTAACGGGGAGATTTCCCGCGCGAAGACCTATTCCGGGCTGGATTATCCCAGCCTGGAAGCCGTGGTGCGCGTCTATCTGACGGAGCACAACGTCAGCGTCGAGGATGGCTGTATCGCCATTGCCTGCCCTATCACGGGTGACTGGGTGGCCATGACCAACCACACCTGGGCCTTTTCCATCGAAGAGATGAAAAACAACTTGGGTTTTGCGCATCTGGAAATTATTAACGACTTCACCGCGGTATCGATGGCGATCCCGATGTTAACGCCAGAGCATCTTATCCAGTTCGGCGGCACGCAGCCGGTAGAAGGCAAACCGATTGCCGTTTATGGCGCAGGCACCGGCTTAGGGGTATCGCACCTGGTGCACGTTGATAAGCGCTGGGTAAGCCTTCCGGGCGAAGGGGGCCATGTTGATTTTGCGCCGAACAGCGAAGAAGAGGGCATTATCCTTGAAGAGCTGCGAGCAGAGATTGGCCACGTGTCGGCAGAGCGCGTCCTCTCGGGGCCTGGGCTGGTGAATCTCTACCGTGCGATTGTCAAATCAGATGGCCGCCTGCCGGAAAATCTGCAGCCGAAAGATGTTACTCAACGCGCACTGGAAGATACCTGTATTGATAGCCGTCGGGCGCTGTCGCTGTTCTGCGTCATAATGGGGCGTTTCGGCGGTAACCTGGCGTTGAACCTTGGCACCTTTGGCGGGGTGTACATCGCTGGCGGCATCGTACCGCGTTTTCTGGAATTCTTTAAAGCGTCCGGCTTCCGTGGCGGCTTTGAAGATAAAGGTCGCTTCAAAGCTTACGTACAGGATATCCCTGTGTTCCTGATCGTCCACGATAACCCCGGTCTGCTGGGGGCGGGCGCCCATCTGCGCCAGACGCTGGGTCAGGTACTGTAACGTCCTCTCCCGGTGGCTGTCAGGTCACCGGGACATCTCCCCTACAAGTGCATAAGCTGGCGAAACTCTTTCACCTTGCTACGGCTGACCGGCACCTGAAAATCGAGATCTTTCAGACGCAAAATATAGGTATTGTTAAACCAGGGCTCAATCTCGCGGATCTTGTTCAGATTGACACAAAATGAGCGATGGCAGCGGAAAAAGCGACTGGCCGGCAGCTTGCTACAAAACTCGGTAATGTTCATTGGCATGACAAAGGAGTCGCGCCGCGTGTAGACAAAGGTCATCTTTTCATGGGCTTCCGCATAGTAGATATCGTCCATCGGCGTCACGATGATGCGTTCGTCTTTGATCAGATTGATGGTGTCATTTTCACGCGGAGCAGGGGAGGCAACGCTCTGTCCGCTGCCCGATTGCTGTTGTGCCCAGGCCTGCTCCAGCTTTTGCAGCATGCTGACGATACGCGACTCCTGGTAAGGCTTCAGAATATAGTCAAACGCTTCCAGTTCGAAGGCCTCAACCGCATGCTCCTTCCAGGCCGTGACAAATACAATGTAGGGCTTGCTGGCAAACTGGCTGATGTTTTGTGCCAGCAATACGCCATCCAGCGACGGGATGTTAATGTCGAGAAAAATGGCATCGACCCGGTTATGTTGCAGGAATTTTAAAACGTCCAGCCCGTCGTCAAAGGTCCCGACGATCTCCATCTGACTATGCGCTTTAATTAGCCAGCTTAGCTCCTGCTGGGCGAGTATCTCATCTTCCACAATGATGACTTTCATGCTAACTCCGGACTAAGGTAATAACAGCGTCTGGGCATGAACGGCTGAGCGTTCATTTGGGACATAAAACGCGATCTCGGTGCCCGGTTCAAGGCGGCGGATGTGTAGCCCCTCTCCGTAGAGGAGTTTCACCCGGTGATGCACGTTAAGCAGGCCAATTTTGTTGCCGGGCATTTCATTCGCTTCAACCCGCTCAACTACCTTCGGATCGATACCGTGTCCGGTGTCCCGCACCGATACGCGCACCCGATTACCGCACTCGGCAATACTGATGGTGACCACTCCTTTCCCTTTGCAGGGCTGGATGCCATGCACAATCGCGTTTTCCACCAGTGGCTGGATCAGCAGGCTGGGAATTACACAGTTTACCTCTTCATCAATGTCGTATATCACCGTCAATTTATCGCCGAAGCGAGCCTGCTCAATCGCGATGTAATCTTTAATCTGATACAGCTCTTTTTTGATATCGATCTGCTCATCGTCTTTCAGCTCAATGTTGTAGCGCAAATAGCGGGACAAATTAAAAATCAGCTGGCGCGCCGTATCCGGATTAAGGCGGATCGAAGAGGAGATGGCATTCAGCGCGTTAAACAGAAAGTGAGGGTTAATCTTACTCTGTAACGCACGCAGTTCAGCCTTATTGGCCATTTCTCGTAGCTGCTCGGCGCGGGAGACTTCCAGTTGTGTGGAGATAATTTGCGATAACCCCACGGCCATCTCCTGGAGCGAGGAGGTGATCTGGTGCGCGTGGCAGTAGTAGATTTTCAGCGTGCCGGTGACCACACCTTTTTCCCATAAGGGGATCACCAGCATCGAGTGAATTTCCGGCGTACGGTAGGCCTCATCGTTATTTTTGATGATGATCTTGCCGTAGTTGATGGCCTGACGCGTAGTCGGGCTCACGTTGTCGTCATTGTCGCGATAGTTATCTTCCCCGACACCCACATAGGCCAGCACGCGGTCAATATTGGTAATGGCAACGGCATCCGCATGAATATCGCGGCGGATGATGTCGCACACCTGACGCAGAGATTCGGCGTTGATATGGCGAAACAGCGGTAGCGTTTTGTTGGCAATATCCAGAGCCAGCTTGGCCTGGCGGGCGGCGCTGGCCTCTTTTTCCCCTTCCACGCTCTGTACCAGCAGCACAATAAAGCCAACGCAGACGCTGCCGAGGATCATCGGCACACCGATTTTCGACACGATATCCAGGCCCAGTGCAATGGTAGGTGCCCAGACAACCACCAGGATCATGGTCAGGGTTTCGCAAGCCATCCCTGCCAGGATGCCAACTTTCCAGTGCTGTTTTTTCGGGACTTTGCGGTTGATCCAGCCCGACAGGATGCCGGCAATAATGCTGGTGATAAAGCAGGGGATCGCCGTGACCCCTCCGATATCAATCAGATAGCGGTGCACCCCGGCGATGAGACCGGTAATAATGCCCACCCAGGGGCCAAACAGGATGCCGCCGGACATCACCGCAATAATGCGCACATTGACCAGCGACCCCTCTACCGGTACGCCGGACCAGGTACTGAACAGCGCAAACATCGAAAAGATGGCGGTAACGGCCAGCAGCTCCTTCGGCGAGTGCGCCGACTTATGGAGCAGTTCGCGGAACAGGCGGATGCGGATTAGAAAGAAAAGGCAAATCAGCATCAATGCCGCACGATCAAAGACCGCCAGCAGCATATTGAATATTTCGTGCACGAGAAAACCTGCAAGACGGGGAAAAAGGCATAATAAAAAACCTGACGCCGAATGACCAGCCATCACTCAGAATTATCAAATGAGGAAAGTCCATGCAATCCAAAGGGGATAGGGCGTAAAGGGAGGCTGCTTCGCCAAAGAGAGAGACGTTTAAACCTGAGGGTAAAATGTTTGATATCATCATGTTAACAAAAAAGCATGTTTCAAGAACTTGCGGTCGTTTTAGTTCCTGTTTTCTCTCTGGCACTGTTCCCGTTTTCTGGCCGACGACTTTTTTCACTCAGCCTCTCGACAAGCTGTTTTTTTTCAGGCTATTTTCTCTACATGCCACACACGTGGCAGCGTCGCTCGGACGGTCCGGGCGCTCACGTTAATCGAGGAATCTATGGCTGACTCCAGTCCTGAACGCCGCTTTACGCGTATTGATCGTCTCCCCCCTTATGTTTTTAACATCACAGCTGAGCTGAAAATGGCTGCGCGTCGGCGCGGCGAAGACATTATCGATTTCAGTATGGGTAACCCGGACGGTGCGACCCCGCCCCATATCGTTGAAAAACTCTGCACCGTAGCGCAACGCCCGGATACGCACGGTTACTCGACTTCCCGTGGTATTCCTCGCCTGCGCCGCGCTATCTCCCGCTGGTATCAGGATCGTTATAACGTTGACATCGACCCTGAAAGCGAAGCTATCGTCACTATCGGCTCCAAAGAGGGGCTGGCGCACCTGATGCTGGCAACGCTCGATCACGGGGATACGGTCTTGGTGCCAAACCCAAGCTACCCTATCCACATTTACGGTGCGGTCATTGCCGGCGCGCAGGTACGCTCAGTGCCGCTGGTAGAAGGCGTCGACTTTTTCAATGAGCTGGAGCGCGCGATTCGCGAAAGCTATCCCAAGCCGAAGATGATGATTCTCGGTTTCCCCTCTAACCCAACCGCGCAGTGCGTTGAGCTCGAGTTTTTTGAGAAGGTCGTAGCGCTGGCGAAGCGCTACGATGTGCTGGTGGTGCATGATCTGGCCTACGCCGATATCGTCTATGACGGCTGGAAAGCGCCTTCCATCATGCAGGTACCCGGTGCTCGCGACGTGGCCGTCGAGTTCTTTACGCTGTCGAAAAGCTACAATATGGCCGGCTGGCGTATCGGATTTATGGTAGGTAATAAAACGCTGGTCAATGCGCTGGCGCGTATTAAAAGCTACCACGACTACGGCACCTTCACCCCATTACAGGTTGCGGCCATCGCTGCGCTGGAGGGGGATCAGCAGTGTGTGCGCGACATTGCCGCACAATATAAACGTCGCCGCGATGTACTGGTGAAGGGGCTGCACGAAGCAGGCTGGATGGTTGAGATGCCAAAAGCGTCTATGTACGTCTGGGCAAAAATCCCTGAACCCTACGCGGCGATGGGATCGCTGGAGTTTGCTAAAAAGCTGCTGCAGGACGCCAAAGTGTGTGTCTCTCCGGGTATTGGCTTCGGCGATTACGGTGACACCCATGTCCGCTTTGCGCTCATCGAAAACAGCGACCGTATCCGCCAGGCGGTGAGGGGCATTAAAGGCATGTTCCGCGCCGATGGGCTATTGCCGGCTGCCACAAAAAATACGACGGAACAGGCGAGTTAACCATCCCAAAAAAAACAGGCGCCAACGGCGCCTGCTTTTTTGACTGCATGTTCTTCGCTCAGATCATCAGGGCAAAGGTACCGGCCCAGACTAAAACAATCACCGACATACCCATAAAGAAATATTTCACGTTCATCGCTCCGCGCATCCACTGACACGCCTTAAAAACAGAGTCCAACTGAGTATAGAGAGGTGAAGTCAGGGCAACGCGGAAATAAGAATTATCCCCGTAATAGACCCAACACCAGCTCAGAATTCTATGGCATCCCATTGCCAGACGGCGTTAATGTACGCTTAAAAATCAGGGGTGACAAGTGAGATTTTTTTAAATGATTTCCGTTACTTAGGGGTGTCGTGGAACGGCGACAGTTTAATTTCGCCGGGTAATAAATTTCACTTGAGCGACGTCAGGAACGAAACGGTAATGGCGAAGATGCAGATGTCTGAAAAGGTTAGTTTCTTAGTGAAACTAACCTGACGTCAGCATTATAAATAGAGGGACGTTTCGCCTTCAGGGCGGGTTTTAAAGCGGCGATGCACCCATAAATACTGTTCAGGAGCACGCATGATTTCGCGCTCAATGATCTTATTGATATAGCTGGCGGCTTCACTCTCATCTTCCGGATAGTTTTCCATCACCGGTGTGATAAACAGACGATAGCCAGAGTTATCCTTTTTACGGATCATGGTGACGGTAAGCATGGCCGCTTTTGACAGGCGAGAAATCACAAAGGTGCCGTTAGTGGTCGCGACATCCTTCACGGCGAAGAAGGGGGCAAAGTTACTGCCTTTACGCCCATAATCCTGATCCGGTGCAAACCAGACCGCTTCGCCTTTCTTCAGGGCGCTCACCAGGCCACGCAAGTTATTACGGTTAATCATCGCCTTATTCGAGCGCATACGCCCGCGGGTCTGAACCCACTCCATCAGGGGGCTATTATGTTGACGGTAGGTCGCCATCATCGGTTGGCATAAACCCATGACCCGGCCACCGAGTTCCAGCGACATAAAGTGAACGCCGATGACCATCACGCCACGGTTTTTGGCCAGAGCATGCTGCAAATGCTCAAGGCCTTCAACGTCAAACCATTTACGTACTCGCCAGTCAGGCCAGAACCAGGCCATGCCTGTCTCCAGCAAAGCCATGCCGATGGCTTTAAAATTTTCGGCGATCATCTGTTCACGCTCGTTTTCAGATAACGATGGGAAACAGAGCTCCAGATTTCTGCGTGCAATCTTCTCGCGACGTTTCAGAAAACGTCGTGACAGGCTACCCAGTCGGGTGCCAAGCCAACGTATCGCAGGGTAGGGGAGCTGCACGAGCAGCCACAAAACACCCAGACCAAACCACGTTACCCAGTAACGAGGATGCAGAAGTGAGCGTTTGAATTTGCTTTGCGACAAGATAAAACAACCTTTATGGAGGGGATATTGGTAACGCTATTATCACGTTACACCATAATGCTTTTAGAGACAGAGACCAATGGGTGGTATCTGAATAATTCGGAAATTAACCCCGGCGCGACTGAAGCACACCAGGCGGCGGCGTAATATAGCACCCTTGCACTGTACGTGACTAACACTACTTATAGTACGGAAAAAGATAATCTCAAAGAGGTCTGCGCAGTGTGCTTTTTATACGATAAAAACGGGTAAAAAGAAGCTTGCTTTTCGTCGGGATCGTTTAAAAAAGCAGCGAGCGAAACTGTTTTGCGAACGGGATCAACGAACAGAGCGATTCTCTAAAGCTCCGGCGCGTCGTTATGCGTATCGCTGTACTTTGCATCAGCGAATGAGAAGTTTTAGTAAGTGGGAGAGGCGTAAGCGGTGTGCATTAATGGTGTCCCTGCAGGAATCGAAAAATGATTTAATTGCCTGTTTTTAAAGTGTTATTTTTCATTTGTTTTTATTGGTACCATCACGGATACCATCAGTAGATATAAACGTCTCATTAAGGCCATAGAGATTGGCCTATTTCATTTGTTCCAAAGATAATGAACAGAAAGGGATGAAAGAACGATAGGGCAGGGAGAAATTTGCTATTAGGTTGAAAAATGCCCAGTAAAGTTATCACACCCCACGCATTATACGACGCCGTTCGCAACCCAGCGTCAGCTCTTGAAGTCAGGGGTATATCCCCCTATGTATTATTTTCACTGTCTGTATACCAAAATGGAGTTAAATCACTCACTAGCCAGCTCTGTACCTTGGCTTAATCGTGTATACCATGTCCCCTTGATCTGATGTATTTGCCGCGCAGCTGTACATCACAGTTTACCAAGTGCCGTTAAGGGTGACATTCTAAGCAGTTCCTACATCTTAGCCTGCAGTTCTTTGCCCGTTTCATCTAAAAAAGTGAGCCACGATGACATAGTGGCAGTGCATCTTGTACCGCCGCAGATGATGGGAATTATGTCGAGCAATGCCGGCGAGTTTTGGGATGTAGAGAAGGCTACAAACATGTTTGTTTGAAATGAGTTGCTCCATTGCGGAAAAAGAATAACAGTAGTATATGACTGGCTAAATGAGGAAATTGTGAGATCTGATAGAACCCCTATAAGCTGATTTTACTTGTAAACCAACATACTTTGCTGTTCGATAGAACAACATTTGATTACATAGAGGGGTAGGTCGTGGTACAGCAAGCATGGTCCTTCAAGGCAATTGAACAAGAGGATTTAAGATACTGGGGCAATGATGGTTATCATGACGATTCATCACTTTTTTATCGTTATGATAGTTTCGTAGCCAACCACAAAAATGTGAAAAATGGCGATGTCGTTATTATTACCAACAGAGAAAATGTTTTGGGTGTATCTGTTATTGAAAAAATAGAGACACAGGATATCAATAAAAAACGTAACAAGTGTATTCATCCTGATTGTAATGCAAAAAAAATTCTTCCAAGAAAGACTATAAAACCAGAATGGCGTTGTGATAATGGACATGAATTTGATGCGCCAAGAGTGATCTTTGAGCCAGCAATAGAGTTTGTTGCTATCTATGGCAACCAGTTTAGAGAGCTATCGAATATTACAATGTCTCAACTAATCACTGAAACCCCTCGTTATAATGGTCAAATGTCAATTCAGGAAGTTAATCTTCAGTGGGCTATCGACTTAGTTAATCCTCTATCTAGTGTAGTGTTAGACCTTGAAGCAGATGAAGCCGATGAAGCTGTTCCTGCATTATTAGATGAAGATCAACGACAAGTGATTGAACGACAAATTAAGAAGCGACGAGGGCAAAAAACTTTTCGTGACCAGCTTTTAAAATCAAATCCTGTATGTGCTGTTACAGGATGCATGCTTGTAGATATTTTAGAAGCGGCTCATATTGATGCATACCGTAACGATAGTCACAATCATATTAGCAATGGATTATTACTTCGCAGTGATATTCATACATTATATGATTTAAACCACTTGGCTATCGATCCTGATAAAAAAACATTGCACTTCTCAAAAAAAGCACTATCTGAAAAATATAGTGAATATGAAGGATTGAAGATAGGAGTCAAGCATGAGTTGTCTAAGTCAGCTTTATCGAAAAGGTGGGCGTTTTTTATAAAAAGTAGTGAGTGTCTTTAGTTTATCAGTTGTAAGAATAATTCTCAGTGCCAGAGAATATGTTGGATTAATATCCTCTGGCAAAATCAGTAACCAGTTCTAGATACTAAGCAGTACATTGACGGCTTTTTTCATTTCTTTGCACCCATCAAGCTTACCTTGCTTCACTATTGCATTGAAATTTTCAGCTATTATATTTTGAGGCTGTGATTTTCTCAGTACCTTGAGTTTTTTCAATTCGGTTTTTTGATAGTCATAACCATATTTTGACAGGAATGCCATTAATATGAAGTGAAAGCCGTTCATTAAATACCATTTATTACAGTTTCGTGATGTTAATATTGAGGAAATATACAATGTCATTTTTTGATAGTGCTCTTTATCAATTTTTTTGAAATCAGTAAAGGTGATGACTCCTTCTGTTGTTATCATATGTTCAACAAGGATTGCAAGTTCATCTTTAAAGAAGTGATCTGTGGCATGCTCGCTATCATAATTTAATCCATTAAAAATAAATGCATTTGAAAAAGTGTTTTGCATTGTTTTTATGTATTTAACAAAGGTGAGGTCATTTTTTGCCGAAAGAGTACTGTCTAAATAAATTGACTCGCGTTCAAACTTTTTACACCAAGCTAAAAATGCAAGTAATCTATAACAAAATGACTGTAAATAGTACTTTTCACTAACGGATTCATTTGGACCAAGAATATGCCAGCCTTTATGGCAGTGAGTTGAAAAATTCCATAATCGATGATTTAAATCCTCGGCAGAACTGAGTAATGGAACTTTGTATTTAGATATGGCCTCTTTGATTTTCTTTCGTTGCTCATACTCATGATCAATTTTTATTTTATATTTGTGGAAATATTTGTCCCAAAAAGAACCTGTGATTCCCTTTATTATAAATATAGAAATAGTAACGATGGCTGAGATTAGAGCTGCAGTAACTGCAGGTTGGGAGGGTAAAGTAAGCATAAAAACTCCATGCGGGAATAATTGGGAATCCATATTACTTATGTATGTGCATGAATGTCATACGAATTAATAATGCAACCATTGAATGATTTTTTCAAGAGTAATGCTAAAAATGCTCGGTGCAAAGTTGTATCTCCTGCAGGTCTTGTCTGATTAATACTTTAGCTTCATCCATCTTCACGACAAAGTATTGTCTTAGCGGAACTGGCCGATAGTTGTCACTTAGACCCTCAGCGTGCGCAGCCCCGCCCGCCTGCCCGCTTCGCTTAACAGAATGGTTTTCATGCACCCCGTAAATCGTCTCAGAAGCTGCTATACAAGGGTTTTCGCGTCAAAAATGATGCATAAATCTCATGCGATTACATGCGCCATAGACATGCACTCATGCGCTCTCAGGCCAGCCAGGAAAAAGGCGTAAAAAATCCCGGTACAGGACCGGGATTACGTGGGCGTTTTTTGTTAATCAGACAGGGATTTGCTGACGGCCTGACAGCTTTGACGCGGAGCCATAGCGATTGAGCGTTCTCTGCTGCTTTTCAGGTTGCTCCGGTTCGACTGATACATTTTCATTGCGCCGGGGCTTCATAATTATCGTATCCACACTTTCGAGTGCGGTAAATGTGCAGGAACATTCCAGGTTCTGGCACTGATACCATGAGCGTTTAACCGATGGTGCTTCATAGGCGGAGGTTCTGGCATGTGCCGTAGTGCCGCATTCGGGACATTTAAGTGCCATCAGATCCCCTCCGCGACTCGGTTACGTTTTTGCAGTTCTTCACGTTCCTGCCGGATCTTCATTTTATGAAGGGCCGCCGGAGAGGGAAGTTTGCGGAAATCAGCAAGGGCAGCATAATCCGGCGCAACACCTGCCAGTTTAAACACAGGGTCCTGTTCCGGCATCGCAGCGTTAGTAAGAGCCGGTCTGGTGATATGTTTGTGAATAAAGTCTTTCAGTACTGTGTCCGGGTCATTAACTGAATTCACCACACCCACAACGGCACTGGCTTCCCGCCCCATTGTGGTTTTGAGCAGGCTCAGTGTCTGGATTAACGCCTTACCATGCGACTGCATGAAGTCTTCCCAGATTTGCTTTGCGCGAATTTCCACAAGGGTGTTATGTGCGCTGATATACTGCCCGGCTAATTTCCCGGCTTCCTGCGGTAAAAAAGCGGCTTCCTTTTCATGCGCAGCCAGTAATTCATCAAAATCCTCAAGCGTTTCTCGTCCCAGCGCAATTTCCGTGCGCAGTTTTTTCATTTCCTTTGAGACTACGCCCTGACTGTCACGAAACAGCGTGCGCCACTCCTCATTCAGCGCGTTAGTCGTGGCTTCCATTTCAGCGCGGCGCTGGCGGATTGTCGCAATATTATCCGCTGCCGTTTTTTGCTGACGACGTGCTTCAAGCCATGCGTTTCTGGTTGTGTTCAGGGTTTCCAGTGCCCGCTGCGTGACAGCCGGAAAAGTGGAAAGGTTGTTATTCTCTGCGGTGTTGTTCATGACTTCTCCTGTCGCGTTGCTTCGTTACGTCAATTGTGTCGTGGCTGACACAAGCGCACTATCGGTGCTCAGTGTGTGGTGGCTGGCACAACGGGCGTTTGCGGTTATTCAGACGCGGCTATGACAGCCAGCCAGATAAAAATGCCTCGGTTTCAGTCTGCTTTATGTCCACGGTGCGGTGGAACAGGTGAAACATGTGTTACAGCATTGTTTTGTAAAGCATTTATAGGCAAAGAACAGGTGGAACATCGCGGGTAACAAGGTGGAACAACGGATCGGCTGGCGTTCCACCTGTTCCACCTCACTATTTCAGAAGGTGGAACAGGCTCAGCCCTTGTAAAATACGGTTGTTCCACCTGTTTCACCTGTTACCCTTAATAAATAAGACTCACGCAAAGCCTTAACCCGGCACCTCGCTGTTGAAGACATAGAGCCTGCGGGGATTCATCTCTGGCGGGCGAATGGTTGTCTGCAGCTTGCCATCGGTGGAGGGCAGCAGGTATCCACGATCCGCGCACAGACGCGCCACCTTGCGCGGGTCAAATCCCCGGCAGATTTCTTTCCAGCCGGACGGCATGACGTAGAATGTGGTGACGGCTTCCGTGCCCTGCGCGGTACTGCCTTTCTCCACCCTGCGCCAGCCCACCATATTGCCGGGGCGGTTACGCTCGTCGTGCCAGTCAGCAAAGCGGCTGTACTGATTCGCGGTAAAGAAGCTGCGTACCTGCTCCAGTGCGGCAATATCTTCCTGATTGGCGGTGTGCCCACGATCTTTCAGCCATGCGTTCAGGCAGACGCGGGTTGCCCGCAGCGCTTCACCCTCAGGCCAGCCGGTGATACCCAGCCGGGTTGCCAGCTCGCCCGCCATCGCCACCAGTGCAAAGCGGTTCACAGCCCGGCCTACCTGATTACCCGCATCTTTCGGGGTCAGGGCGGCGGTATATTCCTTCATCAGTGACTTTGCCTGTGCCGTCAGCCCGTTAAGATCAGCGGTCAGGGCTTTCAGCCACTCCCGGAACGGCGAACCGTAGTAACTGGACGTGGCCCATTCAAGATGCTCCGCCAGCGCTTTGCCGCTGTCGAAGCCGTGCAGCTCCTCAAATACGCCAAACTTCCCGGAATCGCTGGGGATCTGGATCATCCTGACTTCCATTCCGGCAAAAGTACGCTCTCCGGCTTTTGCCGCATGTTCAGTCAGTGACAGCTCGCCGGTTGAAAAGAACAGCAGCCGCCACTGCTTACGGGTGCGCAGCTCACCGTCCGTACCGGCACGGCCCTTGCCCTGACCATTTGCCAGCATGTAGGCGATATTGCCTGCCTCGCGTCCGTCCACCTCCCGGATCTCATCGAGCATCATGGCGGCATCGTTGCGGCGGCTGGCGCATCCCTCCAGCGCGTTGCCGGTTGCCCGCCACGTCTGCCAGTAGTCAGGCCCGCCGCAGACGGAGGTTGCCGCTTTCATGGTGGTGGTCTTACCGTCCGTCGATTCCCCCTTGAGGTGGTAGCCGCCGCCGTCCATACCAACCAGCCGTAATAGTGGTGCAGCAAAAGCCAGACTGACGGCAAATGCCACGCGGGAGTTGCCGGTGCAGTAACGTGAAACGTGCTCCCGCCATTCCTCCGTTGTGCCCGACACGCGGAAATCGCGCCCCTGCACGGAAGTGGTCTGGAGAATGACACTTTCCGCGCCTTCACCGCTGACCTCATCCTGCAGGACGTAAACCTGACCATGCCACCCGGTACGGCTTACGCAGGTCACGCGGCGTTCCGGTTTACACAGAGAGATATATTCCATCAGGCGGGCGCGGGCCTCACCGGTGGTGCTGATATAGGACAGCCCGTTGACCAGCAGTACCCGGCGCAGCTCCTCACCGCTGCCGCTCAGCATTTCCATCGGCATCGCCCAGCGGCGGCGCTCACCCCACGTATCTTCCCACTCCAGAAGTCGCCCGAAGTTACCGCCATCGGCATCGCAGGTGATTGCCGTCACGCGCAGCGGGTTGCATATTTTGACGTTCTGGATCTCCGTCTCACCGTTGCGCTGTACCTGTTTTTCATACCAGAGATATTCCTGGGTAAGACGGAACCCGTGCGGCAGCTGCGTGCGGCTTTCCCCGCACAGCACCAGACCGTTACGAAAGGCTTCACGGGCACGGGTAATACCGTGCTCCCGATGGAAATCATTCCAGTCAGCCTTAATCTCTCCCGGTGGCAGCGTCATCCAGCCGCCGACGGCTTTTGCCGCCCGTTCAGCAAAGGATCTGCCGGGATTCTCGCCCCCGTCCTGAAAATCGTTATCACCGGCGATGATAATTTTTACCTCAGGCCAGCGTGCCCGCAGCGACTGCGCCACGTTGGGCAGGTTGCCCGCAGATATGGCAGCCACTACCCATCCGGCGGTGAGCTGGCTTACCGTCAGCGCCGTGGCGTAACCTTCGGTAATCACCACCTGTACCGGCGGTTCAGACGGTAACGGGCTGAGCGCCACAAACGCGCCTTTCATCGTGCTGCCGGGCAGTATGCTTTTTTCACCCGTCGGGGCGATAAGCTGCGCACCGGTCACGGCTCCGGCGTTGGTGGTGAACGGTAACAGCAGGGAACCGGCAGGAAAATCCTTACCGCTGATATGCTGCACGCTCCCGGTCAGGGAGGCCGGGTATCCGGCGAACCCTTTTCCGGTCAGATAGGGGCTTTCTCCCGTGTGGCTCTCTTTCATCAGCGCCGCCACGGTAAGGCTCATGTCACGTTTAGGGGCTTTTTGCCTGGCAGGCTTAACAGACAGTTCCTGCACATCCGGCACATTAAGCACCTGCGCCACCTCCTGCGCGGCCTTTCTGACGCCGTAACCGGTCATGAGCTTAACCAGATCCAGACCGTCACCATTGCCGCACTGGCTGCAAATCCACGTCCCGCGCCCATCAAGGTCATCGAGGCGAAAACGATCCTTGCCCCCACATTTCGGGCAGGGACCGTGCCTGCCGTTTTCAGGTACATCAATACGCAGCATCTGCAGAATAACGGGCCATTTCCCCCGCGCGGCGGCTGAAATCTGCGTAACCGTCTGTGTTGTCATACTTCCCCCTGATGCAGCGCCACACCCGTGCTGCAGAAGTCATCAAAGGCCGCCGGAAGCGTGCGGTACAGCTCCGCCATCACTTCATAGCCGCGCACGGTCAGTACCGGCGGTGCGGTCAGCAGTGACGGCTCCAGCATGTCAGTCAGCAGTGCCAGCGCCGCCGCTGCTCCCTGTGCTTCGCCATATTCGTTAATCAATGCGCACTCGATATGCAGGGCAATGGCCATTTCAATACGCTCAACCGTCAGGCTGTGCGGACCATACTGCTCGCTGCCGGTTTCAGTCAGCGCTTTCTGCCGCCATGCCGATGCAATCGCCCGCCGGTACAGCGCGGTGGTCATTTCTGCCGGGAAAATGGAAACCTGCGGCTGGTTCATCTGGCACCTCCTTCAATCAGTGCACAGCTGTGCGCAATATCCGTCAAATCTGCCCGCAGGTACTCCATCAGCGCCGCAATGCCTGGCGCACAGCCTGCATCCAGCGTTCCGCCCTGAGACGGGTATTCAGAAAAGAGAAGCTGGAGCATGTCGCAGGCATTTCTTGCGCGAGTCAGCTTTCCGAAACCGTCCTCTGACAATCCATAGGCAAAAGCACCGGTATTTTGTTTTTCAGGCAAAGTGTGGCCCTGAGCACTGTTGTGCCCGTTTGAAAAATTCATCGTGGATTACTCCGTTTTCAGCGGTGTTTTGTCAGAGAAACTTTGAATAGTGATTGTCGTCAGGTTCAGCAGAACGCCGTATGTTGCGCTCCCGCCAGCGGGTAAATACCACAGACGGATGTAGTGTCAGCGGGCCGGAGCCACTACCGCCTGCCGGAGCTGGTGAAGGTTTAAAGAGCGGCGCATCAAACAGACGCGTATACCGCTGTTCAAACCATGCCAGAGGGCAGGAAGAAAGCTGGTTGTCGCTGTCATGACGTATCAGCACTTCACAGCTGAATTCAGGATTAACCAGCGCCACGGAGGGAGACGCTTCAATTAATCGGATGATTGTTACGGTCCAGCCACGTTCATGCTGCCAGCGTTCGCCGGGTTGCGGATAATTACGCATGTTCACCTCCGCAAGGAATGCGACCGGCAAAGCTCAGCCCGTAGTCCGGGGCCAGTCTGCGCCGCGCTGAGTGCTCGTTATCTGCGGTGATCCTTAACATCACAGGACGGGCATTGCGTTGACTGCGGTTGATCGCCGCAAATAACCAGGTACACTTCTGTTTAGCCATCTTCGTTTCCTCATACAGCGGATTGGTCAGATGCCCGATTTGTGTTCCAGCACAGTTCGGGCATTGTTTTTTTGTAGCTTTGGTGTTTATAATGGTAATTACCATGTAGGTTAATATAGGGTTTGGTCATCACCATGTCAACACCAAAAGAAAAACGTTCTCCTCCTTTCCAGATGCGTCTTACAGACGAGTTCCGCCAACAGCTTGAAGAAGAAATGCGCAAAGATGGAGATTCAGCTCTTGCATCTTGGATCAAGCGAATTTTGCGTAAAGAGCTACTGAATCGTGGCATCGATCCAAAGAATTGATTAATTGATGGGGGAGAATTTTTTCTCCCCAACTTAGTTAACATTTTCATTATATTCCCTTTATTCCCGCTGATTGTGCCTTAACCCACTGCCTAATTTCTTGTGCATCGTAGATGGTTACCCTTTCGGTTAATCGAGTTGCTTGGGGAAAACCGGGTTTATTTTTGGTCCAGCGCCAGAGAGTTACTGAACTGATGTTGAGAAAATCAGCAGTGTGTTTAGCTCTGGCATTGCCTGACAGAGGGTAATTTTTGATTGTCATATGAATCACCTGCAATCCTACTTAACGTAATGAAACGAACGGATGCAGGCTACTTTTAGGTGTGCAGTGATGCGCGGAGTTTTTGAAAACTCGTCAGAATTATCAAAAATTATCTACCTTTTACCTGCCCTTTGAAGCCAGTCATCTAAAGTATCATCAGTGATTTCAGGGAGTTCCATTTCAGGGCCTGCTTTTCTGCTCAGATGATCTTTTATTTGAGCAATAGATGAGAATCTCATCATTTCTTCCGTTACCCCCAAAGCATTCATCAGGGATGCTATGTAGGTTGATTGTTTCGCCGTAGTCCTGACTTTCGGCGTTTCAGTTGTTTGATATGAGGTTAATGTTCTTGTATCTTTATCTTTGCTTATTACAGGCATGTGTGTGCCAGATAAAGCATGTTTATTTATATATTCAATATAATAACCAGTAATTTGCAGTTGATAGTGCTTGTCGTTTATATCAGGAGCATGCTCGCAAAGATACTGTAAGTATTTAATATCACCCTCTACGCAGTTCTTTAATTTTCCAGAAAATTGATTATTTATCAAAATTGGAGAAATGAGTTGAAATCTTTCCCCTTCTGATTTAAATTCAGGGTTTTCTTCACTAAATAAAGAAAGTTCAATTGAGTCCATTAATCCCGTATTTATTGCAGATAAAATATTTCCATCTACAGGCCATATTCCATTAAGATATGTTTGTACCAAGTAATGTTCTTCGGTTTCGACCAAATGAAATTTTTCAGGTATGTAAAAATAACCTGACTTAAATTTATCTGCGAAAATATATGGTATGCCATCCGCAGATGGCAGAGCTTCTAGATTGAGAGTTTCAACTTGCTCTAAAATATCACCATCGGACTTTAAGAATGGAATATAGAAATAATAAATGTTTTGAAAATTTAAACAGAGATTAATTTTCCCTGTATAACACCAGTGGAATATATCATCAATTTCACAATCAAGTATTTTTGCCGCTCTGGATACAGAGCAATATTCTAATGGGGCTAAGCCGTTACGTTTCCAAATATTTTTTTCGTTATGTTTGCTCATTATTTGACCACCTTAAGCATTGCCAATGGTTTTTCACTAATTTCATAGGGTGCAATATAACTTTCACAATTGCTGATTATATAATGTGACCACCATTGCATCATTCTCCGGCGTTCTTGCATGTGTTGTGCCAAGTGAACATAAGCCGCTCGAACTTCATTTCGTTCTTGATGGCTCATTTGCCGTTCCACTGCATCCCTAGACCATAACCCTGATTCTGTCAGGGCTGAGCACGCCATTGCTCTGAATCCGTGAAGGCAAATGTCCGCCTGCGTGTCGTACCCCATAATCCTCAACGACTTATTAACTGTGTTCTCACTCATCGGCTTGTAAGGGTTACTATCTCCGGGGAAAATAAGCTCATACTCACCACTTATTTTTTTAATGGCTTCGAGAACATCAATAGCTTCATTAGATAATGGAACATAATGAATACTACCCATTTTTGCCCCGCGTTCTGAATATTTTACCCCCTCAATTCTTTTTCTTTCAGCAGGAATAGTCCACATTGCAGTTTCAAAATTAATTTCCTCCCATCTTGCGTGTCTTAGTTCACTGGAGCGAACAAAAGTATGAAGGGAAAATAATACCGCCAACTTAGTTAACGGCCTCCCTGTATAGCTATCAATTTTTGATACTAATTCGGGTAATCGTTCTAACGGAAGTGCAGGACGATGCTTTATTTTGGGACTGGCAATTGCTCCTCTTAGATCATGGGTAGGGTTGTATTCAACAATTCCACGCTGAATAGCGTACCGGAAAACACTTGCAAGAGTAGTTTTCACTCTTCCTGTTGTCGCTCCAATTCCCTGATCACTCATCCTCACTAATAATGGCAACAGATCACTTGTTTTTAATGAATCGATGGGTTTATTTCCGATAAATGGGAAAATATGATTTTCCATTTCTCTTAAAATTTTAATGCGGGTAATTTCTTTCCATGAAGGATGGCCTATAGAGCCTTTGTGCCACTCTAAAGCGATTGTCTGGAATGTAGCCGAGGTGGGTTCTGTTGGCGCTGCTTTTTTAGATACTCTGGGGTCAACACCGTCGGCTAAAAGTTGCCTTGCTTCATCTCTGCGCTTACGGGCAAGTGCCAGCGAAACGTCTGGGAAAACGCCCAAAGCCAGCGTAGCTTGTTTGCCGTTAAATCTGTAGTTCATTCGCCATGCCTTGGTCCCGTTCTTTTTAACTAAAAGATACAGGCTGCCCCCATCCGTCAGTTTGTAGTCTGTTTCTTTGGGTTTAGCGTTTTCAACTTTCTTAGGTGATAGCTCATTTAGTGCCATGGAGGGTAATCTTTGTTGTCAGTTGATGGTATCGGCTTATCGAACCGTGAGTACCATCAACGATACCATCAGGATCATGTAATGTCATGAAATGAACTGAAACCATGTTCAAGGCGTCAAGCCCTGATTTTTCTCGTTTTAAGGGAGGAGGTGAAGTGTGTTGAAACGTGATGAAATGAAAGGGTATTGTCCCCTGCAGGAATCGAACCTGCAACTAGCCCTTAGGAGGGGCTCGTTATATCCATTTAACTAAGGGGACGAGGCGGCACGAGTATAACGTCATTTACACTTTGCGTTAAGCGCGTGGCCGCCCGACTGCTTAAAGAGTCGCCATTCAGGTTGATTTTTTTGCGTCTTTCCCGCTTTCCTGCAACTCCTGTTCTTTCGCTTTGGCTTCGGCCTTGCGCTTATTTGACATGTCGTTACGGATTTGCGCATGGCTCAGCAGAGCAAAAATAAAGGTGCCGCCGCAGATATTTCCCGCCAGGGTTGGCAGAGCGAATGGCCAGAAAAATTCCGTCCAGGGGATTGTCCCGTTGAAAACCAGGTACAGAATTTCAACGGCGCCAACCACGATATGCGTCGTATCGGCCAGCGCAATCAGCCAGGTCATCAGAATAATGACCACGATTTTCGCCGAGCCGGCAGAGGGAAACATCCACACCATGGTGGCGATGATCCAGCCGGAAATAATCGCGTTGGAGAACATCTCCAGCGGAGTATTCTTCATCACGTCCATACCAATTTTGACAAAAGCATCTCGCGTCTCTTCATCAAAAATGGGCATATATTCAAACGCCCAGGCCGCTATCCCGGTCCCGACGATATTCCCCAGCAGTACCACGCTCCACAACCGCATCAACAGGCCAAAGTTGCTCCATGTCGGGCTCTGCATAACGGGCAGAACGGCGGTGACGGTGTTTTCGGTAAAGAGTTGCTGACGCGCCATAATGACGATAATAAAACCAAAGGTGTAGCCGAGGTTTTCCAGCAGAAAAGCACCCGGCACGCCGTCAAGCTGTACGTGGAAAATCCCTTTCGCCAGCAGAGACGCGCCCATCGATAGCCCCGCGGCGATAGCCGACCAGAAGAGGGCCATCGCATCGCGTTCCATCTCTTTTTCACCATCCTGGCGAATGTGCTCATGAATCGCCATCGCCCGAGACGGAAGATGTTCCTCGTCGACCTCTATTTTTTTGCCCCGACTTTTCTCTTCACTTTCGACTTCCAAATCTTCGGTATGCTCATCAATTTTCTCTTCTTTTAATTCATCCATTTCGCTGCTCCTGACGGGGTTCTTATCTATTAAGCGTAGCGACTTTTTGCCCGTATCCCTTGGGGAAGCTCCGAAATTCTTCTAAAGCTTATAAAGCCAATACATCTTCTTTAAAGCAGAGTTAAAATCGGCGGCGATCGAAAATGCTAAGCCAGGCTATTCTGAAATCATAAAGATGATGATTCCTGCCCGTAATTGTGTTCGTGGACATCGATAAACGTGCTGATACAATCACCTGCATGTTTACAGACGGAGCGCAAACGCTTCGTTGCGGATGGCAATCAACGATGGCCATACTTAACAGGGAGAAACCTATGAAACTTCGGCTATCGGCGCTTGCGCTGGGCACGACTTTGCTAGTGGGGTGTGCCAGTTCCGGAGAGCAGCAGGGGCGCTCGGACCCGTTCGAAGGGTTTAACCGCTCTATGTACAGCTTCAACTACAACGTGCTGGATCCTTATGTCGTCCGTCCCGTGGCGGTCGCCTGGCGTGATTACGTCCCTCAGCCGGCCCGTAACGGTCTGAGCAACTTCACCAGCAACCTTGAAGAGCCTGCCGTGATGGCGAACTATTTCCTGCAGGGCGATCCCTATCAGGGCATGGTGCATTTCACCCGCTTCTTCCTGAATACCTTGCTGGGGATGGGGGGCTTTATTGACGTGGCGGGGATGGCTAATCCTAAACTGCAGCGTGAACAGCCGCACCGTTTCGGTAGTACGCTTGGGCATTACGATGTGGGTTACGGCCCGTACGTCCATTTGCCATTCTATGGCAGCTTTACGCTGCGTGAGGATGGCGGTGATATGGTCGATACCCTTTACCCAGTGCTCTCCTGGCTTACCTGGCCACTCTCTATCGGTAAGTGGACCCTTGAAGGTGTTGAAAGCCGCGCGCAGCTGCTGGATTCCGATGGGCTGCTGCGTCAGTCTTCCGATCCGTACATTCTGGTGCGTGAGGCGTACTTCCAGAATCACGACTTTATTGCCAGCGGCGGTAAGTTGAAGCCGGAAGAGAACCCGAACGCCAAGGCGATCGAGAACAACCTATCCGAGATTGATGCGGAATAAAAAAAAGGTGAGCTAAGCTCACCTTTTTTACTGCCTGCGCGAAATCAGAACGCGTAGTTAAAGTTCGTACCGAACAGCCAGGCTTTCCCTTCAGATTTGAAGTCGTAAGCCGCAGCGCCTTCACCTTCGGTGAAGCTCACTTTCTGGCCGTGCATATAAGATGCACCGACGTCGATAGAGGCATCATCGTTGAAGGCATACGTCATACCGGCACTCAGCCACAGACGATCCTGGTCAGGAATGGAGATAGAGCGTTTGTCAGCCGGAACCGGGCTGTCATCGAAGGCAATACCGGTGCGGAAGGTCCAGTTTTTATCGTAATAATAAGTGGTACCCAGCGCGATACGATACGCATCTTTAAAGCCTTCGTCCTTCTGGAACAGCACCTGGCCATTGTCGCCTTTCGCTTTCAGCTCCTGGAACTGACTCCAGCTGGTGTATGCCAGGCTGTAGTGAATCGCCCATTGCGGCGCAACGCGGTTATAACCCGAAACTTCCCACATTTCCGGAAGATTCAGGGTCAGGGAGCCGTTAACGGTTCTGCCGCCGGTGCCCGCTGGCAGCTGAGTCATCCCCATGCTGGCGAAGATTGAGCTTAACGCCGGATTGATAGAACTCTTGTAGTCGCCGTCGAAGTCGATTTTCACTTCAGAGCGATAGGTCAGGCCCCAACGGTTGTTTTTATCCAGCTCATAGAGGATACCGGCGTTCCAGCCATAGCCCCACTCATCCCCTTTCAGGTGAGCAATCTGATCGTCCGGAGAGTTGATACCGTCAACCAACTGGGAAGGGACACCCTGCTGTTGCAAGCCGCCAGCCAGCAGTGGACCCAGGGAACCTGCGTAGCGCTCAATTTTGGCCTTCGCGTAAACGGCATCGAAACCAAGACCGAAGCTCCAGCTATTATTCAGACGATAGGCACCGCTCAGATTCAGGTTAACGGTAGTCAGATCGGTTTTACCGCCGTAAATCCCGGCACCATAATTATTATTAAATTCGGTTGCCAGACCATAGTTAGAGGTTACGGATGCGCCCCAGCCAAACTGTTCATTGATTGGCATAACGAAGTGCATATTCGGCACCCAGGCTACCGGGGCAATATTGTCCTGGTTGGCACTGCCCGTCAGGGCTGAGTTACCTTTTACGTCAACATCCGGATCGATATAAACGGCACCGATCGAGAAGGTCGGACGGTCGAACAGGGTAATCAGGGCCGGGTTACGGCTCACGTTACCTGCGTCGTCAGCGATTGCACCTTCCCCGGAATAGGCACGGCCAAGGCCCGAGGAAGAGAATTCGTTAAGCTGGAAGCCCGCTGACCAGGCGGAGGTGGAGACGATTGCCACTGCGACTGCTAACGCAGTTTTTTTAAACAGGGTTTTCTGGCTCATGACCATAACCTCATTGAGTTATTTTTATGCAATTTTTGTTACATAGAGTAACAGGAGCGCGAAGTGTAGGGTCTGAGGTAACACTTAGAAATCAGACCAGTGGCGAGAGTATAGGTCTGACCAGATGGAATGTTGCAAGTATGTTTATTAATTTCGCACAACATGTTTTTCGAAACGGGATCTGGCTGGCAATTTTGCCGCCCATCGGACTCCTCCGAATGGGTGATTTTTGTTTTAGATCATTTTTAAGTGGGATAAAGCGCCGGGGTCGCGCTTTACGCCATTAACGACTGGAGAGCGGATTCTCCGGGGAGTAAAATATCAGCATCGTGTTTAGCTCGCGCCCTGCGCGAAAAGAGAGGAAAGCGACTATGAGTAAATGCAGTGCTGATGAAACCCCGGTTTGCTGCTGTATGGATGTTGGCACCATCATGGACAACTCCGATTGCACCGCCTCATACAGCCGTGTGTTCGACACCCGTGCCGAGGCTGAAGAGACCCTTGCCGCATTAACAGAACGCGCGCGTGGCGTGGAGTCCGATCCTTGCCAGATCACCCCTACCTTTAAAGAGGTTGAAGGTGGCGTGCAGCTGGATATCGATTTTGTCTTTGCCTGTGAAGCCGAAACGCTGATTTTCCAGCTTGGGCTGCGTTAAGATTCGCATCAACGCCTCTGATTCCAGAGGCGTTTTCTCCCCCTCTCTGTGTTACCGCTCGCAATTTTTCTTCCTCCTGATTGGCTTATGTAAAAATTTGGTTAAGACTGTTATCAGGTCAGACCACTTTGCGCTTAATTTTGTCATTACAGGGGAGTGTTATGAGTCAGGCATTACCGCTAATCACCCGTCAGGGCGATCGCATTGCCATTGTCAGCGGATTACGTACCCCCTTTGCCCGCCAGGCAACGGCGTTTCACGGGATACCGGCTGTCGATCTGGGAAAAATGGTCGTGGGGGAGATGCTTGCCCGCAGCGAAATACCTCCCGAGGTGATTGAACAGCTGGTCTTTGGCCAGGTTGTGCAAATGCCGGAAGCGCCAAATATCGCCCGTGAAATTGTGCTGGGCACGGGTATGAACGTACATACCGATGCTTACAGCGTCAGCCGCGCCTGCGCCACCAGCTTCCAGGCGGTGGCTAACGTTGCCGAAAGCCTGATGGCTGGCACCATTCGCGCCGGTATTGCCGGCGGCGCTGACTCCTCGTCTGTGCTCCCCATTGGTGTGAGTAAAACGCTGGCCCGGGTGCTGGTAGACGTCAACAAAGCCCGGACCCTGGGGCAACGTTTAAAACTCTTCTCACGGCTGCGTCTGCGCGATCTGCTTCCGGTGCCCCCTGCGGTTGCCGAGTACTCCACGGGTCTGCGGATGGGCGACACCGCTGAACAGATGGCAAAAACCTACGGTATCACCCGCGAGCAACAGGATATGCTGGCTCATCGCTCCCATCAGCGCGCAGCGCAAGCCTGGGCGGAGGGAAAGCTGGCTCAGGAGGTTATGACGGCATACACCCCGCCGTACCGTGAGCCGCTAAGTGAAGACAACAATATTCGTGGCCAATCAACGCTTGCCGATTATGCCAAACTGCGCCCGGCTTTTGATCGTAAACATGGCACCGTAACGGCCGCAAACAGCACGCCGCTCACCGATGGTGCCGCCGCCGTGATCCTGATGACTGAATCTCGTGCCAGAGAGCTGGGGCTCACGCCGCTCGGCTACCTGCGCAGCTACGCCTTTACCGCCATTGATGTCTGGCAAGACATGCTGCTGGGCCCTGCCTGGTCCACGCCACTGGCGCTGGAGCGAGCGGGTCTTACCCTCGGCGATCTTACCCTTATTGATATGCACGAAGCGTTTGCCGCCCAGACGCTGGCGAACCTGCAATTGCTTGCCAGCGAACGATTCGCCCGTGATGTACTGGGGCGCTCTCATGCCACCGGCGAGGTTGATGAGAGCAAATTCAACGTGCTGGGTGGATCTATTGCCTACGGACATCCCTTCGCGGCAACCGGGGCGCGCATGATTACCCAGACGCTGCACGAGCTGCGCCGTCGCGGTGGTGGATTTGGCCTCGTCACCGCCTGCGCGGCGGGTGGTTTGGGTGCAGCCATGGTACTGGAGGCGGAATAATGGATAACATGACAGCATTTACCCTACATGTACGGCTGGATAACGTGGCGGTGGTGACCATCGACGCCCCCGGCGAAAAGATGAATACCCTGAAAGCCGAATTTGGCGCGCAGGTGCGTGCCATCCTCAAACAGGTGCGTGAAAACAAAGCGCTGCGCGGCCTGGTGTTCATTTCTGCAAAACCCGACAACTTTATTGCCGGCGCCGATATCAACATGATTGCCAGTGCGCCTGACGCACAGGCTGCCGAAGATCTTGCCCGCCAGGGACAGCAGATCATGGCCGAGATCCATGCCTTGTCGATCCCGGCGATCGCCGCGATCCACGGCGCCTGTCTCGGCGGTGGGCTTGAGCTGGCGCTGGCATGTCATGGGCGCGTCTGCACTGACGACAACAAAACGGTACTCGGTTTACCGGAAGTTCAGCTCGGCCTGCTTCCCGGCTCTGGCGGCACGCAGCGTCTGCCGCGTCTGGTGGGTGTCAGCATGGCCCTGGAGATGATCCTCACCGGCAAGCAACTGCGTCCGCGGCAGGCGCTGAAGGCGGGGCTGGTGGATGAAGTGGTACCGCACTCCATTCTGCTTGAGGCGGCCGTCGAGCGCGCCCTGCAGGGGCGTACGACCCGTCGCCTTCTGCCCGTGCGCGAGCGTGTGCTGGCCGGGCCGCTGGGGCGCACCTTGCTCTTCAGCATGGTGGGTAAAAAAACCGAGCAGAAGACCAAAGGAAACTACCCGGCGGCAAAACGCATTCTTGAGGTCGTGGAGACAGGTCTTGCTCAGGGCAGCAGCAGCGGTTATGCCGCTGAAGCGAAAGCCTTTGGTGAACTGGCGATGACTACCGAATCGCAGGCGTTACGCAGTCTCTTTTTCGCCAGTACCGATCTGAAAAAAGATCCCGGCAGCGAGGCTCAACCTGGCCCGCTCAATGCGGTTGGCGTGCTCGGAGGCGGACTGATGGGAGGGGGAATTGCCTTTGTCACCGCCAGCAAGGCCAGAGTGCCAGTACGTATTAAAGACATCAATCCAAAAGGGATCAATCATGCGCTGCAGCACAGTTGGCAGCAGCTTGATAACAAGGTCAAACGGCGCCATATCAAAGCCAGCGAGCGCGATAAAACCCTGGGAATGATCTCCGGTACCACGGACTACAGCGGATTTCATCACCGGGATGTGGTGATCGAGGCGGTGTTTGAAGATCTGGCGCTTAAACAGCAGATGGTGGCAGAGGTTGAAGCGCACTGCGCGCCGCACACCATTTTTGCGTCAAATACCTCTTCGCTGCCGATTAGTGATATTGCCGCCCTTGCTGCGCGGCCGGAGCAAGTGATTGGGCTCCATTTCTTTAGTCCGGTTGAAAAAATGCCGCTGGTGGAGGTGATTCCACACGCTGCGACCAGTCCGCAAACCGTGGCAACTATCGTCAGTCTGGCGAAAAAGCAGGGAAAAACGCCGATCGTGGTAGCGGATAAAGCCGGTTTCTACGTGAACCGTATTCTTGCTCCCTACATTAATGAGGCGATGCGTCTACTCACCGAAGGGGAAAAGGTCGAGCATATCGACGACGCACTGGTGAAATTTGGTTTCCCCGTCGGCCCAATCCAACTTTTGGATGAGGTAGGAATTGATACCGGAACTAAAATTATTCCTGTACTGGAAAGTGCTTACGGTGAACGATTTGCTGCCCCTGCAAACATCGTTGCAGCGATTTTGAATGACGATCGCAAAGGCAGAAAAAATGGCCGTGGTTTCTATCTTTACGCTGCAAAAGGGCGTAAAAGCAAGAAGCAAGTTGACCCAGCGATTTATGGGCTTATTAGGTCACAGGGGCAGAGCAAACTCTCCGCAGCGCAGTGCGTAGAACGCTGCGTAATGATGATGCTTAACGAAGCGGCACGCTGCTTTGACGAGGGTGTGATCAAAAACGCCCGGGATGGCGATATCGGTGCGGTGTTTGGTATCGGTTTTCCACCTTTCCTGGGTGGCCCGTTCAGGTATATGGATACGCTGGGAGCGGGTGAAGTGGTTGCAACGTTGCAGCGTCTGGCTGCGCAATATGGCCCACGGTTCGCACCGTGCGACGCACTATTGCAGATGGCCACGCAGGGGCTGAAATTCTGGCCAGCAAAAGAAACTGATCTTGTAAGTTAAGGTCAAAGAAGAGTAAATCCTTCGTTGAATGAAGGGTCTCCGTCCAAATTGTAAACGGGCATTGACTATAATTACGCCGATGAGGTAAAAAACGGCGTTTCATTCAACGATGGGATCAGGCACAATGCCCGGCCATTGGGTTTGCTACCCTGCAATTTTTGCAGGTTGTGAACGCCGATGATCCTGGTCAACAAAAGCGGTGCAATATGCAAGTTTTTATCATGCGTCACGGCGACGCGGCTCTTGAAGCCGCCAGTGACTCTGTCCGTCCTCTTACACCTTGCGGCTGTGACGAATCCCGTCAGATGGCTACCTGGCTGAAAGGGCAAAAAGTGGATATTGAACGTGTCCTGGTGAGCCCGTATCTGCGAGCTGAACAGACGCTGGATGTGGTAGGGGAGTGTATGAACCTGCCAAAAGAGGTCGATGTTCTGCCTGAGCTTACTCCGGGCGGCGATGTCGGTCTGGTCAGTGCCTATCTTCAGGCCCTGTGCAATGAAGGTGTCGCCTCGGCGCTGATCATCTCCCACCTGCCACTGGTTGGTTATCTGGTTTCTGAACTCTGCCCGGGCGAAACGCCGCCGATGTTCAGCACCTCAGGGATAGCGAATGTCACTCTCGATGAGTCGGGTAAAGGGGTGTTTAACTGGCAGATCGGCCCTTGCAATCTAAAGATGGCCAAAGCCATCTGACGCCAATGTCATTAAGGCGGGGCGCTTAGCACCCGCCTTTCTGTCAGGGCAGCTCAGGCGGCTGCCACTCTTCCACCTCAATCAGCACCAGTAATGCGGCATCTCCACCGTACTCTTTGGGTGCCTGATGAAAAGCCATAATATGCGGATGCTGGGCAAGCCAGAGCGGGGTTTGCTGTTTAAGAATATGCTTTCCGTGGCCGTGCATCACGCAGGCGCAGAAAACATGCTCCCGACGGCAGGCGGCGATCAATGCGCCCAGCTCCTGTTTGGCCTGCATCTGGGTTAATCCGTGCAGATCGAGAAATAACTCCGGCGAATAATCACCCCGACGCAATTTCTTCAGCTCAAAGTGGCTCACATCCGGGCGCACATACTTCATCGCCCCTTCCGTATTCAGCAGCGGCTGAAATTCATCCGAGAAATAGTGGCTGGCATCGGCCTGCTCTGAGATCAGGCGTTTTACCGGTAGCTCGGTGATTTTTTTACGCTGCGGGCGGTGGACAAAGGTGTCCTGCTTAATTTTACGCGTGCCGGTCATGAGCTGACGAAACAGCGTTTGATCCTCCTCGCTGAGCGATGTTTTCTTTTTCATTTGGTCGTCTCATCTTCTGTTTGCCACAGTGTACCTGACTACCCGCCCCGCAAAACGCATTTTTTAAACGCCAGCCGTTGCTGACAATGCTGATTTATCGCCGTCTTCATGGCAAACTAGCCGCCGAAAAATTAGCGAGCATGCCCTGGAGGGAAAAGTGGATAAAATATTTGTCGATGAAGCAGTGAATGAGCTGCATACCATTCAGGACATGTTGCGTTGGTCGGTTAGCCGCTTCAGCGCCGCCAACATCTGGTATGGTCACGGTACTGATAACCCGTGGGACGAAGCGGTGCAGTTAGTTCTGCCGTCGCTCTATCTGCCACTGGATATCCCTGAAGATATGCGCACTGCGCGCCTGACCTCCAGCGAGAAACACCGTATCGTTGAGCGCGTCATTCGCCGCGTGAACGAGCGTATTCCGGTAGCCTACCTCACCAATAAAGCCTGGTTCTGCGGCCACGAATTCTACGTTGATGAGCGCGTGCTGGTTCCGCGTTCGCCTATTGGTGAGCTGATTAACAATCAGTTCTCTGGCCTTATCGACCATCAGCCTGAACATATTCTGGATATGTGCACCGGTAGCGGCTGTATAGCTATTGCCTGTGCTTACGCCTTCCCGGAAGCAGAGGTGGACGCGGTCGATATCTCTTCCGACGCGCTGGCGGTGACGGAACATAACATCGAAGAGCATGGCCTGATCCATCACGTCACGCCGATCCGCTCCGATCTGTTCCGCGATTTGCCGAAGCTGCAATATGATCTGATTGTCACCAACCCGCCGTACGTCGATGCGGAAGATATGTCCGATCTGCCAAACGAGTATCGCCATGAACCAGAGTTGGGTCTTGCCTCCGGTAGCGACGGCCTGAAACTGACCCGCCGCATTCTGGCCTGCGCGCCAGAGTACCTGACCGACGACGGCGTTCTGATTTGTGAAGTGGGCAACAGCATGGTACATCTGATAGAGCAGTACCCGGATGTGCCGTTCACCTGGCTCGAATTTGACAACGGTGGCGACGGCGTCTTTATGCTGACCAAAGCGCAGCTGATCGCAGCGCGCGAATACTTCAGCATCTACAAAGATTAATCCAGCGGGCTTCGGCCCGTTTCACAACGCTCAAACACAGAACAACGACAACGGAGCCGTGATGGCAGGAAACAGTATTGGACAATTATTCCGCGTGACCACGTTCGGTGAGTCACACGGGCTGGCGCTGGGCTGTATCGTTGATGGCGTGCCGCCAGGCATCGAACTGACAGAAGCGGATTTACAGCACGACCTCGACCGTCGTCGCCCGGGCACCTCGCGCTACACCACACAGCGTCGCGAGCCGGACAGCGTCAAGATCCTTTCCGGTGTTTTCGAAGGCCGCACAACCGGCACCAGCATTGGTCTGCTGATTGAAAACACTGACCAGCGCTCGCAGGATTACGGCGCCATTAAAGATGTGTTCCGTCCGGGCCATGCCGATTACACCTACGAACAAAAATACGGTTTTCGCGACTATCGCGGCGGCGGACGCTCTTCTGCGCGTGAGACAGCGATGCGCGTGGCGGCAGGGGCGATTGCCAAGAAATACCTGGCCCAGAAATTTGGCATCGTGATCCGCGGCTGCCTTACCCAGATGGGCGACATTCCGCTGGCCATCAAAGACTGGGATCAGGTCGAACAAAACCCGTTCTTCTGTGCCGATGCCGATAAACTTGAGGCGCTGGACGAACTGATGCGTGGCCTGAAAAAAGAGGGCGACTCCATCGGTGCCAAAGTCACGGTTGTGGCGGAGGGTGTTCCTGCGGGCTGGGGTGAACCGGTCTTCGACCGCCTGGATGCTGATATCGCCCACGCGATGATGAGCATCAACGCCGTGAAAGGGGTGGAGATTGGCGACGGTTTCGGCGTTGCGGCGCTGCGCGGTAGTCAGAATCGCGATGAAATTACCAAAGAGGGCTTCCAGAGCAATCATGCGGGCGGCATTCTGGGTGGTATCAGCAGCGGTCAGCACATTGTGGCCAATATTGCGCTGAAACCGACCTCCAGCATCACCGTGCCGGGTCACACGATTAACCGCTCTGGCGAAGAAGTTGAGATGATCACCAAAGGGCGTCACGATCCTTGTGTGGGGATCCGCGCGGTGCCGATCGCAGAAGCGATGCTGGCCATCGTGCTGATGGATCACTTCCTGCGCCAGCGCGCGCAGAATGCGGATGTGACGACCACCATTCCACGCTGGTAAACATGAAAAAAACCACAATTGCTCTGCTGGCGCTGGTTGCCAGCGGAGCCAGCCTGGCAGCGACGCCGTGGCAGAAGATTACCCATCCGGTGGCGGGAAGCGCGCAGTCTATTGGCGCCTTCTCGAATGGCTGTATCGTCGGCGCGCAAGCGCTGCCGTTGCAATCCAGCACGTATCAAGTCATGCGCACCGATCAGCGACGTTACTTCGGCCATCCGGATCTGGTCTCGTTTATCGAACGTCTGGGTACCCAGGTTAACACTCTCGGGCTGGGAACGATGCTGATAGGCGATATGGGGATGCCAGCGGGCGGGCGCTTCAATGGCGGCCACGCCAGCCATCAGACCGGGCTGGATGTCGATATCTTCCTGCAACTCCCTAAAACACGCTGGACGTCTTCGCAATTATTAAAGCCCCAGGCGCTGGATTTGGTAGCGCGTGACGGCAAAAACGTGGTGCCGTCGCTCTGGACCCCAGAGGTATTTAGCCTGATCAAGCTTGCGGCAAAAGACAACGACGTGACGCGCATCTTTGTTAACCCGGCCATTAAACAGCGTCTTTGCCAGGATGCCGGCAGCGATCGTGACTGGCTGCGCAAAGTGCGGCCGTGGTTCCAGCATCGCGCGCATATGCACGTTCGGCTGCGCTGCCCGGCAAACAGCCTGGAGTGTGAAGATCAGCCTTTGCCTCCGGATGGCGACGGCTGTGGCATGGAGTTACAAAGCTGGTTTGAACCACCAAAACCGGGTACCACTAAACCTGAGAAGAAGACACCGCCTCCGCTGCCCCCTTCCTGTCAGGCGCTACTGGACGAGCATGTACTGTAATGGATAATTTCGTTGAGTTATTTATGGTGTCACCGCTGCTGCTGCTGGCACTTTTTTTTGTCGCTATGCTGGCGGGCTTTATCGATGCCCTGGCGGGCGGCGGCGGCTTGTTAACTGTCCCTGCGCTGTTAGCGGTAGGGATGAGCCCGGCGCAAGCGCTGGCGACCAATAAGCTGCAGGCCTGCGGGGGATCCGTCTCCGCCACGCTCTATTTTGTACGCCGCAAAGTGGTCAGCATTGCCGATCAGAAACTCAATATTTTGATGACCTTTATCGGCTCAACGAGCGGGGCGCTGCTGGTGCAGCACGTTCAGTCCGACATCTTACGTCAAATCCTGCCGCTGCTGGTCATCTGTATTGGTCTCTACTTCCTGCTTATGCCAAAACTGGGCGAAGAGGACCGCCAGCGCCGACTGCACGGTCTGCCGTTTGCCCTCATCGCCGGGGGTTGCGTGGGATTCTACGACGGCTTTTTCGGGCCGGGGGCCGGGTCGTTCTACGCGCTGGCCTTTGTCACCCTGGCCGGTTTTAACCTCGCTAAATCCACCGCCCATGCCAAAATGCTCAACGCCACCTCGAACCTGGGCGGCCTGCTGCTGTTTATCATCGGCGGTAAGGTGATCTGGGCAACCGGTTTTGTCATGATGGCAGGACAATTTCTTGGGGCGCGAATGGGTTCGCGCCTGGTGCTCAGCAAAGGGCAACAGCTCATTCGTCCGATGATCGTGATCGTCTCGGCGGTGATGAGTGCAAAACTACTTTATGACAGCCACGGACAGGAGATCCTCAGCTGGTTGGGGATGAACTAATGAACAGTACGCATAAATATGAACAGCTGATCGCCATTTTCGACGGCTGCTTTGCCGATGATTTTAATACCCGTCTGATTAAAGGCGACGACGAACCGATCTATCTTCCTGCAGATGCAGAAGTGTCGTACAACCGGATCGTCTTTGCCCACGGATTTTATGCCAGCGCCATGCACGAGATCTCACACTGGTGCATTGCCGGAAAAGCCCGCCGCGAGCAGGTCGATTTCGGCTACTGGTACTGCCCGGACGGTCGCGACGCCGCGACGCAGGGGCAATTTGAGGATGTGGAAGTGAAACCGCAGTCCCTCGAATGGTTGTTTTGCGTCGCGGCGGGTTTTCCCTTTAACGTCAGCTGCGACAATCTGGAAGGCGAGTGCGAACCGGATCGTATCGCGTTTCAACGTCGCGTGCATGCGCAGGTCATGACGTACCTGGATAAGGGAATACCGGAACGCCCGGCGCGCTTTATCCAGGCGCTGCAAAACTATTATCACACACCGGCCATAACGGCGGAGCAGTTCCCGTGGCCGGAAGATCTTAATTGAGGAAAGAAGATGATCGCAGAATTTGAATCACGCATCCTGGCGTTAATTGATGACATGGTAGAGCACGCCAGTGACGATGAACTGTTTGCCAGCGGTTATCTGCGTGGGCACCTGACGCTGGCGATTGCCGAGCTGGAAGCGGGTGACGATCACTCTCCGCAGGCCGTGCACCAGGGGGTGAGCCGCAGCCTTGAAAAAGCGATTCAGGCCGGTGAACTCAACCCGCGCGACCAGTCTCTGGTGGTGGGCATGTGGGACAACCTGTTCCAGCAGGCCAGCAAGCACTAAGCTTTACCCTCCCTCTCCCGCGGGAGAGGGAAGTACCCCTATTTTACCTGCTTTCCTTTCAGCAATTTTCTCACCCATAGCCGGTTCGGATTCAATCCCGCCAGGGTCGTCGCATCCAGCGGAATAGGCTCATTACTCATTTGCGATGCCAGCACCTCTGCCGCCAGCGGCGCGGAGCAGAGGCCACGCGAACCCAGCGCACCCAGCAGATAGAGATCGGGCCACACCGGCGCAGAGTCGGCGTTCTCTTTATTGCTTGCCAGATCGGCATAGCGCGCCAGCGTGGCGTCGTAGTCTGCCACGTTACCGATCATCGGCAGATGATCGCGCGAGGCGCAGCGCACCCCGTTACGGGCCTGCTTGCCGCTGACATCCACCTCTTTAGCCCATTCAGCACTGGGGAAGCAGTCCAGCAAGCGCTGACGATTATGCTGCTGATCTTCATCGCGATAGCGAGCCTCGGTCTCGCCGCGATGATAACTGGCGCCAATACAGTGCTGGCCGTTGGAGGGATTCTGTGGCGTGAGGTAGCCGTCATAACAGAGTACCTGGCGCAGCTGGCTGAGCCGAGGCGCCGCCGGGATATGGCTGACCTGGCCACTCACCGGATAGACCGGTAGGGCCTCTGTCTGACTGAACCCACTGATATTTTCCCCGTTGGCCAGCACTACCGCGTGATGCTGCTCGCGCTGGCCGTCGCTAAAGGTAATCGTCCACTGTGCCTCTTCACGCGTTAAAGATGCTGCGGTGCGGGCGTAGTGCACCTGTAAACCGCGCTGGCAGGCGAGGGCGATAGCGCCTGCGGTGAGTTCTGCCGGGCAGAGCCAGCCGCCGAGCGGGTACTGAATGCCACCGCAGCCGGTTTCCACCCCGGTTGTTTCATGCACCTGCGCCGCGTTCACCGCTGCGGCGAGGGGAGCTGGCAGCCCCAGTGAAAGCATCTGGTCGATTTTTTGCTGACTTTTTTCATCCCAGCCGAGCTGGGTTACGCCGCACCAGTCATGATCAAAGCTAACCGGCAGGGCATCGTAGAAACGACGGGCGAAAGTAAAGGCCGCGGGGAAAAAGCGGCTCAGGGCCGGATCGTGAGCGCTGAGTAGCGGGTAAAGCGCCCCCTGGCGATTGCCGGACGCTCCCGCGGCCGGGCCGTCGTCGGCGCAGTACAAGGTGACCTGCCAGCCGCGCTGAATCAGGGCCAGCGCGAGAAGGGCACTGGCGACGCCGCCGCCGATAATGGCCGTTTCCCGTTTCTCACTGCCGCTGCGGGCAAACCAGGGGGCGCGAGCCGGGGAGGCGTTGTCCTGCTCCATCACCCCCACCAGCATTTCCCGTTTGCGGCCAAAACCTTTTACCTTCTGCACGCTGAAACCGGCCTCTTTTAACCCGCGACGGACAAAACCGGCGCAGGTAAAGGTCGCAAATGTCCCGCCCGGGCGCACCAGGCGCGCCATTGCAGAAAACAGATTGTCATTCCACATCTCCGGATTTTTCGCCGGGGCAAAGCCATCTAAAAACCAGGCATCGACTTTCTGATTAAGCGAGTCATCCAGGGTTTCGGTTAGCGCGTTAATGTCCCCAAGCCACAGATCGAGCGTGACGCGCCCCTCGTCCATGATCAGGCGATGGCAGCCCGCCAGCGGCAGGGGCCACTGCTTTTGCAGCTGCTCTGCAAAGGGGGCGAGTTCTGGCCAGTGCTGATGCGAAAGGATCAAGTCGTCCTGGGTCAGCGGAAATTTTTCAAAACTGATGAAATGTAATCTTTGCAGGGTAGCGTCGGGGTGTGCGGTGCGGAAATGCGCAAACGCCTGCCAGAGGGTAAGAAAGTTTAAACCCGTACCAAAACCGCTCTCAGCCACCACAAACTGGCTGCGCGGGTGGTCAGGGAAGCGCGAAAGAATGTGGTTTCCGTTGAGGAAAACATAACGAGTTTCCTCCAGTCCGTTATCATTAGAGAAGTAGACGTCATCAAAATCTCGGGAAACAGGTGTACCCTCAGCGTTGAATTCGAGGTTGGCGGGTTGTATAGCGTTATGTTTCACGTAAGTTACTCGTCTGACAGGCAGTGGCACGATCTTAGCGATGTGTGCCTGAGGGTGCAAATTTCCGCAGAAATTGGCTGATCGGACTTGTTCGGCGTACAAGTGTACGCTATTGTGCGACTCGAAACTTACTTTAGTGCGACTTACAGAGGTATTGAATGAAACGTGCAGTGATTACTGGCCTGGGCATCGTTTCCAGCATCGGTAATAACCAGCAGGAAGTCCTGGCATCTCTGCGTGAAGGACGCTCCGGGATCACTTTCTCTGAAGAGTTTAAAGATTCAGGTATGCGTAGCCACGTATGGGGTAACGTCAAACTGGACACCACCGGTTTGATCGACCGCAAAGTGGTTCGTTTCATGAACGATGCCTCTATTTATGCTTATCTCTCCATGCAGGAAGCGATTGCTGATGCTGGCCTGAGCGAAGACGTTTATCAGAACAACCCACGTGTGGGTCTGATCGCCGGTTCCGGTGGTTCGTCTAAGGCGCAGGTATTTGGTGCTGACGCAATGCGTAGCCCGCGTGGTCTGAAAGCGGTTGGCCCGTATGTCGTCACCAAAGCAATGGGTTCTGCGGTCTCCGCGTGCCTGGCAACCCCTTTCAAAATCCATGGCGTTAACTACTCCATCAGCTCTGCCTGTGCGACCTCCGCGCACTGCATCGGTAACGCGGTTGAGCAGATCCAGTTAGGTAAACAGGACATCGTGTTTGCTGGCGGCGGCGAAGAGCTGGGCTGGGAAATGGCCTGTGAGTTCGACGCAATGGGTGCGCTCTCTACCAAGTACAATGAAACGCCTGACCAGGCTTCCCGTACCTATGATGCAAACCGTGACGGTTTCGTTATCGCAGGCGGCGGCGGCATGGTTGTGGTTGAAGAGCTGGAACACGCCCTGGCGCGTGGTGCTCACATCTACGCTGAAATCGTTGGCTACGGTGCAACTTCCGATGGTGCAGATATGGTTGCTCCGTCTGGCGAAGGCGCAGTGCGCTGCATGAAGATGGCGATGCACGGCATTGACACCCCAATCGATTACCTGAACTCCCACGGCACCTCCACGCCGGTAGGCGATGTGAAAGAACTGGGTGCGATTCGTGAAGTCTTCGGCGACAACAGCCCGGCTATCTCTGCAACCAAAGCGATGACCGGCCACTCTCTGGGTGCAGCTGGCGTGCAGGAAGCTATCTACTCTCTGCTGATGCTGGAACACGGCTTTATTGCCCCAAGCATCAACATCGACGAGATGGACGAGCAGGCTGCGGGTCTGAACATCGTGACCGCGCCAACCGAGCGTGAACTGAATACTGTTATGTCTAACAGCTTCGGTTTTGGTGGTACCAATGCCACGCTGGTAATGCGTAAGCTGAACGCGTAAGTTCAGGCAGTTTGCAAAAAGGGAGCCTTAGGGCTCCCTTTTTTACGTTGACAAGGTGCTGATCCGGCAGGCAAACTTCCTGGCTCAACATTATCATCACGGTAATGCGTAAGCGTTTAACGTCAACCAACGCACCTTAATCCTGATCGTCAGGTAGAGGGGGCGTGGCATTTCTCCCCGCCTTACTCTTCATTTCGGAGTAAAGCATGACAGCAGTAACCCAACAAGAAACCTCTTCAGCGAATGTCTCGCTGTTTCGCATCGCCTTCGCGGTGTTTCTCACCTACATGACCGTCGGCTTGCCGCTACCGGTGATCCCCCTGTTTGTTCACCAGGAGCTGGGCTACGGCAATACTTTGGTCGGCATTGCCGTGGGTGTTCAGTTTTTAGCTACCGTACTAACCCGTGGCTACGCCGGGCGACTGGCGGATCAGCATGGCGCCAAACGTTCGGCGTTACAGGGGATGTTTGCCTGTGGACTGGCCGGCGGTGCCTGGCTGCTGGCGGCGCTACTGCCGGTGGATGCAGTGGTGAAATTCGCGCTGCTCATTGTAGGTCGCCTTATTCTGGGCTTTGGTGAAAGCCAGCTTCTGACCGGGACCCTCACCTGGGGAATGGGGCTGGTTGGCCCTGCGCGCTCCGGGAAAGTGATGTCCTGGAACGGTATGGCTATCTACGGTGCTCTGGCGGCGGGTGCGCCGCTGGGTCTGCTGATTCACAGCCATTTTGGTTTTGCTGCGCTGGCCGGCACCACCATGCTACTGCCATTGCTGGCCTGGGCCTTTAACGGCCCGGTACGAAAGGTGCCTGCCCATAAAGGCGAGCGACCGTCGCTATGGAGCGTAGTCGGGCAGATCTGGCAGCCAGGTCTGGGGCTGGCGTTGCAGGGAGTGGGATTCGCCGTTATTGGGACCTTCGTGTCGCTCTACTTTATGAGCCGCGGCTGGGCAATGGCGGGCTTTACCCTGACGGCGTTTGGCGGAGCTTTTGTACTGATGCGCGTGCTTTTTGGCTGGATGCCGGATCGCTTTGGCGGGGTGAAGGTTGCCGTCGCGTCGCTGGCGATCGAGACGGCAGGTCTGCTGCTGTTGTGGCAAGCGCCGGTGGCTTCGGTTGCGCTCCTCGGGGCGGCGCTAACCGGCTGCGGTTGTTCGCTCATCTTCCCGGCGCTGGGCGTAGAAGTGGTGAAGCGTGTGGCGCCGCAGGTGCGCGGCACGGCACTGGGTGGTTATGCGGCGTTTCAGGATATCTCGTACGGCGTAACCGGCCCGCTGGCAGGGCTACTGGCAACCTCGATGGGTTATCCGTCGGTATTTCTGGCAGGGGCCGTTTCAGCCGTCGTGGGGATTGTCGTTACGCTGCTGGCATTTCGTAAAGGGTAGCTCGCTGCCGGGGGATCTCCTCATCCTTGAGGAGAAGCCTGTCAGACCACCAGCCAGAACAGCGCCAGCGCGACCATCAGCGCCACAAACATCAATCCCGGACGTGCAGACAGCGTTCGGAAGGTCTCTACAACCGGGGCAAACAGCGGGCTGTAAATAGGCTGAATATTGCGAGCCTCTGGCACGCCGCTCTCACGTTCGGCACGGCGAACAAAGATCTGGTTCAGGATATCCTGCACCTGAGCGGTCGTCAGCACCGTTTGCGGCGTCGCCTGCCAGTTCTGCTGGGCATAGTCGCGTATCGTCTCGAACTCCTGTGGCTCCAGTGGCTGTTTCAGCGCGGCCTGCACCGTGTGCAGCGTTGGCGCACTCTGGGCATTCAGCGTCTGGCGCGCCTGCAGCCAGGTAACCAGATGGGTGAACTGTTTCGCCGGGATGAGCTCTCCCGCCTTCACCCCTGAAAGCTCCAGCATCGACTGCCAGATAAGCTTCGTTGGCTCGCCGGTAGCGGCAGCCAGCCGGGTGACCATCTGTTTAAGGGTGTTGTGCTCGGCAGGCTGAAGCGGACGTTCCGTCGCGGGCCGCTGTTGCGGCTGAGGGATGGTCAGCTCTTTGTTCTGTAAAAGCGTCAGCACCGTCTTTAGCTGCTCCGGCGTCAACTGGCTTAGCGCCGTGTGTCCGAACTCATGGCGAATAAAATCACTCACCGCCTGGCGGTTATTCCCCTGGCTTAACAACTCCGTCAGTTGTGACACCATCTGACGCGTAGTGTGATTCTGCTGCGCAGCGTTAAGGCGCTGGTTGAGATTCTGTTCGGCCGCAGGGAAGTGGCGCGATTGCAACGGAGTATCGTTCTTCAGCCCCAGATCATGCTTAACCCCGGCCCAGACCTCCGCGTTTTGTTGCGATGTTAGCGCAATAAGACGCGTAATAAGGCGCTCCAGCACGGTGCGCTGCTGCGTGGAGAGAGGCTGTTCGCCAACGTTCGAAGGGGCTACGGGGCCTTCACCCGGAGGGCGCGGCGGCGTGCCTGAAATGGGCTGCATCGTCTATCAATCCTTAAAGTCATTACTCACCGTAAACCGGGTTTACGTGTATGCCTGGCGGCGAGATTATGGCACACTTGGCAGGTTTTCTTCCTCTCAAACAGGTACTCAGCCGTGAAAATCCTCGTTGATGAAAATATGCCTTACGCGCGTGAGCTTTTCAGCCGTCTGGGCGATGTAAAAGCGGTTGCTGGTCGCCCCATCCCCGTCGCGGAACTGGACGACGCGGACGCCCTGATGGTGCGCTCGGTAACGAAGGTGAATGAGGCGTTACTGGCCGGTAAGCCGGTGAAATTTGTCGGCACCGCAACAGCAGGCACCGATCATGTGGATGATACATGGCTGAAACAGGCCGGTATTGGCTTTTCTGCCGCCCCCGGCTGTAATGCCATCGCAGTGGTGGAGTATGTCTTTTCCGCTCTCTTAATGCTGGCCGAACGCGACGGCTTTGCCCTGCGCGATCGCACCGTGGGCATTATCGGGGTGGGGAATGTAGGCGGTCGCCTGCAAAAACGCCTTGAGGCGCTAGGCATACGTACGCTGCTTTGCGATCCGCCGTGTGCCGATCGGGGTGACGAAGGCGAGTTCCATTCGCTGGAGCAGCTGGTGGCAGAGTGTGACGTTTTGACTTTCCATACCCCGCTCTTCAAAGATGGTCCTTATAAATCGCTGCATCTCGTCGACGACGCACTCCTCCGCGCCCTTAAGCCTGGCACTATTCTGATTAACGCCTGTCGCGGGCCGGTCGTGGATAACGCCGCGCTCCTGAACCGTCTCGACGCCGGACAGGATCTGAGCGTGGTACTGGACGTGTGGGAGCCGGAGCCGGATCTCAACGTCGAATTACTGGCGAAGGTGGATATTGGCACCGCGCACATTGCAGGCTACACCCTTGAGGGGAAAGCGCGCGGCACCACCCAGGTCTTTGAGGCCTACAGCGCCTTCATTGGCCAGGCGCAGCAGGTGGCGCTCGACACGCTGCTGCCGACGCCTGAGTTCGGCCGCCTGACGCTGCATGGCCCATTCGATGAGTCGACGCTAAAAAGGCTGGTCCATTTAGTGTATGATGTGCGCCGCGATGACGCGCTGCTGCGTAAAGTGGCGGGTATTCCGGGTGAGTTTGACAAGCTGCGCAAGCATTACCATGAGCGTCGCGAATGGTCTTCCCTGTATATCATGTGTGATGACGCCAATGCCGCGTCCATGCTGCATAAGCTGGGTTTCAACGCCGTTCATCATCCGGTACGTTAATATCTTCTTTATGCTCCCTGTCGGCGATCCCGGCAGGGACGCTTTTTTCTGGAGTAAACCACCATGTCTGAAGGCTGGAACATTGCCATACTGGGCGCCACGGGTGCCGTGGGCGAAGCCCTGCTTGAAACGCTTGCCGAGCGTCAGTTCTCAGTGGGTGAGATCTTTGCCCTGGCGCGTACCGAGAGCGCGGGGGAGTATCTGCGCTTTGCCGGTAAATCGGTGATGGTACAGGATGCCGCGCAGTTCGACTGGACCCAGGCCCAACTGGCCTTCTTCGCCGCGGGCGTTGAAGCCAGCGCAGCCTACGCCGAAGAGGCGACCAATGCGGGCTGTCTGGTCATTGACCTGAGCGGTCTGTTTGCCCTTGAACCCGATGTCCCGCTGGTCGTGCCGGATGTTAACCCCTTTGTGCTGGCCGACTATCGCAATCGCAACATCATTGCCGTGCCGAACAGCCTTACCAGCCAGTTGCTTACCGCGCTGAAACCGCTGATCGACGATGGCGGCTTATCGCGCATCACCGTTACCAGCCTGCTCTCCGCCTCCGCGCGGGGTAAAAAAGCGGTGGATGCCCTGGCGGGGCAGAGCGCGAAGCTACTGAACGGTATTCCTGTCGACGAAGACGATTTCTTTGGACGTCAGCTGGCTTTCAATATGTTGCCACTCCTGCCGGATCGGGAAGGTAGCGTGGCTGATGAGCGCCGTATTGTCGATGAAACCCGCAAAATTATGCAGGACGAAGGGCTGATGATCTCCGCCAGCTGCGTGCAGTCGCCGGTCTTCTACGGCCACGCTCAGATGGTGAACTTCGAAGCGCTGCGCCCGCTGGCGGCAGAAGAGGCCCGCGATGCCTTTGCGCGCGGCGAGGATATTGTCCTGAGCGAAGAGAGTGAGTTCCCGACGCAGGTCGGCGACGCGACGGGCAACGGGCATCTTTCCGTAGGCTGTGTGCGTAACGATTACGGCATGCCGGAACAGGTACAGTTCTGGTCGGTTGCCGATAACGTCCGTTTCGGCGGCGCGCTGATGGCGGTGAAGATCGCCGAAAAACTGGTGCAGGAGTATCTGTACTGATGTCAGAAGTGGAACACAAGCCAGTACATAAGATTGCCCTCGGCATTGAGTACGATGGCAGTAAATATTATGGCTGGCAGCGCCAGAATGAGGTGCGCAGCGTCCAGGAAAAGCTGGAAAAAGCGCTCTCTCAGGTGGCGAATGAACCCATCAGCGTCTTCTGTGCCGGTCGTACCGATGCGGGGGTGCATGGCACGGGCCAGGTAGTGCATTTCACCACTACTGCGGTGCGTAAAGACGCGGCATGGACGCTGGGTGTAAATGCGAATTTACCTGGTGACATCGCGGTGCGTTGGGTGAAAGATGTGCCGGATGATTTTCACGCGCGCTTTAGCGCAACCGCGCGCCGTTATCGCTACATCATCTACAATCAGCGTCTTCGCCCCGCGGTCTTAGGCCAGGGAGTGACCCATTACTATGAGCCGCTGGATGCCGATCGTATGCATCGCGCGGCCCAGAGTTTGCTGGGTGAAAATGATTTTACCTCGTTCCGTGCGGTGCAGTGCCAGTCGCGCACACCGTGGCGTAACGTGATGCACATTAACGTCAGTCGTTATGGCGCGTATGTGGTGGTGGACATCAAAGCCAATGCCTTTGTACATCATATGGTGCGGAATATTACAGGCAGCCTGATGGAAGTGGGTGCCGGACACCAGCCGGAGAGCTGGATTGCAGAGCTGTTAGCGGCAAAGGACAGAACGCTGGCGGCAGCAACGGCGAAAGCGGAAGGGCTGTATCTGGTCTCTGTGGATTATCCGGACCATTTTGACCTACCGAAGCCGCCAATGGGACCGCTGTTTTTAGCGGACTAAGCGCATGTGCAATTAAGGCTAAGACAATATGGATTTAATTCGCTTTCTGATTGATTTCATTCTGCATATTGATGTTCACCTGGCTGAACTGGTGGCGCAATACGGCGTCTGGGTGTATGCCATTCTGTTTGTGATCCTGTTTTGTGAAACCGGGCTGGTGGTGACGCCGTTTTTACCGGGCGATTCGCTGCTGTTTGTCGCGGGCGCGCTGGCGTCGCTTGGGACCAACGATCTGAACGTTCACCTGATGGTGGTGCTAATGCTGATTGCCGCTATCGTCGGCGATGCGCTGAACTACACTATAGGGCGGTTGTTCGGCGAGCGGTTATTCAGTAACCCGAACTCGAAAATTTTCCGTCGCAGCTATCTGGATAAAACCCACGCGTTTTACGAGAAGCACGGCGGAAAAACCATTATCCTCGCGCGATTCGTGCCTATCGTCAGGACGTTTGCGCCCTTTGTTGCGGGGATGGGGCATATGTCCTACCGTCATTTTGCCCTCTATAACGTGACGGGGGCCCTGTTGTGGGTGCTCAGCTTTACTTACGCGGGTTATTTCTTTGGCACCATTCCGATGATTCAGGAAAACCTTAAGCTCCTGATCGTTGGGATAATTGTGGTGTCCATCCTGCCGGGCGTGATTGAGATTATTCGTCACCGACGCGCGGCGGCAAAGCAAGCGAAGTAAAGGCGCATTAGCGGTTCGACCACTTTTTTGTCCAAAGTTTCGGGCTGTTATGTTTTAATGTGCAACATTCATGGTCTGTTGGGGGCAAAAATGGCATTATGCGCCCCTTACAGCAAAACTGGCATAGAACCAGGTTCAGGCAGAAAGGTTATCAATGAGCTGGATTGAACGAATTAAAAGCAACATAACCCCCACCCGCAAGGCGAGTATTCCTGAAGGGGTGTGGACCAAGTGTGACAGCTGCGGTCAGGTCCTGTACCGCGCCGAGCTCGAGCGTAATCTTGAGGTCTGTCCGAAGTGCGACCATCACATGCGTATGTCGGCGCGTAACCGCCTGCATAGCTTGCTGGATGAGGGATCTCTGGTAGAACTGGGTAGCGAACTTGAGCCGAAAGACGTGCTGAAGTTCCGTGACTCCAAGAAATACAAAGATCGTCTGGCCTCTGCACAGAAAGAGACCGGCGAGAAAGACGCCCTGGTTGTGATGAAAGGCACGCTGCACGAGATGCCGGTTGTCGCGGCGGCGTTTGAGTTCGCCTTTATGGGCGGCTCGATGGGTTCTGTCGTGGGCGCGCGCTTCGTGCGTGCCGTTGAGCAGGCGCTGGAAGACAACTGCCCGCTGATCTGCTTCTCCGCCTCCGGCGGGGCGCGTATGCAGGAAGCGCTGATGTCACTGATGCAGATGGCGAAAACCTCTGCGGCACTGGCTAAAATGCAGGAGCGTGGACTGCCGTACATCTCCGTCCTGACTGACCCGACCATGGGCGGCGTATCAGCGAGCTTTGCAATGCTGGGCGACCTGAACGTGGCTGAACCTAAAGCGCTGATCGGTTTTGCCGGTCCGCGTGTTATCGAACAAACGGTACGTGAAAAACTGCCGCCGGGCTTCCAGCGCAGTGAATTCCTTATCGAGAAAGGCGCTATCGACATGATCGTCCGCCGCCCGGAAATGCGCCTGAAACTGGCAAGCATCCTGGCGAAGCTGATGAATCTGCCATCGCCGTCTCCGGATGAGCCGCGCGAAGGCGTGGTCGTACCGCATCAGGAACCCGAGGCCTGATAACTGCAAAGGGCAGGGCCAGACGGCGCTGCCCTTTTGCTTTCTCACCGTAACTGAAAAGTGCGCATCATGGAAAAGAACCCAATCCCTCAAGCCACGTCGCCTCTGGCCGCGTGGCTTTCTTATCTGGAAAACCTGCACAGTAAAACCATCGACATGGGCCTTGCCCGTGTGAGTCAGGTGGCGGCGCGCCTTGATGTTCTGAAACCGGCCCCTTTTGTCTTTACCGTCGCAGGAACTAACGGTAAGGGCACGACCTGCCGTACGCTGGAAGCGGTGCTGATGGCCGCCGGCTACAAAGTGGGGGTGTACAGCTCCCCGCACCTGGTACGTTACACAGAGCGCGTGCGCGTACAGAATCAGGAGCTCACTGAAGCAGCCCACACCGTTTCATTTGCCGAGATCGAGGCTGCGCGCGGTGATATCTCATTAACCTACTTCGAGTACGGAACGCTCTCGGCCCTGTGGCTGTTTAAGCAGGCGCAGCTTGACGTCGTCATTCTGGAAGTGGGTCTCGGCGGCCGTCTGGATGCCACCAATATGGTGGATGCGGATGTGGCCGTGGTGACCAGCATCGCGCTGGACCATGTCGACTGGCTTGGTCCGGATCGCGAAAGCATTGGCCGCGAAAAAGCGGGTATTTTCCGCGCCGGCAAACCTGCCGTAGTGGGGGAGCCCGATATGCCGCATACCATCGCCGATGTGGCTCAGGAGAAGGGCGCCACGCTGCTGCGCCGTGACGTTGACTGGCATTATGCCGTGAGCGAACACGACTGGCGCTTTAGCGACGCGAAGGGCGTGCTCGAAAACTTGCCGCTACCGCAGGTGCCGCAGCCGAACGCCGCCACCGCGCTTGCTGCGCTGCGAGCCAGTGGGTTGGCTGTTAGCGAGCAGGCTATTCGGGAGGGCGTTCAGCATGCCATACTGCCGGGACGTTTTCAGATTGTCAGTGACGCACCGCGCGTGATACTTGACGTCGCCCATAACCCCCACGCTGCGGCGTACCTCGCAGGACGTCTCAAAAGCTTGCCAAAAACCGGGCGTGTCCTGGCGGTTATCGGTATGCTTCATGATAAAGACATTGCGGGGACGCTGGCCTGCATGGAGAGTGCGGTCGATAGCTGGTATTGTGCTCCTCTGGAAGGTCCACGCGGCGCGTCTGCCGAACAGCTGACGGAACACCTCGGCGAAGGCAAACGCTTTGATAGCGTGGAGCAGGCCTGGCATGCAGCCATGGCCGATGCCAGACCAGAAGATACCGTGCTGGTGTGTGGGTCGTTCCACACGGTGGCACATGTCATGGAAGTGATGGACGCGGGGAGAACCGGTGGCAAGTAAGTTTCAGAACCGTTTAGCAGGAACCATTGTGCTGGTAGCGCTGGGGGTGATCATCCTCCCGGGGCTGCTCGACGGGCAGAAAAAACATTATCAGGATGAGTTCGCGGCGATCCCGCTGGTACCAAAACCTGGCGACCGTGATGAGCCGGATATGCTGCCTGCCGCGACGCAGGCCCTGCCTGCTCAGCCGCCTGAAGGCGCCGCAGAAGAGGTACAGGCGGGCGATGCCGCTGCGCCGTCAATAGATCCTGCGCGCATGGCCGCCAGTAATAATGGCGAACTGGATCCCGTGCCGGTACAGGCTGAACAGCCTGCGCCAAAGTCGGTACAAAAACCGAAGCCTGCCGAGAAACCGCAGCCGAAGCCGCAGCGTGATAATACTCGCGACCAACTGGCCGCAGCCACGGAAACGCCTCCAGCGAAACCGGCGGCGGAAGAGAAGCCCGCACCGACTGGCAAAGCGTATGTGGTGCAGCTCGGCGCGCTGAAAAATGCGGATAAGGTTAACGAGATCGTTGCCAAACTCCGTGGCGCGGGGTATCGCGCTTACACTTCACCTGGTACACCGGTACAAGGTAAAATCACCCGTATTCTCGTCGGGCCTGATGCCTCAAAAGAGAAGCTAAAAGGCTCGCTGGGGGAACTCAATCAGCTCTCAGGATTGAGCGGTGTGGTGATGAATTATAGCGCGAACTGACGCGCGCTATAGGCCCGTTTCTTAACCGATAAGGGCCGGGGCATCCGTCCGCAGAGACGTAACCCGCCACAGGCGTTGACTATTTTTTCAACGCCTTTTTTATTTACGCATGGGAAGGAAATCCCTACGCAAACGTTTTCTTTTTCTGTTAGAATTCGCCCCGAACTGGATGACAGGGCGTTAAATCGTGGGACATATATGGTCTGGATTGATTACGCCATCATTGCGGTGATTGGTTTTTCCTGTCTGGTTAGCCTGATCCGTGGCTTTGTTCGTGAAGCGTTATCGCTGGTAACCTGGGGCTGTGCCTTCTTCGTTGCCAGTCATTACTACACTTACCTGTCTGTCTGGTTCACGGGCTTTGAAGATGAACTGGTCCGAAACGGAATCGCCATCGCGGTACTGTTTATCGCGACGTTGATTGTCGGCGCTATCGTCAATTATGTGATAGGTCAGCTGGTCGAGAAAACCGGTCTGTCAGGTACGGACAGGGTGCTCGGCATCTGTTTTGGGGCATTGCGAGGCGCGCTGATTGTGGCGGCGATACTGTTCTTCCTTGATACCTTTACCGGGTTCTCAAAAAGTGAAGACTGGCAGAAATCGCAGCTGATTCCACAATTCAGTTTCATCATCAGATGGTTCTTTGACTATCTGCAAAGCTCGTCGAGTTTCTTGCCCAGAACCTGATCGGTTCTGAGATGTGGCTTAACGAGGAAAAGACGAATGTGCGGTATTGTCGGTATCGCCGGTTTCATGCCGGTAAACCAGTCGATTTATGACGCGTTAACGGTGCTTCAGCACCGTGGGCAGGATGCTGCGGGTATCATCACCATTGATGCAAATAACTGCTTCCGTTTACGTAAGGCGAATGGCCTGGTAAGCGATGTGTTTGAAGCCCGCCATATGCAGCGTCTGCAAGGTAATATGGGTATTGGTCACGTTCGTTATCCTACCGCTGGTAGTTCCAGCGCCTCTGAAGCACAGCCTTTCTATGTAAACTCCCCGTATGGCATCACGCTTGCTCACAACGGCAACCTGACCAACGCGCACGAGTTACGCCAGAAGCTGTTTGAAGAGAAGCGTCGCCACATTAACACCACTTCTGATTCTGAAATTCTGCTGAATATTTTTGCCAGTGAACTGGACAACTTCCGTCACTATCCGCTTGAAGCAGATAACATTTTTGCTGCCGTGGCTGCCACTAACCGTCTGATCCGTGGTGCTTATGCCTGCGTAGCGATGATTATCGGCCACGGTATGGTTGCCTTCCGCGACCCGAACGGTATCCGCCCGCTGGTGCTGGGTAAACGTGACATGGGCGACGGCCGTACCGAATACATGGTGGCCTCTGAGAGCGTGGCGCTGGATACCCTGGGCTTTGAATTCCTGCGCGATGTCGCGCCAGGCGAAGCGATTTACATCACCGAGAAAGGGCAGCTGTTCACCCGCATGTGTGCGGATAATCCGGTCAGCAATCCGTGTCTGTTCGAGTATGTTTACTTCGCGCGTCCAGACTCCTTCATCGATAAAATCTCCGTCTACAGCGCCCGTGTGAATATGGGAACCAAGCTTGGCGAGAAGATTGCGCGTGAGTGGGAAGATCTGGATATCGACGTGGTGATCCCCATCCCGGAGACCTCCTGCGATATCGCACTGGAGATGGCACGTATTCTGGGCAAACCCTATCGTCAGGGTTTTGTGAAAAACCGCTACGTGGGTCGTACCTTTATCATGCCAGGCCAGCACCTGCGCCGTAAATCCGTGCGCCGTAAGCTCAACGCCAACCGCGCTGAGTTCCGCGATAAAAACGTGCTGCTGGTTGATGACTCTATTGTACGCGGCACGACCTCTGAGCAGATTATCGAGATGGCCCGTGAAGCCGGAGCGAAGAAGGTCTATCTGGCCTCTGCTGCGCCGGAAATCCGCTTCCCGAACGTCTACGGTATCGACATGCCAACGGCGAACGAGCTGATTGCCCACGGTCGTGAAGTGGACGAAATTCGCCAGATCATCGGCGCGGACGGCCTGATTTTCCAGGATCTCAACGATCTCATCGAGGCGGTGCGTGCGGAAAATCCGGATATTCAGCAGTTTGAATGCTCAGTATTCAATGGTATTTACGTCACGAAAGATGTCGATCAGCAGTATCTCGACTATCTCGATTCCCTGCGAAATGACGACGCGAAAGCGGTTCAGATGCAGAACGATCTTGAAAGCTTAGAGATGCATAACGAAGGCTAATCGCCGAAGCAAGCGAGGGCAGTGGCCCTCGCTTGCAACTCCTCGCAAAATCCTGCACAGTCAGCCCTGAACTGGAAAGGGCGAAAATCATGAAACGACTGATAGTAGGGATCTCAGGTGCCAGCGGTGCCATATACGGTGTGCGTTTACTGCAGGTGCTGCGTAACGTGCCGGACGTGGAAACCCATCTGGTAATGAGCCAGGCGGCGCGCCAAACCCTCTCCCTTGAAACAGACCTCTCTCTGCGCGACGTTCAGTCTCTGGCCGACGTCATTCATGACGCCCGTGATATCGCCGCCACCATCTCTTCCGGCTCGTTTAAAACATCGGGAATGGTCATACTGCCCTGTTCGATTAAGACCTTGTCTGGCATCGTGAACAGCTACACCGACACCCTGGTGACCCGTGCGGCCGATGTAGTGCTAAAAGAACGTCGTCCGCTGGTGTTGTGCGTACGTGAAACGCCGCTGCATCTGGGGCATCTGCGTCTGATGACTCAGGCGGCAGAACTGGGCGCGGTGATTATGCCGCCGGTGCCGGCGTTCTACCATCGCCCACAAAGTCTGGATGACGTGATCAATCAAACGGTTAATCGCGTGATCGATCAGTTCGACATTGAACTGCCTGCCGATCTTTTTACCCGCTGGCAGGGTAGCTAAAAATGTGCACTGGCTGAGTGCGATAAAACACCGTGTTGCCCTGTTTCAGGGCAATTATGCAACAGCGATCATATCCTCAACATTTAATTCCTTTTTTGCCCTCTCCTCGCTGCGGTTCGTTTGGCAGACCTGCTATCTTTCACCATTAAGGCATTCTTGCAACCTTTCATTAACATATTAAACGTTGAATTTTTATACCGACGTCAAAATGGCATAAGACCTGCAAGACAATGCCTGCAACACACAACACAACAGATAATAAAATCACGATACTTGAGGGTAAATGTATGAAGAAGACGGTTCTGGCTCTGTCTTTGCTGGTGGGATTAAGCGCGGCCGCAGGGAGCTACGCAGCGCTTCCGCAAACCGTACGTATCGGTACCGATGCGACCTATGCGCCATTCTCATCTAAAGATGCGAAAGGGGAGTTCGTCGGGTTTGATATCGATCTGGGGAATGAGATGTGCAAACGCATGTCTGTGAAATGTACCTGGGTAGGCAGCGATTTCGATGCGCTGATCCCGTCCCTCAAAGCCAAGAAAATTGACGCGATTATCTCGTCGCTCTCCATTACTGAGAAGCGCCAGCAGGAGATCGCGTTTTCTGAAAAACTCTACGCAGCAGATTCGCGTCTGATTGCCGCAAAAGGCTCACCCGTACAGCCGACCATCGACTCGCTGAAAGGCAAGCATGTGGGCGTGCTGCAGGGCTCGACGCAGGAAGGTTACGCTAATGCCAACTGGCGTGAGAAGGGGGTCGATGTGGTGGCCTACCAGAACCAGGATCTGATTTACTCTGACCTGTCGGCGGGCCGTCTTGATGCGGCATTCCAGGATGAAGTTGCGGCCAGCGAAGGCTTCCTGAAACAGCCAGCGGGCAAAGAGTTTGCTTTTGCAGGCCCATCGGTTAAAGACAAAAAATACTTTGGTGACGGTACCGGTATTGGCCTGCGTAAGGACGATACTGAGCTGAAAGCGGCCTTCGATAAAGCCTTCGACGACCTGCGCAAAGATGGGACTTACGACAAACTGGCGAAAAAATACTTCGACTTCAATGTCTACGGTGATTAATCGGCTTTAAGCGAATGCACCATAATGGTGGGTCATTATGGTGCATGACGGGTGTGCGTGAACCAGAAGAGTGCATGTTCCGTGCCCGGCTGGTTATAAAGTGAATAATTAAGCAGTAATGATGCACTTTTTGGCGCAAGGCGAGCATATTCTTTTGCCTTGTCGCGTGGATTAATGGCACATTACTTACACCCCGTCGACGTAGAAAACCCGTAAAAAGACAGTTTGTTGAGGATAGATATGAAAAAATTGGTATTGTCACTTTCTCTGGTTCTGGCCTTTTCCAGCGCCACCGCGGCATTTGCAGCAATTCCGCAAAAAATTCGTATCGGTACGGACCCAACTTATGCCCCGTTCGAATCGAAGAATGCGAAGGGTGAACTGGTCGGTTTTGACATCGATCTGGCGAATGAGCTGTGCAAACGGATCAAAGCACAATGTTCTTATGTTGAAAACCCGCTGGACGCGCTGATTCCGTCGCTGAAAGCGAAGAAAATCGACGTCATCATGTCGTCACTCTCCATCACCGAAAAACGTCAGCAAGAGATTGCCTTTACCGACAAACTCTATGCAGCCGATTCCCGTCTGGTGGTGGCCAAATCCTCCGATATCCAGCCGACCGTTGAGTCATTGAAAGGTAAACGCGTAGGTGTGCTGCAGGGGACCACTCAGGAGACCTACGGTAACGAACACTGGGCGCCAAAAGGGATTGAAATCGTCTCGTATCAGGGCCAGGAGAACATCTACGCCGACCTGACTGCGGGCCGTATCGATGCCGCCTTCCAGGATGAAGTTGCGGCCAGCGAAGGTTTCCTGAAGCAGCCGGTCGGAAAAGAGTATAAGTTCGGCGGCCCGTCCATTAAGGATGAGAAGCTCTTCGGCGTCGGCACCGGTATGGGGCTGCGCAAAGAAGATAACGAGCTGCGTGAAGCGCTGAACAAAGCCTTTGCAGAGATGCGTGCCGACGGCACCTATGAAAAACTCGCCAAAAAGTACTTTGATTTCGACGTATACGGCGGTTAAGCCCCGCTAAATAACGTGCGCCCCCTCCCGCTTCGGGAGGGGAAAAGACACGGTTGACCACACTCACGACAGGGCAGGCTGTATGCTGTACGGATTTTCTGGCGTTATTCTACAAGGCGCGCTGGTCACCCTGGAACTGGCTCTCAGTTCCGTGGTGCTGGCCGTGCTGATAGGCCTGGCGGGCGCGGGGGCAAAACTTTCGGCAAATCGCGCGCTGGCGTTGATTTTCGAAGGCTATACCACACTTATTCGCGGTGTACCTGACCTCGTACTGATGCTGTTGATTTTCTACGGCCTGCAGATTGCGCTAAACGGCGTGACCGATGCCATAGGCATGGGGCAGATCGATATTGATCCTATGGTGGCGGGTATCATCACCCTCGGTTTCATTTACGGTGCTTACTTTACGGAAACGTTCCGCGGCGCCTATCTCGCGGTACCCAAAGGCCATATCGAGGCGGCCACCGCCTTCGGCTTTACCTCCTCTCAGACCTTCCGTCGCATTATGTTTCCGGCCATGATGCGCTTTGCGTTGCCGGGCATTGGTAACAACTGGCAGGTGATCCTCAAAGCCACGGCGCTGGTCTCGTTGCTGGGCCTGGAAGATGTTGTGAAAGCCACCCAGTTGGCGGGCAAAAGCACGTGGGAGCCGTTCTACTTCGCCATTGTTTGTGGCGTTATCTATCTGGTTTTTACCACCGTCTCCAATGGTGTACTGCTGCTGCTCGAACGTCGCTACTCCGTGGGTGTGAAGAGGGCTGACCTGTGATCGAGATTATTCAGGAGTACTGGAAATCGCTGCTCTGGACCGACGGCTATCGCTTTACCGGCGTGGCCATCACCCTGTGGCTGCTGATTTCATCCGTGGTGATGGGCGGTATCCTGGCGGTGTTTCTCGCCATTGGCCGGGTATCAAACAATAAATTCATCCGCTTCCCGATCTGGCTGTTTACCTACATTTTTCGTGGTACGCCGCTGTACGTGCAGCTGCTGGTGTTCTACTCCGGCATGTATACGCTGGAGATTGTAAAAGGCACCGAAATGTTAAACGCCTTTTTCCGTAGCGGCCTGAACTGTACGGTACTGGCATTGACGCTGAATACCTGTGCCTACACCACCGAGATCTTTGCCGGTGCCATCCGTTCGGTGCCCCATGGTGAAATCGAGGCGGCGCGGGCTTATGGCTTCTCCTCGGTGAAACTTTATCGTTGCATTATTCTGCCGTCGGCCCTGCGTATCGCGCTGCCTGCCTACAGCAACGAAGTGATCCTGATGCTGCATTCCACCGCACTGGCATTTACTGCCACCGTACCGGATCTGCTGAAAATCGCCCGGGATATTAACTCCGCGACCTATCAGCCCTTTACCGCGTTCGGCATCGCGGCCGTGTTGTATCTGATGATTTCGTATGTCCTGATTAGCCTCTTCCGCAAGGCGGAGAAGCGCTGGTTACAGCATATCAAACCTACTTCGACGCACTGAGAATATGATGGCTGAGAACAAATTAAACGTTACCGATTTGCACAAACGCTACGGCGAACATGAAGTGCTGAAAGGGGTATCGCTCCAGGCGAATGCCGGCGATGTAATTAGCATTATCGGCTCATCCGGCTCGGGTAAAAGTACCTTCCTGCGCTGCATCAACTTCCTCGAAAAGCCGAGCGAAGGCTCTATTGTGGTCAGCGGCGAGAACATCAACCTGGTACGTGATAAAGACGGCCAGCTGAAGGTGGCGGATAAGCATCAGCTGCGGATGCTGCGTACGCGCCTGACGATGGTGTTCCAGCACTTTAACCTCTGGAGCCACATGACGGTGCTCGAGAACGTGATGGAAGCGCCGATTCAGGTGCTGGGCTTAAGCAAACAAGACGCGCGCAAGCGTGCGGAAAAATACCTCGCCAAGGTGGGTATCGACGAGCGCCAGCAAATTAAATACCCGGTACATCTGTCAGGGGGCCAACAGCAGCGTGTCTCTATTGCCCGCGCGCTGGCAATGGAACCGGAAGTGCTGCTGTTCGATGAACCCACCTCCGCGCTGGATCCGGAGCTGGTGGGCGAAGTGCTGCGTATTATGCAGCAGCTTGCCGAAGAGGGAAAAACGATGGTGGTGGTGACGCACGAGATGGGCTTTGCGCGTAACGTCTCTAACCACGTTATCTTCCTGCATCAGGGAAAGATCGAAGAGCAGGGGCATCCGGACGAGGTATTAGGTAACCCCCAGAGCGCCCGCTTGCAGCAGTTCCTGAAAGGCTCGTTGAAGTAGCCTTTTGCTTTCTCCTCTCTCTTTACGGGAGAGGGGAATTGGCCGCATCAGGCTCCAGCCGATACACCCAATCGTCATACCGCACGCCATCAATCTCGTAAGCTTTTTCCAGCACCTGGGTCCGGACAAACCCGGCTTTCTCAAGCACCCGCACTGAACCGCCGTTATCCGCCAGTACATAAGCATTGACCGCCTTCACGCCGGCCTGGGTAAACCCATAGTCACAGACCGCCTGAAGCGCCTCGCTGGCGTAGCCCTGGCCTTGCGCCTGGGGCACGATGGTATAACCGATATCCGCCTCTTCAGGATGGTGGTCGCTGATTTGTAGGCCGATGTCCCCCAGCGGGGTGGGATCGTCATGGCGGCGAATCACAAAGAGATGTTTCGATGTCAGGCGCAGCGCAAACAGGCGCTGCGTCTCTTTCTCAGGGGCAATGGCGGCCATGTAGCGCATTATCGCCGGATCTTCACGCAGGGCGCGAAAAAAGGGCCAGTCAGAGGGTTCGAACGGGGAGAGGGAGAGCCGGGGAGTGGTAATGATCGCCATAGTCATGCCCTTGCAGGGAAACAGGCGAATAACAGTACCATAACCGGCCGCTACGCTTAACCTACCACATCTCCCAGCGCATCTTCTAAGTCAAACCAACGGAACGCAAAGCCAGCCGCCTCCAGCCGCTTCGGCAGAGCGCGCTGGCCGCCTAATACCAGCACAGCGGACTCTCCCATCATCAGGCGCACCGCCGTGGCCGGAGCGCGAACCACCGCCGGGCGATGCAGCGCATGACCGAGCGCGTGGGCAAACTGCTCATTACGCACCGGGTAAGGCGAGACCATATTGAACGGGCCGCGCAGATCGTTATCCAGCAGCCACAGAATACCGTTGACCATATCATCGACGTGGATCCACGCCAGATATTGCCGTCCATTGCCAATCGGCCCGCCGAGGCCGAGCTTGAATACCGGCAGCATTTTCGCCAGGATCCCGCCCTTCGGGGCCAGGACCACGCCGGTGCGAAGCAGGCAGACGCGGGTGGAATCGCTTTGCGCACCGCAGGCTATCTGTTCCCAGCGGGCGCAAAGTTTGTGGGTAAATTCGTTATGCGGGGGCTCTTCTTCGGTAACGACCACTTCACCCAAATCGCCATAATAGCCCGTGGCCGACCCGGAAATCAGGACCGACGGCGGTGTATTGCTGGCCTTGAACAGGTCAACCAGCCGCTGGGTAATTTGCCAGCGACTGTTACATAAACGCTGTTTCTGCTGTTCAGTCCAGCGTTTGTCGGCGATAGGCTCACCCGCGAGGTTGATGACGGCGTCGAAGCCGTCGAGATTCTGCCGTTCAGCCAGCCCTTTCCAGAGGGTAATATCGCTACCCAGTACCTGCCGTGCTTTTTCCGGGCTGCGCGTCACCACCGTGATCTCATGGCCCAGCTGGCGCAAGCGGGGGATCAGATGACGGCCAATCAGGCCGGTTCCGCCGGTTAACAGAATCTGCATACAACCTCCAGGGTTGCGCTTAGCGTTGCCAGCTTAACGTCATAGAGACGGAGTCGGCGTAGCGCAGCGCATGAAGTTTATCGATTTCGACTTCAGCATAGGTGACCCAGTGATGTTCGCGTGCGAGATCGAGCACATCCTGAGTTAATTTTTCGAGCAATGAGAAGCGGTTATTCTCGACCAGCTGAATGATGCTCTTGGTAATGGTGCGGTAGTTCAGCGCGTCGTTAATATCTTCGCTGGCGCGCGCTTTATCGGCAGGATAGTGAATGGTCACATTGATGACGATATCCTGACGATTAGCGCGCTCTTCCTCTTTAATACCAATATAGGTACGCAGGCGTAAATTTTTGATTCTGATTATTGCGTCGTGTTGGGACATTGCAGGCTTCCTCCGTGTCATTTTCCGCAACATGATACATGAGGATTCATCGGAAAACGCCTGCTTCTATTACGCTTTTAACAGGGCGCGTTGGGTTGCCGGGCGCGTACGTATGCGTTCAAACCAGTTGTTGACCGCAGGCCATGTCGCCAGGTCTACGCGCTGACGTACGTGCTCGTTCACCCAGGGCCAACAGGCGATATCGGCGATGCTATAGTGATCGCCCGCCAGCCACGGTGTTTTTTCCAGCCGCTTGTTAAGCACGTTATAAAGCCGCTGCGTTTCCACCTGATAACGCTCGATGGCATAGGGGATCGGCTGCGGTGCATGGTAGTTGAAATGGTGGTTTTGTCCCAGCATCGGCCCTAATCCGCTCATCTGCCAGAAAAGCCACTGCAAGGTAACATGCCGCTCGCGCAACTCCCCGCTCAGTAACGTGCCTGACTTTTCTGCCAGATAAAGCAGGATCGCTCCCGATTCAAACAGGCTTAACGGCTGGCCACCATCCTCGGGATCGTTATCCACGATGGCGGGGATTTTATTGTTGGGTGAGAGGGCCAGAAACTCAGGGCGAAACTGCTCTCCCCGGCTGATATCCACCCGAATCAATTGGTAATCTAGCTGCGCCTCTTCCAGAAAAAGGGTGATCTTATGTCCGTTAGGGGTCGGGGCGTAATAGAGGTCAATCATCTCCACTCCTGTCGCTACATTTTTACGGCACTGGATCGAGTATAGGTGGTGATGCTACATCGTGATTTTTCATCAGGTGACAGAGAGGCCGACAGACTATATGTTGGATGAAAACCCTACAGCCAGTGAGCATCCTATGAATCAACCTGCAATAACTTTGTGGTCCGATGCGGATTTCTTTTCCCCTTACGTGATGAGCGTTTACGTTGCGCTGGCAGAGAAAGGGCTGCCGTTTACCCTGAAGACCGTGAGTCTCGATAAGGGGGAGCACTTAAATCCCCGGTGGCAGGGCTATGCGTTAACCCGCCGGGTACCCGTGCTGGAGATCGACGGTTTTGAGCTGAGCGAGTCGTCGGCCATCGATGAATACCTTGAGGAACGATTTGCCCCGCCGGAGTGGGAGCGAATCTATCCTCATGATCTGCAAAAACGCGCCCGGGCGCGGCAAATTCAAGCCTGGTTACGTAGCGATCTCGGTCCAATACGCGAAGAGCGCGCCACCGATGTGGTGTTCGCCGGGGCTAAGAAACCGCCGCTGAGCACCGGGGCGCAAAGCGCGGCGGGTAAACTTATCGATACCGCGAGCACCTTGTTGGCTCAGGGGCATCAGAATTTGTTTGGCGAATGGTGTATTGCGGATACCGATCTGGCGCTGATGCTTAACCGTCTGATACTGAATGGTGATGAGGTGCCGCCGCGTCTGGCAGACTATGCCGCGTTCCAGTGGCAGCGCGCGTCCGTGCAGCGTTATGTGGCCCTTTCCGCGAAGCGTCCGGGCTGATAAGGCTGGCTGAATAAGGTAAGATAGGCCGTGGTTTTTAGAAGGAGTTATCAATGAAGCTGATGTTTGCCTCAGATATCCACGGCTCGCTGCCCGCAACCGAACAGATCCTTGAACGTTTCACACAAAGCGGGGCGAACTGGTTGATTATCCTGGGTGATGTGCTTAACCACGGTCCGCGCAACGCGCTGCCGGAAGGCTATGCCCCGGCGCAGGTCGCCGAACGTCTGAACGCGTTTGCCTCGCGCATTATTGCCGTACGCGGCAATTGCGACAGCGAAGTCGATCAGATGTTGCTCCAGTTCCCCATCACCGCCCCGTGGCAGCAAATTTTGCTGGAAAATCGCCGTCTGTTTTTGACCCACGGTCACCTTTTTGGCCCCGATAAACAGCCGCCGCTGAACGCTGGCGATGTGCTGGTTTATGGTCATACTCATATTCCAGTGGCGGAGGCGCGGGAGGATATCATCCATTTCAATCCCGGCTCCGTTAGTATCCCGAAAGGGGGATTCCCGGCGAGCTATGGCTGGCTTGAAGGAGACCATTTGTGCGTTATGGCGCTGAATAATGGTCAGGTTATTGCGCAGACAACGATTAATCCGTAATTTACACCTCAACCGTAAACGCGCCGCGAGAGCGCTATGAAGAGAAGGTTTCCCCGATGGTGGAGCAGAGTCATTTGGCAAGTACAGAGTGGGTTGATATTGTCAGCGAAGACAATGAGGTGATAGCGCAGGCGAGCCGCGAACAGATGCGGGCGCAGCGCTTGCGTCATCGCGCAACCTACATCGTCGTGCATGATGGGATGGGTAAAATTCTGGTCCAGCGCCGTACCGAAACGAAAGATTTTATGCCGGGTATGCTTGATGCGACCGCCGGTGGCGTGGTTCAGGCCGATGAAGTGCTGCTCGACTCCGCACGTCGTGAAGCGGAAGAGGAGTTAGGTATTGCCGGCGTGCCCTTCGCCGAGCATGGCCAGTTCTACTTCGAAGACGACAACTGCCGCGTCTGGGGTGGGCTGTTCAGCTGCGTCTCTCACGGGCCGTTTGCGCTTCAGGAAGAAGAGGTGAGTGAAGTCAGCTGGATGACGCCGGAAGAGATCACCGCGCGTTGCGATGAGTTCACGCCGGATTCATTAAAAGCGCTGGCGCTGTGGATGACCCGCAACGCCAAAAACGAATCCGCTAAACCGGAAAAAGAGGAAGAGGCGGAATAAGCCTCAGCAACTTTCCCGCAAGCACAGGCTGGACGCGATAGGTTTATGGTCGCGCCAGTCTCCGTCATTCAGACGTTCCAGTAACGCTTTCCCGGCTTCAACCCCGATTTTACGATGCGGTACCGCCATGGTGGTCAACGGCGGCACGCACACGCGGCTCACATCGCTATCGCCAAAACCGACAACGGCGAGATCGTCCGGCACTTTAATTCGCCGGCGTTGGCATTCATAAAGCACCCCGCAGGCCAGCTCATCAGAGACGCAGACCAGCGCATCCAGCTCTGGCCAGGCCAGGAGAAACTCCGGCAGCTGTGATGCTCCGGTCGAGAAACTGGGAGGCAGCGCCGCGTTGATAACCCGGTTTGGCGCCAGGTGGTGACGCAGCATCGCTTTGTACCAGCCCTGCAAATGCTGCTGGAAAATCCACTGCTCCTGGTTAGCGCACAGCAGGCCGATATTCTGATAGCCACGCTGAATCACCATCTCGGTGAGCTCATACATGGCGGCAACGTTATCAATACCGATATTCATATCGATAGGGTCGGCGCGCATCGCCCCCATCTCTACCACCGGAATTGAGCGATGCTGCAGCCAGTGGCGCACCGTTTCGCTGTGCTCCACGCTGAGTAAAATCGCGGCGGCAATGTTCGATGCCAGCAGCGTCTCGAGCAATTTTTCTTCCTGCTCAAGTCGGTGCTGTGATTCCGCCAGCATGATCTGATATCCGGCAGGCTGGAGCACTTGCTGTAGGCCGGCAAACATTTCGGAACACCCCGCCTCGGCAAGGTTTGGCACCACCATAGCGATCGTCCACGAAGAGGCCGATGCCAGCGCGCTGGCTGCCAGGTTGGGCATATAGCCCAGCTCATGAACCGCAGCGTCGATCTTTTCACGCAATTTATCAGACACTTGTTCAGGGGTACGCAGCGCCCGCGATACCGTCATGGTACCGACCCCCGCCAGCTGCGCCACGTCTGCAATAGTGACTTTGCCGGTACTTCGCCTTTTTCTGGTCAGAGACATACAGATTCCTGCTGTTTTACAACATGTTGGCACACGTTTTTCTTATCGTTCGTCACGTGCTGTGCTCGAAGTATACGCCTTAAATCCCGTTTTCTGGTTGTGATTTGCTGCGCTGATTGCATTTTGATAGCGCTATCACATTTATGAATGTTAACGATTGGTAGCGCTATCTTTGTGATCCTGATCGCAGCTAATTTGGGTAGGCTTGCATAAAGTTTGCCCATCTTAGCCCCTGATACGAGGAACAAGCGTGCTCAATAAGTGGATTTTTGAACAGACGATCCAGCTTCAGGACAGCGTGGAAAACTGGCCGCAGGCGCTTGAAATTTGCGCGCGTCCGCTGCTGGAGATGAACGTTATTGCGCCGGAATACATTACGGCGATTGTCGAGCAACACCAGAAGCTTGGCCCTTACTATGTGCTTGCGCCTGGGCTGGCAATGCCGCATGCACGCCCGGAAGAGGGGGCAAAAGGGTTAGGTCTTTCGCTGCTGAAGTTGAAAGAGGGGATTTCGTTTGGTGCAGGTGAGTTTGATCCGGTCGATGTGATCGTCATGCTCGCGGCACCAGACAAACATAGCCACATCGAAATGATCTCCGCGCTGGCAGAATTATTTTCGAGCGATGAGGATATGGCGCAATTACATGTCGCAACGACCCGGGAGGAAATAAAAGCCATTATCGAACGCTTCTAGTTTTAATTCCGACATCGTTTTTAACCACATTACGCTCGAGCGTGATGGGGACGTACTCTACTCAAAAAAGGGCATAACAATGAAAATTATGGCGATTTGCGGCTCCGGGCTGGGCAGTAGTTTTATGGTCGAAATGAACATTAAAAAAGTCCTCAAAAAACTCAATATCGATGCCGAGGTGGAGCATTCTGATCTCTCTTCAGCCACCCCAGGCGCCGCCGACCTGTTCGTGATGGCCAAAGATATCGCGGCCAGCGCCAGCGTGCCGGAGAGCCAGCTAGTGGTGATCCAGAACATCATTGATATCAACGAACTTGAAGCGCAGCTTAGCGCCTGGTTCGCGAAACACTAACCCTGACTGTGACGAGGTGGATATGTTTATCCTTGAATCGCTGAACTTCGTTGTTGATATTTTAAAAGTACCCTCGGTGCTGGTGGGCTTAATTGCATTAATCGGCCTGGTGGCGCAGAAAAAAGGGTTTTCGGATGTGGTGAAAGGCACGATTAAAACCATTCTGGGTTTTATTGTGCTGGGTGGCGGAGCCACCGTGCTGGTGGGATCGCTTAATCCGTTAGGCGGTATGTTTGAACATGCCTTTAATATTCAGGGCATCATTCCGAATAACGAAGCAATCGTCTCTATTGCGCTGGAAAAATATGGCGCCTCTACGGCTCTGATCATGGCCTTCGGTATGGTGGCGAATATTATTGTCGCCCGCTTTACCCGCCTGAAATACATCTTCCTGACCGGGCACCATACGTTTTATATGGCGTGCATGATTGGCGTGATCCTGACGGTGGCAGGCTTTGAAGGGGTGGGGCTGGTCTTCACCGGCTCGTTGATCCTTGGGCTGGTGATGGCCTTCTTCCCGGCCATTGCGCAGCGCTATATGAAGCGCATCACCGGTAATGATGACATCGCCTTTGGCCACTTCGGTACCCTCGGCTATGTGCTCTCAGGCTGGATTGGCAGCAAGGTGGGCAAAGGCTCTCGCTCCACCGAAGAGATGAACCTGCCGAAGAATTTAAGCTTCCTGCGCGACAGCTCTATCTCCATCTCCCTGACCATGATGATTATCTATCTGATCATGGCGGTGAGTGCCGGACGTGAGTACGTGGAGGCCACCTTCAGCGGCGGACAGAACTATCTGGTCTACGCCATCATCATGGCCATTACCTTCGCGGCGGGGGTATTTATCATCCTGCAGGGGGTGCGCCTGATTCTGGCGGAAATCGTTCCGGCTTTTACCGGCTTCTCCGAAAAACTGGTGCCCAACGCGCGTCCTGCGCTGGACTGCCCGGTGGTCTACCCGTATGCCCCTAATGCCGTTCTGATTGGCTTCCTGTTTAGCTTCCTCGGCGGTCTGGTTGGACTCTTTATCTGCGGGCAGTTTAGCTGGGTGCTGATCCTGCCGGGCGTCGTGCCGCACTTCTTCACCGGTGCGACCGCAGGCGTGTTTGGCAACGCCACGGGCGGACGTCGCGGGGCAATGATAGGCGCCTTTGCCAATGGTTTACTGATTACCTTCCTGCCAGTGTTGCTGCTGCCTGTGCTGGGTGCGATTGGATTCGCCAACACCACCTTCTCTGATGCGGACTTTGGCGCCATCGGCATTGTGCTGGGTAACCTGGCACGCTACCTGTCGCCAATGGCTATTACGGGTCTGGTTGTGGCGGTGTTCGCGCTGCTGGTGGCCTGGAACCTCTTCGCTAAAAACAAAAGTGCGGGTAATAGCGCGCAAGAAAATACCGGAGCCAAATCATGAATGTTAATGAAGTGACCCAACTGGCACGCGAAATCCGTATTGCCACCCTGAAATCGCTCACCCAACTGGGGTTCGGGCACTATGGTGGCAGTATGTCGGTGGTAGAGACGCTGGCGGTGCTGTACGGCGCGGTAATGAAGATTGATCCTGCCGATCCCGACTGGCCTGAGCGTGACTATTTTGTGTTATCCAAAGGCCATGCGGGCCCGGCGCTCTACAGCACCCTTGCAATCAAAGGCTACTTCCCGATTGAAGAACTCAGCACCCTGAACCAGAACGGAACGCGGCTGCCAAGCCATCCGGACAGGCTAAAAACGCGTGGCGTGGATGCCACCACGGGCTCGCTGGGGCAGGGGATCTCCATTGCTGGCGGTATGGCGCTGTCGCACAAACTGGCGGGGCGCGCGAATCGCGTCTTCTGCATCGTGGGCGACGGAGAGTTGAACGAAGGGCAGTGCTGGGAGGCGTTTCAGTTTATCGCTCACCATCGCCTGAATAACCTGACGGTCTTCGTGGACTGGAATAAACAACAGCTGGACGGTGAGCTGGATGAGATCATCTGCGCCTTCGACCTGGAAGGAAAATTCCGCGCCTTTGGCTATGACGTGGTTAAGGTCAAAGGGGACGACATTCCGGGGCTGCTTGAGGTGACATCGCTCATCCCTGAAGCGGATGCGCGACCGCTGGTCGTGATCCTGGACAGCATAAAAGGGCAGGGGGTGCCGTATCTGGAGCAGCTCAGTAACTCCCACCATTTGCGACTGACTGATGACGTTAAAGCCGCCCTTACCGAGACGATTCGCCAGCTGGAGGCCAACCATGATTAAGCTTGCACCCACAGGACAAAAAGATGCCGTCGAGATGCGCAAAGTCTATGCCGGATTCGTCGCAAGCCAGATTGAAGCGGGGAGTGAAATTATCGCCCTTGAAGCGGATCTGATGAGCTCCATGGCGATGGACGGCGTGGCGCGCGATTATCCCCAGCACGTCATCAACTGCGGGATCATGGAGGCCAACGTTATCGGTACCGCAGCGGGGCTGTCGCTGACCGGGCGTAAGCCGTTTGTGCACACCTTTACCGCCTTCGCCAGCCGCCGCTGCTTCGACCAGCTGTTTATGTCGCTGGATTATCAGCGTAACAACGTGAAGGTCATCGCCTCGGATGCGGGCGTTACCGCTTGTCACAACGGCGGTACGCATATGTCGTTTGAAGATATGGGCATTGTGCGCGGGCTGGCTCATTCGGTGGTACTGGAAGTGACCGACGCGGTCATGTTTGAGGATGTCCTGCGCCAGTTGATTGACCTTGAGGGCTTTTACTGGGTGCGAACTATCCGTAAGCAAGCCCCGAGCATCTACGCCCCGGGCTCGACCTTTACCCTCGGCAAGGGCAACGTGCTACGCGAAGGAGACGATATTACCCTGATAGCTAACGGCATCATGGTCGCAGAGGCGCTGGAGGCGGCGCGGCAGCTTGAACAGGAGGGCGTCAGCGCGGCGGTGATCGATATGTTCACCCTGAAGCCTATCGACCGGATGCTGGTGAAAAATTATGCCGAGAAAACCGGACGTATCGTTACCTGTGAAAATCACAGTATTCACAATGGCCTGGGGTCGGCGGTGGCTGAAGTGTTAGTCGAAACGTGCCCGGTGCCGATGCGGCGGGTGGGGGTAAAAGAACGCTACGGCCAGGTGGGCACGCAGGACTTCCTGCAACGCGAGTACGGCCTGACGGCGCACGACATTGTGTCGGCGGCAAGAGAACTGCTGTAAATAAAAAAGGCGACCATCGGGTCGCCTTTTTAATGCAGCTAAAAGTTACTGCTGCTGTGAAGACTGGATCGCGGTCAGGGCGATGGTGTAGACGATGTCGTCTACCAGCGCGCCACGAGACAGGTCATTCACCGGCTTGCGCATACCCTGCAGCATTGGCCCGATAGAGATCAGGTCTGCAGAACGCTGTACCGCTTTGTAGGTGGTGTTACCGGTGTTCAGATCCGGGAAGATGAACACGGTAGCGCGACCTGCAACCGGCGAGTTCGGTGCTTTGGATTTCGCCACGTCTGCCATCACGGCGGCATCGTACTGCAGCGGGCCGTCGATCATCAGATCTGGACGTTTTTCCTGCGCAATACGGGTCGCTTCACGTACTTTCTCTACGTCGCTACCTGCACCAGAGGTGCCGGTGGAGTAGGAGAGCATGGCTACGCGCGGTTCGATACCGAAGGCAATAGCGGAGTCTGCGGACTGGATAGCGATTTCAGCCAGCTGCTCTGCGGTTGGATCCGGGTTGATCGCACAGTCGCCGTAAACGTAAACCTGTTCAGGCAGCAGCATGAAGAACACGGAAGAGACCAGAGAGCTACCTGGGGCGGTTTTGATCAGCTGCAGCGGTGGACGGATGGTGTTCGCGGTGGTGTGAACAGCACCAGAAACCAGACCGTCAACTTCGTCCTGTTCCAGCATCAGGGTACCGAGAACCACGTTGTCTTCCAGCTGTTCGCGCGCAACGGCTTCGGTCATGCCTTTGCTCTTACGCAGCTCAACCAGACGTGCAACGTAGCTTTCACGTACCACTTCCGGGTCAACGATTTCGATGCCCGCGCCCAGTTCAACGCCCTGAGATGCCGCTACGCGGGTGATCTCGTCCGGGTTACCCAGCAGCACACAGGTCGCGATACCGCGCTCTGCACAGATGGCGGCTGCTTTAACGGTACGTGGTTCGTCGCCTTCTGGCAGAACAACGCGTTTACCCGCTTTACGCGCCAGCTCGGTGAGCTGATAGCGGAAGGCTGGAGGAGACAGACGGCGGCTGCGCTCGGAGGTCGCAGTCAGGGATTCGATCCAGTCTGCGTTCACGTAACCTGCCACGTATTCCTGAACTTTCTCGATACGCTCGTGGTCATCAACCGGCACTTCGAGGTTGAAGCTCTGCAGGCTCAGAGAGGTCTGCCAGGTATTGGTGTTCACCATGAATACCGGCAGGCCAGTCGCAAAGGCACGCTCGCACAGTTTGCTCACGCGTGGGTCCATCTCGTAAGCACCGGTCAGCAGGATAGCGCCGATTTCAACGCCGTTCATTGCGGCCAGGCAGGCAGCAACCAGCACGTCAGGACGGTCAGCGGAGGTGACCAGCAGGGAACCTGCACGGAAGTGTTCCAGCATGTGCGGAATGCTACGCGCACAGAAGGTGACAGACTTCACGCGACGGGTATTGATATCGCCTTCGTTGATCACGGTGGCGTTCAGGTGACGCGCCATGTCGATGGCACGGGTCGCGATCAGATCAAAGCTCCATGGCACCGCGCCCAGCACTGGAAGCGGGCTGGTTTCCTGCAGTTTTGCCGGGTCGATTTTCACGACTTTCGCTTTGGAAGAGTCATCGAAAATTTCGGACAGGTCAGGACGGGTGCGACCTTGTTCATCAACCGGTGCGTTCAGCTTGTTGATGATAACGCCGGTGATGCTGGTGTTTTTCGCGCCGCCGAAGCTGCTGCGGGTCAGTTCGATACGCTCTTTCAGCTGCTCCTGGGTATCGGTACCCTGAGACATCACGAAGACGATCTCGGCGTTCAGCGTTTTGGCGATTTCAAAGTTCAGCGACTGGGCAAACTGGTGTTTGCGGGTCGGGACCAGACCTTCAACCAGTACCACTTCCGCATCCTGCGCGTTCGCATGATAGTTAGCGATGATCTCTTCCATCAGCACGTCTTTCTGATTGCTGGAGAGCAGAGACTCAACGTGGGACATTTTCAGCGGCTCTGCGGCGGGCAGATTAGAGTTCTTACGAACAATGCTGGTGGTCTGGTCTGGCGCATCGCCACCGGCACGTGGCTGGGCGATAGGTTTAAAGACGCTCAGACGAACGCCTTTGCGTTCCATAGCACGGATGACGCCGAGGCTGACGCTGGTCAGGCCGACGCTGGTTCCGGTAGGGATCAGCATAATTGTACGGGACACGGTTTATCCTCTTTTGGCTACCGCCGAAGTCAGGCGGGTTTCAAAACAGCACCGCCAGCTAGGCTGGCGGTGTGGAATCAGGCAGTCAGACGGTTCGCGTCTTGCGCGATGACCAGCTCTTCGTTAGTTGGGATAACGATAGCAGGGCGGGTGCCTTCTTTGTTGATGAAGCCAGACTTGCCGAAGCGGGCAGCCAGGTTACGCTCGTGATCAACTTCGAATCCCAGAACGCCCAGTTTACCCAGGGACAGTTCACGAACCATTGCTGCGTTTTCACCGATACCACCGGTGAAGATAACCGCGTCCAGACGACCGTCCATCAGTGCAGTGTAAGAACCGATGTATTTCGCCAGACGGTGGCAGTAAACGTCCATGGCACGTTTAGCATCTTCTTTGGCTTCGTAGTTATCTTCAACATAACGGCAGTCGCTGGTGACTTCGGTCAGACCCAGCAGGCCAGACTCTTTGGTCAGCATTTTGTTGATGTCATCAACGCTCATGCCCAGGGTGTCGTGCAGGTGGAAGATAATCGCCGGGTCGATGTCACCAGAACGGGTACCCATCACCAGACCTTCCAGCGGGGTCAGACCCATGGAGGTATCAACACATTTACCGTTACGGATAGCAGAAACAGAACCGCCGTTACCCAGGTGGCAAGTGATGATGTTCACTTCTTCTACCGGCTTGTTCAGGACTTTTGCCGCTTCCTGGGTAACATAGAAGTGGCTGGTGCCGTGTGCGCCGTAACGACGTACGCCATGCTCTTTGTACAGTTTGTACGGCAGGGCATACAGGTAAGACTCTTCCGGCATGGTCTGATGGAACGCCGTGTCAAATACAGCCACGTTTTTGTCTTTCAGCTGCGGGAAGGATTTCAGTGCTTCAGCGATACCGATCAGGTGAGCCGGGTTATGCAGCGGCGCGAAAGAGGCGGAGTCTTTGATGCCCTGGATGACAGAGTCGTCGATCACAACAGAGCTGGTATATTTTTCGCCGCCGTGGACGATACGGTGACCGATTGCGGTCAGCTGAGCAGACAGTTCTGGTTTTTGTGCCAGAATAGTGTTAACGATAAAGTTCAGCGCTTCACTGTGAGCGGCGCCTGCACCTAAAGCCGCTTCTTGTTTGCTGCCGTCCATCTTCCACTTGATACGCGCTTCAGGCAGATGGAAACATTCGGCCAAACCAGAGAGGTACTCGTCACCGTTGAGCGCATCGATGATGGCGAATTTCAGTGAGGAGCTACCGCAGTTCAGAACCAGTACTAACTTACTCGACATGGAAGTACCTATTATTGATACGTGGCTAAAAAAACGTCAGTGAGAATCGTAGCGTAGCGCAAGAATCCGCTGACATTTATGATTAACATCATGCCGAAAGTACTTTTTGGCATGACGAAAGGAATACATAAGATTTTATGCCATTTTGCGCATTTTTCCGGCAATGGCATAATGTGCTTAAACTTGACGAATTTACGATTATCGTCCAGGGCCTTTTCAGGCCGGCACAGGATACCTGATACTGGGTAGTTAAGACAAAAGTTTTTGAACGATGTCATGACCAGTTGGGAATTTGCACGAATTTTTTAATTTTTATATGTGAAGTTGAGGTAAAGCCATGTCGACACCCGAAACCCCCTCAGTGAACTTTTTTAGTCTGTTTCGCCGGGGACAGCACTATTCGAAGACGTGGCCGCTGGAAAAACGCCTTGCGCCTGTCTTTATCGAGAACCGTGTGATTCGCGCCACCCGTCACGCCATTCGTCTGATGCCCCCGATTGCCATTTTCACCCTCTGCTGGCAGATAGCGCTTGGCGGCCAGCTTGGACCGGCCGTCGCTACCGCGCTGTTTGCGCTTAGCCTGCCGATGCAGGGGCTCTGGTGGTTAGGTAAACGCTCCGTCACGCCGCTCCCCCCGTCCGTGCTGCAGTGGTTCTATGAAGTACGCGGCAAGTTGCAGGAGGCGGGACAGGCCCTGGCCCCGGTCGAGGGCAAGCCCGATTATCAGGCGCTGGCCGACACGCTAAAGAAAGCATTTAAACAACTTGATAAAACATTCCTGGATGATTTGTGATTGATCATCGAAACGATCATTAAAAGAAGGCACAGTAACCCTTAGTTACCGTGTCTTTTTTTTAGGTTGCTTCGCGCAACAGGAGTCGAATGATGGAAATGACCAATGCTCAACGTCTGATTTTGTCTAATCAGTACAAAATGATGACCATGCTTGATCCCGACAACGCAGAGCGCTATCGCCGCCTGCAGACTATCGTCGAACGTGGCTTTGGCCTGCAGATGCGCGAACTGGATCGCGAGTTTGGCGAATTAAAGGAAGAGACCTGCCGTATTGTCATTGACATCATGGAGATGTGTCACGCATTGCACGTCTCATGGGCTAACCTGAAAGACGCGCAGATAATTGATGAGCGTCGTGTGACCTTCCTCGGTTTTGATGCTGCCACCGAAGCGCGTTACCTGAGCTACGTCCGCTTTATGGTTAACACCGAAGGGCGTTACACCCACTTCGATGCCGGTACGCATGGCTTTAATGCCCAGACCCCGATGTGGGACAAATATCAACGTATGCTGAGCGTCTGGCACGCCTGCCCGCGCCAGTACCATCTGAGCAGCAACGAAATTCAACAAATCATTAATGCCTGACGGAGGTCGATGTGCAGTGTAAAGGTTTTCTGTTTGATCTGGACGGTACGCTGGTAGATTCCTTACCGGTGGTTGAGCGCTCATGGTGCCGCTGGGCCGACAGGCACGGTATTAGCCATGATGAAGTCCTCCATTTCATCCATGGCAAACAGGCCATTACCTCTTTACGTCACTTTATGGCGGGCAGCACTGAAGAAGAAATTCAGGTCGAGTTTCGCTGGCTGGAGCAGCTAGAGGCGAAGGATACCGACGGCATCGTCGCGCTACCAGGCGCGCATGCGCTGCTTCGTCATCTGAATGAATCACAAATCCCGTGGGCTATCGTCACCTCCGGCTCGGTTCCGGTGGCGCACGCCCGCCATAAAGCGGCGGGTTTGCCAACGCCTGAAGTCTTTGTCACCGCCGAGCGTGTCGCTCGGGGCAAGCCGGAGCCCGACGCCTTTTTGCTGGGCGCCGAGCTGCTAGGGCTGGCACCAGAACAGTGCGTGGTGGTGGAAGATGCCGCTGCCGGCGTCCTTGCCGGGCTGGCGGCGGGGTGTCATGTCATCGCCGTGAATGTACCTGCCACGGCGCCGCGCCTGAATGAAGCCGGTTTTGTGCTGACTTCACTGGCAGCCATTGAGGTCAGCAAAACGGCCGACGGAACGGTAACCGTGACGCAGAAAATGTAATCCCATGATTTAGCCCCACAACTGTGGGGCTTTTTTATGGCAGTATGCTGTCACTCTTTTCTGACAAGGACCTGTTGTGAACGGTGAATTAATCTGGGTATTGAGCCTGCTGGTCTTCGCCATCATTCTCTTTGCTACCGGTAAAGTGCGCATGGATGCCGTGGCATTACTGGTGATAGTGGCGTTCGTGCTAAGCGGCACCCTCACGCTCCCCGAAGCGTTATCGGGCTTTAGCGATCCGAACGTTATTTTGATTGCCGCACTCTTTATTATTGGTGATGGGCTGGTTCGCACCGGCGTCGCCACCAGTATGGGCTCCTGGCTGGTGAACGCCGCAGGCAGCAGCGAAACCAAAATGCTTATCCTGCTGATGCTGACCGTGGCCGGACTGGGAGCCTTTATGAGCTCCACCGGCGTAGTGGCCATCTTTATCCCGGTGGTGTTAAGCGTCAGCATGAGGATGCAGATCCCGCCATCACGCCTGATGATGCCGCTCAGCTTCGCCGGGCTTATCAGCGGCATGATGACGCTGGTAGCAACGCCACCCAACCTGGTGGTTAACAGCGAACTTTTGCGCGAAGGGCTGCAGGGATTTAGCTTTTTTAGCGTCACGCCGCTGGGGTTGGTGATTCTGGTGCTGGGTATTGTCTACATGCTGCTGACGCGCTTTGTCCTGAAGAGCGAAACGCAGGATAAATCCCGGGACGGCTGGAAGCGCCGCACATTTCGCGATTTGATCAAAGAGTATCGCCTGACCGGGCGGGCCCGTCGTCTGGCTATCCGCCCCGGTTCCCCCCTGATTGGTCAACGTCTGGACGATCTTAAACTGCGTGAACGCTACGGCGCGAACGTGATTGGGGTAGAGCGCTGGCGCCGTTTTCGGCGGGTGATCGTGAATGTTTACGGTGTATCTGAATTCCGCGCCCGTGACGTATTACTTATCGACATGTCCTCTGCCGATGTCGATCTGCGTGAATTTTGCAGCGAGCAGCTGCTGGAGCCGATGGTGCTGCGGGGAGAGTATTTCTCCGATCAGGCGCTGGACGTGGGGATGGCCGAATTTTCGCTGATTCCCGAATCGGAGCTGCTGGGCAAGACCACGCGCGAGATCGGTTTTCGTACGCGCTATGGGCTCAATGTAGTGGGATTGAAGCGTGACGGCGTGGCAATGGATGGCGCCGTGGTGGATGAACCCTTACAGCTGGGGGACATTTTTCTGGTGGTGGGGAACTGGAAACTCATCACTCAACTCGGCCAGCGCGGACGCGACTTTGTGGTCATGAACCTGCCCGTTGAGGTGAGTGATGCCTCACCGGCTCACAGCCAGGCGCCACATGCTATTTTCTGTCTGGTGCTGATGGTCGCGCTGATGTTAACGGATGAGATCCCTAACCCGATTGCGGCGATTATCGCCTGCCTGCTGATGGGGAAATTCCGCTGTATTGATGCACAAAGCGCCTATAAGGCAATCCACTGGCCGAGCATAATACTCATCGTCGGGATGATGCCGTTTGCGCTGGCGCTGCAAAAAACGGGCGGGGTAGATTTGGTGGTTAAAGGATTGATGGAACTCGGCGGCGGATATGGGCCTTACATGATGCTAATCTGCCTGTTTGTAATGTGCGCCACCATTGGTCTGTTTATCTCCAATACCGCCACGGCTGTGCTGATGGCGCCCATTGTGCTGGCGATGGCGAAATCGATGGGGGTCTCGCCTTACCCGTTTGCAATGATGGTGGCGATGGCCGCTTCAGCCGCCTTTATGACCCCGGTCTCTTCTCCGGTTAACACGCTGGTACTGGGGCCCGGGAACTACCGGTTTAGCGATTTCGTAAAATTGGGCGTGCCTTTTACCGTGCTGGTTATGGTGGTGTGCGTCATTTTGATCCCGGTGCTGTTTCCATTTTAATACCGCGCGAAATTCGGGTGGCGGTAGCGCCACCCGGCCCGGATATTACAGTGGGGAATCCTGGCTAATCTCATCCAGCGACAGATGGAAGCTCGGGACAAATACCTGCATAAAGTAATCCATTTCGTCACTGCGACGGGCTTCCAGCGTCTTTTCCAGGCGCGTTTTCGCCAGCAAGAATTCATGATTGCCGGCCGAGAGCTCCTCAAGGCATTTCAGATAAGCACAGAGCGCATCTGCCTGCTTAACCAGAGACTTCTCTTCCTCGCTGTATTGGTGTTCGTCGATCAGGGGGGCAAAAATATCGCGCAGCTCTTCAGGCACCATGTCGACCAGTTTCTGCTGAGCTATTTTTTCAATCGCTTTGTACTCCTGAGCAATCTGCGAATTGAAATACTTCACCGGCGTGGGCAGATCCCCTGTCAGCACTTCAGAAGCATCATGATACATCGCCAGCAGCGCGATTCGCTCTGCGTTCACCTGTCCGTTGAATTTGCGGTTTTTAATGGCGGCCAGCGCATGGGCAACCATGGCGACCTGCAGACTATGCTCTGAGACGTTCTCGGTCCGCACGTTGCGCATCAGCGGCCAGCGGTTAATCAGTTTCAGGCGGGAAAGGTGGGCAAAGAAATGACTCTCACTCATAGGGTACCTTTTGTCTAACACGGCGACAGACTTCATTGTGAGGGGAGGGGCGGGCAGATGCAAATCGGGCTGCCATTGGCAGCCCGGAAGGTTTACTGATGATACCCAGAGAGGAATCGACCAAAACGACTGACCGCCATCTCAAGTTCATCCTCACGCGGCAGGGTAACAATGCGCACATGATCCGGCCATGGCCAGTTGAACGCCGTTCCCTGGACCAGCAGCACTTTTTCTTGCAGCAGGAAGTCGAGCACCATTTTTTGATCGTCAAAGATGTTAAAGCGTTTGATGTCGATTTTCGGGAACATATAGAGCGCGCCTTTTGGCTTCACGCAGGAGACGCCCGGAATGTCATTAATCAGCTCCCATGCGCGATTACGTTGCTCATACAGGCGACCGCCTGGCACGATAAATTCGCTAATGCTCTGATAACCACCCAGCGCCGTCTGAATAGCGTGCTGGGCTGGTACGTTGGCGCACAGGCGCATAGAGGCCAACATTTCCAGCCCTTCGATATAGCCTTTGGCGTGCTTTTTCGGGCCGTTCAGAACCATCCAGCCCTGACGGAAACCGGCGACGCGGTAGGTCTTAGACAGGCCGTTGAACGTGACGGTCAGCAGATCCGGAGCCATCGCGGCGATAGAGTGGTGTTGCGCTTCGTCGTAAAGGATCTTGTCGTAAATTTCGTCGGCGAAGATGATCAGGTTATGCTGACGGGCGATCTCAACGATCTCCATCAACAGCTCTTTTGAATAGACCGCACCCGTTGGGTTGTTCGGGTTGATGATCACAATACCGCGGGTGCGAGGGGTAATTTTAGCGCGGATATCGTCCAGATCAGGGAACCAGTCGGATGACTCATCACAGAGGTAATGCACCGCTTTACCACTGGAAAGCGAGACAGCGGCGGTCCAGAGTGGGTAATCCGGAGCGGGCACCAGCATTTCGTCACCGCTGTTGAGCAGCGCCTGCATGGCCTGCACGATCAGCTCTGATACGCCGTTGCCAATATAGATATCTTCTACCGTAACATCGCGCATCCCGCGAGCCTGGTAGTGCTGCATAATGGCTTTACGGGCGGAGTAAAGCCCTTTCGAATCACAGTAGCCCTGTGCGGTAGGCAGGTTTCGGATCACATCAACCAGTATTTCATCCGGGGCATCGAAACCAAATGGCGCCGGGTTACCGATATTGAGTTTGAGAACTTTATTGCCTTCTTCTTCGAGGCGTTTGGCCTCTTTAAGAACGGGCCCGCGGATGTCATAACAGACGTTGTCTAATTTACTGGATTTTTCGATAGGGGACATGAACCTTTGACCTTTTAACTGTTATTGCCACTCCCTGCCGTGGAAGTCAGCACGAAACAATGTACTCCTTGAAAGGCCTTTTTTAAAGCATGAGCAGAAGAAGATTTTGCTAATTAAGAAAAACTATCATTAAAATTTTAATCTACTATTTGCGTTACGACGAATAAGACCTGCCACGGGTTTGTTATAATCTGGTGTAAAGTTTTGCAAGTGACATCTTTTACTGGATTTTACGCTAACGGATCAATCGGCATTGGCTTCGCAGACCGATATACAGAGGTTTCCCCTGGCAATTTTTCGTAAATGCTGAATTAATTGCGATTATCACGATTCAAATCCCGCTTTATATAAACGTTGATCATGTGAATATAATGTTAAGTATAATTAATGAACAATCTTTTTTTAAATTATTGTGTATTTCAAAATAAGGGTGAAATCGTAACTTTCGTTAATATTAATAAAAATAATTTAGACTCTTATCAACAGGGTTAAATCATCCGGGATGCAATAAGACTTATAAATAAAATGGATTTAGGTTAAGATGATGCAACAGGCCTGCAGTACGCGATTGCGGCTTGTTGTAAATCTTAGTTATGCCTCCATTAATAGCATATTGTTATTAATAGATTTATCTTTACCCGGAGAAGCGAAGCGACGCGACGCCCATTGCTGCTTTAGCTTGACTACGATAAAGTTGAGCCTGAAGCGCCACTGCCTTTCGTGCATTACCTAATCCGGTAAAAATTTATATTTACTGAACGTAAAGCCAATAAAAATATCGTCAGATACGTTGTGTTTGACGACGGATATACCTGGACTTCAACTTTCTGTCTGGCAGTCTGCCGGTCGGGATTACAAGGATTCTTGTTCAGAAGGACCTGTTTTACTTTTACGCACACAGCTTCTACCCGAGGCAGCTCCGCATGAGCCACCTGTAAGTGAAAAGATATGATGAATGCAAATCGTCCGATACTGAACCTCGATCTCGATCTGCTGAGAACTTTTGTTGCAGTCGCCGATCTGAATACATTTGCAGCTGCGGCTGCGGCAGTCTGCCGTACCCAATCGGCTGTTAGCCAACAAATGCAACGACTGGAACAACTGGTCGGAAAAGAGCTTTTTGCCCGCCAAGGCCGCAATAAACTCCTGACTGAACATGGTATTCAGCTGCTGGGCTATGCCAGAAAAATACTTCGCTTCAACGATGAAGCCTGCACGTCGCTAATGTTTAGTAACCTACAGGGTGTCTTAACCGTAGGGGCGTCTGATGAGTCGGCTGATACTATTTTGCCTTTCCTGCTTAATCGTATTAGCTCGGTTTATCCGAAGATTGCGTTGGACGTCAGGGTTAAACGCAATGCGTTTATGATGGAGATGCTGAAGGAGCAGGAAGTAGACCTGGTTGTCACAACCCAACGAATGGAGCATTTCAGTTGCCTGACGCTCCGTACGTCACCTACTCACTGGTATTGTGCAGCCGAGTATCAACTGCAGCGCGGCGAGCCCATCCCGCTGGTACTGATGGATGACCCCAGCCCGTTCCGCGACATGGTTCTGGCCACATTAAATGCCGCCAATATTCCCTGGCGTCTCGCCTACGTAGCGACAACCCTGCCAGCCGTCCGTGCGGCGGTGAAAGCCGGACTGGGCGTCACCGCGCGCCCGGTTGAGATGATGAGCCCGGATTTACGAGTATTAGGCAAATCAGACGGGCTGCCGATGCTGCCCGATACGGAATATTTGCTGTGTCATAACGCGACTCGTCAGAACGAGTTAGCGCAAACCATCTTCTCGGCAATGGAAAATTATCAGAATCCATGGCAGTACAATAATGTTACCCCGGAAGGAGGGGATGACTCTCTCGTCATCGAAGGAGATTTTGAATAAAAGTTCGGCAATTTCCTCGTAACAAAATGTAAGTGTTAAAAAAGAGCCACTGACGCCACTTTCGCGCGCATTGGTTCTTTTTTTGTAATTCGATTTGAAAAGTTTTTGTTAAGTAAAGTTAATTTTATTGCTTATCAACATTATATGGATTACGCGCTGTATTCGTTACTCCCATTCTTACAGCTTATGGTTGTCAATTTGCATGTTAAAAAAACAGCGAAGATGTTGCCGTTTTTTTGATTGAATTAACAAAAGCGTGTCTCAGATCAAGAAAATACTCCTCTTTGGGGGGAGGAATCAGCGACAAATCCTGTCAAAATAGGAGGGTAATCTTTTTTTTACATCAAAACGGACACGATTCAACAGTATGCAGTTGACCAAATGTCATGTTCCCGCCAGGGTTAAAGGGCATTAAATGTTAACGAGAATCGTTCGATGTAATTTAATGTGAAGAAACCTTTGTTAAAGTTGACAAAAGGTTATAGCAAGGAGTAAAAAACCACATCATTTTGCTGTCTATGTCTCATTTCTGACAGTTGGTGTAAGGTTATTTGTTCCTCCCCATGAATCGATGTGATGCCCATCTGCCAGCAAGAGCAGTGTCGTCGGTATCACTTTTGATGAGTAAGCAATGAGTATGTCAACATCCACAGAAGTCATCGCTCATCACTGGGCATTCGCAATCTTTCTTATTGTAGCCATTGGCCTGTGCTGCCTGATGTTAGTCGGCGGCTGGTTCCTGGGCGGTCGCGCCCGCGCAAGGCACAAAAACACACCTTTTGAATCAGGTATTGATTCTGTAGGTACTGCTCGCTTACGCCTGTCTGCCAAGTTCTATCTGGTAGCCATGTTCTTCGTCATCTTCGACGTTGAAGCGCTCTATCTTTTCGCATGGTCTACCTCCATTCGTGAAAGTGGTTGGGTGGGCTTTGTCGAGGCCGCAATTTTCATTTTAGTGTTACTGGCCGGTCTGGTTTATCTGGTGCGTATTGGCGCGCTGGACTGGACACCTGCACGTTCACGTCGTGAACGTATCAACCCGGAAAACAGTATCTCTAATCGTCAGCAGTAACAGCGAGGCAATAAGATGGATTATACGCTCACCCGCATAGATCCTAACGGTGAGAATGACCGTTACCCCCTGCAAAAACAGGAGATCGTAACCGACCCCCTGGAGCAAGAAGTCAATAAAAGCGTGTACATGGGCAAACTCGAAAATGCCATGCACGATATGGTCAACTGGGGTCGTAAGAACTCCATCTGGCCGTATAACTTTGGTCTTTCTTGCTGCTACGTTGAAATGGTGACGTCATTCACTGCGGTGCATGACGTTGCGCGTTTTGGTGCAGAAGTACTGCGTGCCTCTCCGCGTCAGGCTGACCTGATGGTGGTGGCCGGTACCTGCTTTACCAAAATGGCGCCGGTCATTCAGCGTCTGTACGACCAGATGCTCGAGCCAAAATGGGTTATTTCCATGGGCGCTTGTGCAAACTCAGGCGGAATGTACGACATTTACTCCGTTGTCCAGGGCGTAGATAAGTTCATCCCGGTTGATGTGTACATCCCAGGTTGCCCGCCGCGCCCGGAAGCTTACATGCAGGCGCTGATGCTGCTGCAGGAGTCGATTGGCAAAGAACGCCGTCCGCTCTCCTGGGTGGTAGGCGACCAGGGTGTCTATCGCGCGAACATGCAGTCTGAGCGCGAGCGTAAACGCGGCGAACGTATTGCAGTGACCAACCTGCGTACGCCTGACGAAATTTAATTTGCGCCTGCGGGCGGTGGAGAAAAGCTTCGTACATCACTATTCAAATAGCGCGAAGCCCCGCCTGGCAGTCACCACGGACCATTTGCAATGGTGAACAATATGACCGACTTAACCGCGCAAGACGCCGCATGGCAAACACGGGATCACCTGGATGACCCGGTCATTGGCGAACTGCGCAACCGTTTTGGGCCGGATGCCTTTACTGTTCAGGCCACCCGCACCGGGGTACCCGTTGTTTGGGTGAAGCGTGAGCAATTACTGGAAGTTGTCGATTTCCTTAAGAAATTGCCAAAACCTTACGTCATGCTGTTTGACTTACACGGCATGGATGAACGTTTGCGTACGCACCGCCACGGGTTACCCGCGGCGGATTTTTCCGTTTTCTACCACCTGATCTCAATAGACCGCAACACGGATATCATGCTCAAGGTGGCCTTGTCTGAAAACGACATGCATCTGCCGACGATCACCAAAATTTTCCCGAACGCGAACTGGTATGAGCGTGAAACCTGGGAAATGTTTGGTATGACTTTCGATGGCCACCCGAATCTGACGCGCATCATGATGCCGCAGACCTGGACCGGCCACCCGCTGCGTAAAGACTATCCGGCACGTGCGACCGAATTCGACCCGTTTGAGCTGACCAAAGCCAAGCAGGATCTGGAGATGGAAGCGCTGACCTTCAAGCCGGAAGACTGGGGCATGAAGCGCGGTACCGATAACGAGGACTTCATGTTCCTCAACCTCGGTCCAAACCACCCGTCTGCGCACGGTGCCTTCCGTATTATTCTTCAGCTTGATGGCGAAGAGATTGTCGACTGTGTTCCTGACATCGGTTACCACCACCGTGGTGCTGAGAAGATGGGCGAGCGTCAGTCCTGGCACAGCTATATTCCGTATACCGACCGTATTGAGTATCTGGGCGGCTGCGTTAACGAAATGCCATACGTGCTGGCCGTTGAGAAACTGGCAGGGATCACCACGCCGGATCGCGTTAACGTAATCCGCGTTATGCTGTCTGAACTGTTCCGTATCAACAGCCACCTGCTGTACATCTCCACGTTCATTCAGGACGTCGGTGCGATGACCCCGGTCTTCTTCGCCTTTACCGACCGTCAGAAAATTTACGATCTGGTGGAAGCAATCACCGGTTTCCGTATGCACCCGGCCTGGTTCCGTATTGGCGGCGTCGCACACGACCTGCCGCGCGGCTGGGACCGTCTGCTGCGTGAGTTCCTCGACTGGATGCCGAAACGTCTCGCCTCCTACGAGAAAGCTGCGCTGCGCAACTCCATTCTGAAAGGCCGCTCCCAGGGCGTTGCTGCCTATGGCGCGAAAGAAGCGCTGGAGTGGGGCACAACAGGTGCAGGTCTGCGCGCTACCGGTATCGATTTCGACGTGCGTAAAGCCCGTCCATACTCTGGCTACGAGAACTTCGACTTTGAAATCCCGGTTGGCGGTGGTGTTTCCGACTGCTACACCCGCGTGATGCTGAAAGTGGAAGAGCTGCGTCAGAGTCTGCGCATCCTTGAGCAGTGCCTCAACAACATGCCGGAAGGGCCGTTTAAAGCGGATCACCCGCTGACCACGCCGCCGCCGAAAGAGCGCACGCTGCAACATATCGAAACCCTGATCACCCACTTCCTGCAGGTTTCCTGGGGTCCGGTCATGCCGGCGCAAGAATCCTTCCAGATGATTGAAGCGACCAAGGGTATCAACAGTTACTACCTGACCAGCGACGGCAGCACCATGAGCTACCGTACCCGCGTGCGTACGCCAAGCTTTGCGCACCTGCAACAGATCCCGGCCGCCATTCGCGGCAGTCTGGTCTCCGACCTGATTGTTTATCTGGGTAGTATCGATTTTGTTATGTCAGATGTGGACCGCTAATTATGCACGAGAATCAACAACCACAGACCGAGGCTTTTGAGCTGAGTGAAGCAGAGCGTGCCGCCATTGAGCACGAGATGCACCACTACGAAGACCCGCGTGCGGCGTCCATTGAAGCGCTGAAAATCGTACAGAAACAGCGTGGCTGGGTGCCGGATGGGGCGATCTATGAGATTGCAAAAGTGCTGGGTATTCCGGCAAGTGACGTTGAAGGCGTAGCCACGTTCTACAGCCAGATCTTCCGTCAGCCGGTAGGCCGCCATGTGATCCGCTACTGTGACAGCGTTGTTTGTCACATCACGGGCTATCAGGGCATTCAGGCCGCCATTGAGAAGAAACTCAATATCAAGCCGGGTCAGACGACCTTTGATGGTCGCTTTACCCTGCTGCCAACCTGTTGCCTGGGTAACTGCGACAAGGGGCCGACCATGATGATTGATGAGGACACTCACAGCCATCTGACGCCGGAAGCGATTCCTGACCTGCTGGAGCAGTATAAATAATGAAAAATATTATTCTGACTCCCGAAACCCATCCGCTGACCTGGCGTCTTCGCGACGACAAGCAGCCGGTGTGGCTGGAAGAGTATCAGGCGAAAAACGGCTATGCTGGCGCGCGCAAGGCGCTCGGCGGTATGGCCCCGGATGAGATCGTCAATGCGGTTAAAGATGCTGGCCTGAAAGGGCGCGGCGGCGCGGGCTTCTCCACCGGTCTGAAGTGGAGCCTGATGCCAAAAGACGAATCCATGAACATCCGTTACCTGCTGTGTAACGCTGATGAAATGGAGCCGGGTACCTATAAAGACCGCCTGTTGATGGAGCAACTGCCCCACCTGCTGGTGGAAGGCATGCTGATCTCCGCGTTTGCGCTGAAAGCCTACCGTGGCTACATCTTCCTGCGCGGTGAGTATATCGAAGCGGCGGAAAACCTGCGTCGCGCGATTGCCGAAGCGACCGAAGCCGGTCTGCTCGGTAAAAACATTCTGGGCACCGGTTTTGACTTCGAACTGTTCGTGCATACCGGGGCAGGGCGTTATATCTGCGGTGAAGAGACCGCGCTGATTAACTCCCTGGAAGGCCGCCGTGCGAACCCACGTTCCAAGCCGCCGTTCCCGGCAAGCTCCGGCGTGTGGGGTAAACCGACCTGCGTTAACAACGTCGAAACCCTGTGTAACGTTCCGGCGATCCTCGCCAATGGCGTGGAGTGGTATCAGGGCATCTCTTCAAGCAAAGATGCCGGCACCAAGCTGATGGGCTTCTCCGGCCGCGTGAAGAATCCTGGCGTCTGGGAACTGCCGTTCGGTACCACCGCGCGTGAGATTCTTGAAGACTACGCGGGCGGCATGCGTGATGGCCTGAAGTTCAAAGCCTGGCAGCCGGGTGGAGCAGGAACAGACTTCCTGACCGAAGCTCACCTCGACCTGCCGATGGAATTCGAAAGCATTGGTAAAGCGGGCAGCCGTCTGGGTACGGCGCTGGCGATGGCCGTCGACCACGAGATCGGCATGGTTCCGCTGGTGCGTAACCTGGAAGAGTTCTTTGCCCGCGAGTCCTGCGGCTGGTGTACGCCGTGCCGTGACGGTCTGCCGTGGAGCGTGAAAATTCTGCGTGCTATCGAACGTGGCGAAGGTCAGCCTGGTGATATCGAGACACTTGAGCAACTGTGTCGATTCCTGGGCCCAGGTAAAACCTTCTGTGCCCACGCACCGGGTGCCGTCGAGCCGCTGCAGAGCGCGATTAAATATTTCCGCGAAGAATTCGAAGCAGGCATCAAGCAGCCGTTCAGTAATACCCATTCGATCAATGGTATTCAGCCGAACCTGCTTAAAGCACGCTGGTAATTCCCCCTTGCCCCGGACCTCTTCCTCAAGGGAGAGGGAGAAAACCGGGCTCTATCCTCTCCTTCAGGGAGAGGGGTAGGGTAAGGGTGATAAAAAGAATTTTGATTAACGCTCGAAGCAATTCGAGCCAACTGGAAGCATGCTAATGGCTACGATTCATGTAGACGGCAAAGAATACGAAGTCAACGGGGCGGACAACCTGCTAGAAGCTTGTCTGTCTCTTGGCCTCGATATTCCGTACTTTTGCTGGCATCCGGCGCTGGGCAGCGTCGGTGCTTGCCGCCAGTGTGCGGTGAAGCAATATCAAAACGCGGAAGACACGCGTGGTCGCCTGGTGATGTCCTGTATGACGCCGGCCACCGAAGGCACGTTTATTTCGATTGATGACGAAGAAGCCAAACAGTTCCGCGAAAGCGTGGTGGAGTGGTTGATGACCAACCACCCGCACGACTGTCCGGTGTGTGAAGAGGGCGGTAACTGCCACCTTCAGGATATGACCGTCATGACCGGTCACAGCTTCCGTCGCTATCGCTTTACCAAGCGTACCCACCGTAACCAGGACCTGGGGCCGTTCATCTCTCACGAAATGAACCGCTGCATCGCCTGCTACCGCTGCGTGCGTTACTACAAAGATTACGCAGACGGTCAGGATCTGGGCGTGTATGGCGCGCATGACAACGTCTACTTCGGTCGTCCGGAAGATGGCGTGCTGGAAAGCGAATTCTCCGGTAACCTGGTAGAAATCTGCCCGACCGGCGTATTCACAGATAAAACGCACTCCGAGCGCTACAACCGTAAATGGGACATGCAGTTTGCACCAAGCATCTGCCAGCAGTGTTCCCTCGGCTGTAACACCAGCCCGGGTGAGCGTTACGGCGAACTGCGTCGTATCGAAAACCGTTACAACGGTACCGTTAACCACTACTTCCTCTGCGACCGCGGTCGTTTCGGCTATGGCTACGTGAACCTGAAAGACCGTCCGCGTCAGCCGGTTCAGCGCCGTGGCGATGACGTCATCACCCTGAACGCCGAGCAGGCGATGCAGGGCGCGGCTGATATTTTGCGTCAGTCGAAGAAGGTGATCGGTATCGGCTCCCCGCGCGCCAGCATCGAAAGCAACTTCGCGCTGCGCGAGCTGGTTGGGGCAGAAAACTTCTATACCGGTATCGCGAAGTCAGAGCAGGAACGTCTGCAGCTGGTACTGAAAGTGCTGCGTGAAGGTGGCGTTCACACCCCTGCGCTGCGCGAAATCGAATCTTATGACGCGGTGCTGGTGCTGGGTGAAGATCTGACTCAGACCGGCGCACGTGCGGCTCTGGCGGTTCGTCAGGCGGTGAAAGGTAAAGCGCGTGAAATGGCAGCGGCCCAGAAAGTGGCTGACTGGCAGATTGCGGCGATCCTGAACATCGGTCAGCGCGCGAAGCATCCGCTGTTTGTAACCAACGTCGACAATACCCGTCTGGACGACATCGCCGCGTGGACCTACTGTGCACCGGTGGAAGATCAGGCACGCCTGGGCTTCGCCATCGCGCATGCGCTGGATAGTAACTCTCCGGCCGTTGAACTGGATCGTGACCTGCAGAACAAGGTTGACGTGATTGTTCAGGCTCTGGCGGGCGCGAAGAAACCGCTGATTATTTCCGGTACCAACGCCGGTAGTGCCGAGATCGTTCAGGCGGCAGCGAACGTTGCTAAAGCCCTGAAAGGCCGCGGCGCGGACGTGGGTATCACCATGATTGCCCGTGCGGTGAACAGCATCGGTCTGGGTATGATTGGCGGCGGCTCGCTGGAAGACGCGTTAAGCGAACTGGAATCCGGTTCTGCTGACGCCGTTGTGGTGCTGGAAAACGACCTGCATCGCCACGCCTCTGCCGCTCGCGTTGACGCAGCGCTCTCAAAAGCGCCGCTGGTGATGGTCATTGACCATCAGCGCACCGCGATTATGGACAAAGCGCACCTGGTGCTCTCTGCGGCAAGTTTCGCCGAAAGCGACGGTACGGTCATCAACAACGAAGGACGCGCACAGCGCTTCTTCCAGGTTTACGACCCGGCCTACTACGACAACAACATTATCATGCTGGAAAGCTGGCGCTGGCTGCACTCCTTGCACAGCACCCTGCTCAGCCGTGAAGTGGACTGGACGCAGCTCGACCACGTTATTGATGCGGTAGTCGAAAAACTGCCTCAACTGGCCGGTATCAAAGACGCGGCGCCGGAAGCGAGCTTCCGTATTCGCGGTCAGAAACTGGCGCGTGAGCCGCACCGCTACAGCGGCCGTACCGCGATGCGTGCCAACATCAGCGTGCATGAGCCTCGTCAGCCGCAGGACAAAGACACGATGTTTGCCTTCTCGATGGAAGGGAACAACCAGCCGTCTGCACCGCGTTCACAGATTCCGTTCGCATGGGCTCCGGGCTGGAACTCACCGCAGGCATGGAACAAGTTCCAGGCTGAAGTGGGCGGCTCCCTGCGCCACGGCGATCCGGGCGTACGCCTGATTGAAGCCTCTGAAACCGGTCTGGACTTCTTCACGACCGTGCCGGCGAGCTTCCAGGCGGAAGAGGGTAACTGGCGTATTGCACCTTACTACCATCTGTTCGGTAGCGATGAAATGTCCCAGCGCTCTCCGGTCTTCCAGACCCGTATGCCGCAGCCGTACATCAAGCTCAACCCGGCGGACGCCGCGAAGCTTGGCGTTAACGCGGGTGCGAACATCGCTTTCAGCTACGATGGCCAGACGATCAGCCTGCCGCTGATTATCTCCGAAGGTTTGACCGCCGGCCAGGTGGGTCTGCCGATGGGTATGCCTGGCATCGCGCCGGTTCTGGCGGGTGCGCGTCTTGATAACCTGCAGGAGGCAAAAGCATGAGTTGGTTAACGCCGGATCTTATCGACATCCTGCTAAGCATTCTGAAGGCGGTTGTGATTCTGCTGGTGGTGGTCACCTGCGGTGCATTCATGAGCTTTGGTGAACGTCGCCTGCTCGGTCTGTTCCAGAACCGTTACGGGCCGAACCGCGTGGGCTGGGGTGGTTCACTCCAGCTGGTCGCGGACATGATCAAGATGTTCTTTAAAGAGGACTGGATCCCGAAATTCTCGGATCGCGTCATCTTTACGCTGGCCCCAATGATCGCCTTTACCTCGCTGCTGCTGGCGTTTGCTATCGTTCCCGTCAGCCCGACCTGGGTTGTGGCTGACCTGAACATCGGCATCCTGTTCTTCCTGATGATGGCAGGCCTCGCGGTTTACGCGGTACTGTTCGCAGGCTGGTCCAGTAACAACAAATACTCACTGCTGGGTGCGATGCGTGCTTCCGCGCAGACCCTAAGCTACGAGGTGTTCCTGGGGCTCTCCCTGATGGGCGTGGTGGCGCAGGCCGGTTCATTCAACATGACCGACATCGTCAACAACCAGGCCGACATCTGGAACGTTATCCCGCAGTTCTTTGGTTTTGTTACCTTTGCTATCGCAGGCGTGGCGGTGTGTCACCGTCACCCGTTTGACCAGCCAGAAGCCGAACAGGAACTGGCCGACGGTTACCACATTGAATATTCCGGTATGAAGTTCGGTCTGTTCTTCGTGGGCGAGTACATCGGTATCGTCACCATTTCCGCGTTGATGGTAACGCTGTTCTTTGGTGGCTGGCATGGCCCGTTCTTACCGCCATTCATCTGGTTCGCGCTGAAAACCGCGTTCTTTATGATGATGTTTATTTTGATTCGCGCAGCGTTACCGCGTCCTCGTTATGACCAGGTAATGTCCTTCGGCTGGAAAGTGTGCCTGCCGCTGACGCTCGTCAATTTATTGGTAACGGCGGCTGTCATTCTCTGGCAGCAGCCATAAGGGGCTTTAGACCATGACCTTAAAAGAATTATTGGTAGGTTTCGGCACCCAGGTACGCAGTATCTGGATGATCGGCCTGCACGCGTTTGCAAAACGCGAAACCCGGATGTACCCGGAAGAGCCGGTATATCTGCCGCCGCGCTACCGTGGCCGTATCGTGCTGACGCGCGATCCGGACGGTTCAGAGCGCTGCGTAGCCTGTAACCTGTGTGCGGTAGCCTGTCCGGTAGGCTGTATCTCTCTGCAGAAAGCAGAGACGGTAGACGGCCGCTGGTACCCGGAGTTTTTCCGCATCAACTTCTCACGCTGCATCTTCTGCGGTCTGTGTGAAGAAGCGTGCCCAACCACGGCGATTCAGCTGACTCCAGACTTCGAGCTGGGTGAGTACAAGCGTCAGGATCTCGTGTACGAGAAAGAGGATCTGCTGATTTCCGGTCCGGGCAAATACCCGGAATATAACTTCTACCGGATGGCGGGTATGGCAATCGACGGCAAAGATAAGGGCGAAGCAGAGAACGAAGCTAAGCCTATCGACGTCAAGAGCCTGTTACCGTAAGGAGAGGGCAATGGAATTCGCTTTTTATATCTGTGGCCTTATCGCCATCCTGGCTACGCTTCGAGTGATTACGCACACCAACCCGGTGCATGCGCTGCTCTATTTAATCATCTCGCTGCTGGCTATTTCCGGGGTGTTCTTTGCGCTGGGCGCGCACTTCGCCGGTGCGCTGGAAATCATCGTTTACGCCGGTGCCATTATGGTGCTGTTCGTCTTCGTAGTGATGATGCTGAACCTGGGCGGCTCCGAAATTGAGCAGGAACGTCAGTGGTTAAAACCGCAGGTGTGGATTGGCCCGGCGATTCTGTCGGCCATCATGCTGGCGGTGATTGTTTACGCCATTCTGGGCGTGAACGATCAGGGCATCGACGGCACGCCGATCAGCGCCAAAACCGTGGGTATTGCCCTGTTTGGCCCGTACGTTCTGGCGGTTGAGCTGGCCTCAATGCTGCTGCTGGCGGGCCTGGTTGTTGCCTTCCACGTTGGCCGCGAAGAGCGCGTCGGCGAGGTGCTGAGCAACCGCACTGACGACCGCGCGAAAAGAAAAACGGAGGAGCGCGCATGATCCCCTTAATACATGGACTGATCCTCGCTGCGATTTTGTTCGTCCTGGGCTTAACCTGTCTGGTTATCCGCCGCAATCTGCTGTTTATGCTGATTGGACTGGAAATCATGATTAATGCTTCGGCGCTGGCCTTCGTGGTCGCCGGGAGCTACTGGGGCCAGGCCGATGGTCAGGTGATGTACATTCTTGCTATCAGCCTCGCGGCTGCCGAAGCGAGTATTGGCCTGGCGCTGTTGCTGCAGCTCCATCGTCGCCGCCAGAACCTGAACATCGATTCAGTAAGTGAGTTGCGTGGATGAACATGCTTGCCTTAACCATTATTTTTCCGCTGATTGGCTTCCTGCTGCTGTCGTTCTCACGCGGCCGCTGGTCTGAGAATCTCTCTGCCACCGTTGGTATGGGGTCTGTCGGTCTGGCTGCGCTGGTGACGGCGTATGCGGGTATCGACTTCTTTAATAACGGGCGTCAGGCCTTTAGCGTTCCACTGTGGACCTGGATGTCGGTCGGTGATTTCAACATCGGCTTTAACCTGGTGCTGGACGGACTGTCGCTGACCATGCTCTCTGTGGTCACCGGCGTGGGCTTCCTGATCCACATGTTCGCCTCCTGGTATATGCGCGGTGAAGAGGGTTACTCCCGCTTCTTCGCCTACACCAACCTGTTTATCGCCAGCATGGTTGTTCTGGTGCTGGCCGATAACCTGCTGCTGATGTATCTCGGCTGGGAAGGGGTGGGGCTCTGCTCTTACCTGCTGATCGGGTTCTACTACACCGATCCGAAGAATGGCGCAGCGGCCATGAAAGCGTTTGTCGTAACCCGCGTGGGTGACGTCTTCCTCGCCTTCGCGCTGTTCATTCTCTACAACGAACTGGGCACGCTGAACTTCCGCGAAATGGTGGAACTGGCGCCGGCGCACTTCGAGGCAGGTAATAACATGCTGTGGTGGGCGACGCTGATGCTGCTGGGTGGTGCTGTGGGTAAATCCGCACAGCTGCCGCTGCAGACATGGCTGGCCGACGCGATGGCGGGCCCAACGCCTGTCTCCGCGCTGATCCACGCCGCGACCATGGTGACCGCAGGGGTTTATCTGATTGCGCGTACCCATGGTCTGTTCCTGATGACCCCGGAAATTCTGCATCTGGTGGGTATCGTGGGTGCCGTAACGCTGGTGCTGGCAGGTTTCGCCGCGCTGGTGCAGACCGATATCAAGCGTGTTCTCGCGTATTCCACCATGAGCCAGATCGGCTACATGTTCCTGGCGCTGGGCGTTCAGGCGTGGGACGCGGCCATTTTCCACCTGATGACTCACGCGTTCTTTAAAGCGCTGCTGTTCCTCTCATCCGGTTCGGTGATTCTGGCCTGCCACCACGAGCAGAATATCTTCAAAATGGGCGGACTGCGTAAGTCCATCCCGCTGGTTTACGCTTGCTTCCTGGTGGGCGGCGCGGCGCTGGCGGCACTGCCGCTGATCACTGCGGGCTTCTTCAGTAAGGACGAAATCCTTGCGGGCGCCATGGCGAATGGTCATATCAATCTGATGGTTGCGGGTCTGGTCGGTGCATTCATGACCTCCCTGTACACCTTCCGTATGATTTTCATCGTCTTCCACGGTAAAGAACAGATTCACGCTCACGCAGGGAAGGGGATTACCCACCACCTGCCGCTGATTGTACTGCTGGTACTCTCCACCTTCGTTGGCGCGATGATCGTGCCACCGCTGCAGGGCGTACTGCCGGCAACCACCGAGCTTGAGCACGGTCGCGTTCTGACCCTCGAAATCACCTCCGGTGTGGTCGCGATTGCGGGCATCCTGATTGCGGCATGGCTGTGGCTGGGCAAACGTACGTTGGTGACTGCGGTTGCTAACAGCGCGCCGGGCCGTCTGCTGGGCACCTGGTGGTACAACGCGTGGGGCTTCGACTGGCTGTACGACATGATCTTCGTGAAACCGTTCCTCGGCATTGCGTGGCTGATTAAGCGCGATCCACTGAACTCACTGATGAACATCCCGGCAATCCTCTCTCGCTTTGCAGGTAAAGGCCTGCTGTTCAGCGAGAACGGTTATCTGCGCTGGTATGTAGCGTCCATGAGCATCGGTGCGGTTGTTGTGCTGGCGCTGCTGATGGTATTGCGTTGATCGTTAAGTGAATTTTATTCGAATTCGTTGAAAATCAGGCCCCTGCTGGGGGCCTTAAAAAGGAATGCAAATCGCCATGTTACTACCCTGGCTAATATTAATTCCCTTCATCGGCGGCTTCCTGTGCTGGCAGACTGAACGCTTTGGCGTGAAGATGCCGCGCTGGATTGCGCTGATTACCATGGGATTGACGCTCGCGCTTGGCCTGCAACTGTGGTTGCAGGGTGGCTACTCCCTGACGCAGTCTGCGGGCATTCCGCAGTGGCAGTCGGAGTTTATTCTGCCGTGGATCCCACGCTTTGGCATAACCATTCACCTGGCTATTGACGGCCTGTCGCTGCTGATGGTGGTGTTGACGGGTCTGCTCGGTGTTCTGGCGGTGCTCTGCTCCTGGCGAGAAATCGAAAAGTACCAGGGTTTCTTCCACCTGAACCTGATGTGGATCCTGGGCGGCGTTATCGGCGTGTTCCTTGCCATCGACATGTTCCTGTTCTTCTTCTTCTGGGAGATGATGCTGGTGCCGATGTACTTCCTGATCGCGCTGTGGGGCCATAAGGCATCCGACGGTAAAACGCGTATCACGGCGGCTACCAAATTCTTCATCTATACCCAGGCGAGCGGTCTGGTGATGTTGATTGCGATTCTGGCGCTGGTATTCGTGCACTACAACGCGACCGGTGTCTGGACCTTCAACTACCAGGATCTGCTGAAGACGCCAATGTCTCACGGTGTTGAATATCTGCTGATGCTGGGCTTCTTCATTGCCTTCGCGGTGAAAATGCCGGTGGTTCCTCTGCACGGCTGGCTGCCGGATGCGCACTCTCAGGCACCGACGGCAGGTTCCGTTGACCTTGCAGGCATCCTGCTGAAAACCGCGGCCTATGGCCTGCTGCGTTTCGCACTGCCGCTGTTCCCGAACGCCTCTGCTGAATTTGCGCCGATTGCGATGTGGCTCGGTGTGATCGGTATCTTCTACGGCGCGTGGATGGCTTTCACGCAGTACGACATCAAGCGTCTGATTGCTTACACCTCTGTTTCTCACATGGGCTTCGTGCTGATTGCTATCTACACCGGCAGCCAGCTGGCGTACCAGGGGGCAGTGATTCAGATGATTGCGCACGGTCTCTCTGCGGCCGGTCTCTTCATCCTGTGTGGCCAGCTGTACGAACGTCTGCACACCCGCGACATGCGTCAGATGGGCGGTCTGTGGAGCAAAATTAAGTGGCTGCCGGCGATGTCGATGTTCTTCGCGGTGGCGACGCTGGGGATGCCTGGCACCGGTAACTTCGTCGGCGAATTTATGATTCTGTTCGGCAGCTTCAAAGTGGTGCCGGTTATTACCGTGATCTCTACCTTTGGTCTGGTGTTCGCTTCCGTCTACTCCCTGGCGATGCTGCACCGCGCCTATTTCGGTAAAGCGAAGAGTGAAATCGCTGCCAAAGAGCTGCCGGGGATGTCGCTGCGTGAGCTGTTCATCATCCTGCTGCTGGTCGTACTGCTGGTGCTGTTGGGCTTCTTCCCGCAGCCGATTCTGGATACCTCGCACAGCGCAATGGGTAACATCCAGCAGTGGTTTGTTAATTCTGCTTCTACTACAAGGCCGTAAATCGCCATGACAATAACTCCACAACAACTGATTGCGCTGCTACCGCTGCTGATCGTCGGATTGACGGTGGTGGTTGTGATGCTCTCCATTGCGTGGCGACGCAATCACTTCCTGAATGCGACCCTGTCGGTTCTGGGTATGAACGCTGCGTTGGTTTCCCTCTGGTTTGTTGGCCAGGCGGGCGCGATGGATGTCACGCCGCTAATGCGCGTTGACGGCTACGCCATGCTGTACACCGGTCTGGTTCTGCTGGCGAGCCTGGCGACCTGTACCTTTGCTTATCCATGGCTGGAAGGTTACAAGGACAACAAAGAAGAGTTTTACCTGCTGGTACTGATTGCCGCACTGGGCGGCATTCTGCTGGCGAATGCGAACCACCTGGCCGCGCTGTTCCTCGGTATTGAGCTGATCTCGCTGCCGCTGTTCGGTCTGATTGGCTACGCCTTCCGCCAGAAACGCTCGCTGGAAGCGGCGATCAAGTACACGATCCTGTCCGCTGCCGCGTCGTCGTTCCTGCTGTTCGGTATCGCACTGCTGTACGCACAGACGGGTAACCTCTCCTTCCTGGCTATCGGCAAGAGCCTGGGCGACGGTATGCTGCATGAGCCGCTGCTGTTGGCAGGCCTGGGTATGATGATTGTTGGCCTGGGCTTCAAGCTCTCTCTGGTGCCTTTCCACCTGTGGACGCCAGACGTCTACCAGGGCGCACCAGCGCCGGTCTCTACCTTCCTGGCGACGGCGAGCAAAATCGCTATCTTCGGGGTGGTGATGCGTCTGTTCCTGTACGCACCGGTGGGTGATAGCGAAGCGGTACGCGTGGTGCTGGGCATTATTGCGTTCGTCTCCATTATCTTCGGTAACCTGATGGCGTTGAGCCAGACCAATATCAAGCGTCTGCTGGGCTACTCGTCTATTTCCCATCTGGGTTATCTGCTGGTGGCGCTGATTGCGCTGCAGAGCGGTGAAATGTCGATGGAGACCGTAGGCGTCTATCTGGCCGGTTATCTGTTCAGCAGCCTCGGCGCGTTCGGCGTGGTGAGCCTGATGTCCAGCCCGTACCGTGGCCCGGATGCCGACTCACTGTTCTCCTACCGTGGTCTGTTCTGGCACCGTCCGATTCTGTCTGCGGTGATGACGGTGATGATGTTGTCCCTGGCAGGTATCCCGATGACCCTGGGCTTTATCGGTAAGTTCTACGTGCTGGCCGTCGGTGTGCAGGCTGGCCTGTGGTGGCTGACCGCCGGTGTGGTTATCGGTTCTGCGATTGGTCTGTACTACTACCTGCGCGTTGCCGTGAGCCTCTACCTGAGCGCGCCTCAGCAGCTCAACCGCGATGCGCCGTCTAACTGGCAGTACAGCGCCGGTGGTATCGTGGTGCTCATCTCCGCGCTGCTGGTGCTGATCTTTGGTATCTGGCCGCAGCCGCTTATCACCATCGTGCAACACGCGATGCCGCTGATGTAAGCAAGCAAAAAACAAAAACCCGCTCCGGCGGGTTTTTTTATATTTACACCCTCTCGCCGCGGAAAGGGCACCAGATCCGCACCAAATAAAAACCCGCCTCGGCGGGTTTTTGATGTTTACTCCCTCTCCCCGTGGGAGAGGGTCGGGGTGAGGGCATCAGCCCGCACCGATCTTACGCCAGCTGCTTACGGCTAATCAGCGGCCCGTCAATTCTCTTCATTGAACGATCCAGCACCTCTTCAATCACCGACGACAGTTCGTTCAGTTCGAACTTCGCCACATACCCGTCGGCCTTCACTTTACGAATATGATCTTCGTTAGCATTTCCTGACAGTGAAGAGTGGATCACCACCGGAATGTCCTTCAGCACCGGGTCGGTTTTGATCTTACGCGTCAGCGTAAAGCCGTCCATCTCGGGCATTTCCAGGTCGGTCAGCACCAGCGAGATCTTGTCGGTGATCGGCACGCCTTCTGCCTGCGCCTGAGCCGCCAGCACGCCAATCTTTTCCCAGGCCTCTTTCCCGGTGATATGCAGCTGTGCCGGGATCGCCATCGCCTGCAGACCCTTCTCCAGCATCGAGCGCGCAACCTTCGAATCTTCCGCCACGATGGCCACCGCACCAGGTTTGATATTGAACTTGGTGGTTTTCAGGTTGGTAGCATGCAGATCGTGATTGGCCGGGGTGATATCGTATAGGATCTGTTCCACATCCAGCACCATCGCCAGATCGTTGGTGTCCGTCTGCTCGTCCAGGCAGGCAATACTGGTAATGTAACGGCCGCTGACGGCGGTTTCGGCAGCATGAACCTGCTTCCAGTCCAGACGCATAATGTTCTCGACGGACTCAACCGCAAATGCCTGTACGCTACGGGCGTATTCGGTAATCAGCAGGATATTGAGGCCGGTGGAGGGTTTACAGCCAGCCACGGCGGCCAGGTCGATAACCGGGATCACCTGGTCGCGAATATTCACCATCCCCATCAGCGGTGACTTCATACCCGCAGGTTTGGTGAACTCCGGCATCGGCACAATTTCACGCAGCTTAAATACGTTAATGCCAAACAGCTCGGACTTGTTTTCGTGCATCGAGGTGCCGAGACGGAACAGCAATAGCTCAAATCGGTTCGACAGGGTGAGATTCGCCCTGTCATCAATGTCTTTCTGGAAATTATCCATTTTACCCTCAAGTGAAATGCCTGCCTTTTAATCGTTATCGGCACGCGGAGGGAAAAGTGAAGGACTAAACGCTGACTTGAGTGAAATCGTCGGCTAACTCGGTATTCGCAAAGTATTCACGACACTCTGCCAGTAGCGCCTGGCAACCCTGCGCGTCATAGCGTGAGCTGACGTGGGTCACCATCAGCTTTTTCACCCCAGCCTGACGCGCTAATTGCGCCGCCTGGCGGGTAGAGCTGTGCCCGCGACTGTTGGCTTTCTCCTCCATCGCCGTTTCCAGCGTGGCCTCGTGCACCAGCAAATCGACGTTCTCTGCCAGCAGATGGGCGGCAGGGCAGGGGGCGGTATCCCCGAAAATGGCCAGTTTCTTCCCGGGCAGTGGGGCAGAGAGATAATCCTGCCCATTAATGACGCGCCCGTCCTCCATCGTCACGGTTTCGCCACGTTTCAGGCGCTGGAATAGGGGGCCGGGCACAATACCCTCGGCGACCAGGGCGGCCGCATCCAGCGCGCCCGGTTTATCCTGCTCCTCTATGCGGTAGCCATAGCACTCGACGGGATGATTAAGCGGCAGGGCAGTAACGCGGTACAGCCCATCATCCAGGACGATCCCTTCGCCTATCTCGACGATCTCAAGAGGGTAGTCCGTCCAGGAGCCGCTCAGACGCAGCGTGGTATCGACAAATTCGCGAATGCCCGCCGGGCCATACAGGGTCAGCGGCCGGGCATTGCCTGCCATCGAGCGACTGCACAGCAAACCCGGCAGGCCGAAAAGGTGATCGCCGTGCAGGTGGGTAATGAAAATCTTATCGAGTTTGCCCGGGTGATAAGCCGTTTCAAGCAGTTGATGCTGGGTGCCTTCGCCGCAGTCGAATAACCACAACCCTGCATGGGTAGGATGCTGTAAATCGAGCAGCATGGCCGTCACATTTCGTTGTCGTGTCGGTACGCCCGCAGACGTACCCAGAAAAAGCAGTTCCATAACGCGGTAACACCCTTTGCCGAACCGAAAGCATTTAGTATAACGGGATGATAACCCATAAGGAGCCTGACATGATTCAGTGGCAAGATTTACACCATCGCGAGCTTACCGTTTCGACCCTCTATGCCCTGCTTAAACTGCGCTGTGAAGTGTTCGTTGTTGAGCAAACCTGCCCCTATCTGGATATTGACGGTGACGATCTGGTGGGGGAGAACCGCCACATTTTGGGCTGGAGAGATAACGAACTGGTGGCGTATGCGAGGATTCTGAAAAGTGAGGATGATCTGGAGCCGGTGACGATCGGGCGGGTGATCGTCAGCAGCAAAGCGCGGGGCGAAAAAATGGGATATCAACTGATGGAGCAAACGCTGGCTGCGTGTCAAAAACAGTGGCCTGACAAGGCGTTATATCTGGGGGCGCAGGCACATCTTCAGCCGTTCTATGCTCACTTTGGCTTCCGCCCGGTGACCGAAATCTATGACGAAGATGGCATTCCTCACGTCGGCATGGCGAAGGAAGCGTAACAGGCGAAATCGCCAGGCATTGTCTATAGTTAGCGAACTGGTACAACTACATGGAGATAACTATGTCATATCAATCCTGGGATTCTCGTGTCGATGACGATCTGGCGCTGTTAAGCGAAACGCTGGAAGAGGTACTGCGCTCTTCTGGCGATCCGGCCGATCAAAAATACATTGAGCTTAAAGCGCGCGCCGAGCAGGCGCTGCACGAAGTGAAGGCTCGCGTCAGTAATGCCTCCGATAACTATTACTATCGGGCGAAACAGGCGGTTTATCGCGCAGATGACTATGTGCATGAAAAACCGTGGCAAGGCGTTGGCGTCGGCGCGGCCGCAGGTCTGGTTCTGGGTCTCCTGCTCGCTCGCCGCTAATCGCACTCATCCTTCTCCCTGCTAAATCGGGGGTACTGCCTTTTAATGCTAGTACCCCGTATAATGTAGGGTTTTAGCAGGGAGAGGTTTGCGTGCATTCAATGACTACCGCGCTGCAGGGACTCTGCAGCCAGCTGGACCAGGATATTCCCGCGACGCCAGGCTTACGCCAATATGACGTCACCTTCCCGCTTAATGATGCCTTCGACCCGCTCGCGTGGCTCAACGCGCAGCAATATTATCCGCAATTCTACTGGCAGCAGCGCAACGGCGATGAAGAGCTGGCGGCGCTGGGGGCTATTCAACGTTTTTCATCGCTGGCGGCCGCCCGGCAGTTTTTACATCTGTTTCCCGACAGCCCGGCTACCCGCATTGTCGGCTTAAACGCCTTCGATCCGCATCAGGGCGAACTCTTCCTGCCGCGGCTGACCTGGCAGCGGCATGGCGGGCGCGCCACTCTTCGCCTGCTGCTCTGGAGCGACACTTCTCTGCATGACGACGCTAAAACCGCCCGCGCATTTTTACTTTCGCTAAATGTCGCCAGGCCGATTGTTCCGCTCTCCTTGCACAGCGTGAGCGAAACGCATCTCCCTGACAAGGCCGCATGGTTAGCGCTGGTGACCAACGCTACAGAGGCTATCGCTCACCATGATTTTGACAAAGTGGTGCTGGCGCGGGCCACCGACCTGCAGTTTAACCGCCCGGTCAATCCTGCGGCCCTGATGGCTGCCAGTCGGCGCGTTAACCTACGCTGCTTCCACTTCTTTATGCAGCTTGATGCTGATAACGCCTTTCTCGGCTCTACGCCTGAACGCCTGTGGCGTCGCAGAGGCGAGTTACTGCGCACCGAGGCACTGGCAGGCACCGTTGCCAGCCACAGCGATGATTATCGCGCGGGCCGCCTGGCCGACTGGCTGATGAACGACGACAAGAACCAGCGTGAAAATATGCTGGTGGTCGAAGATATCTGTCAGCGCTTGCAGCATCACACCCAGCCGCTGGAGGTGCTGCCCCCGCAGGTTGTGCGCCTGCGTAAAGTGCAGCATCTGCGTCGCTGCATCTGGACCGCACTGCGGCAGCCGGATGATGAACAGTGCCTGATGTTGTTACAGCCGACCGCCGCCGTTGCGGGGTTGCCGCGTCAGGCGGCCTGGGACTTTATCGCCCATCATGAATCTTTTGACCGGGAGTGGTATGCCGGTTCCGCCGGGTATCTCAGCCTGGAGCAGAGCGAGTTTTGCGTGTCGCTGCGTTCAGCGCGGGTGACGGCAAACCGTGTCCGTCTGTACGCCGGAGCGGGGATCGTCAGCGGCTCCGATCCCGAACAGGAGTGGCAAGAGATAGAAAACAAAGCCGCAGGGCTGCGCTCTTTGCTCCTTAGGGATTAAGTCAAAGTCGCGCAATACCGATTCATATCAAAATTACGATTTTTTCTATTATTTATACTGTGTCGCATATTTGATACCGGACAACCTCATGTCAGTAAGTTCTTTTAACCGGCGCTGGGCGACGGTCATTCTTGAAGCCCTGACTCGCCATGGCGTCAGGCATATTTGTATCGCACCGGGTTCCCGCTCTACGCCGCTGACGCTGGCCGCTGCCGACAACCCGGCTTTTATACATCACACCCATTTTGATGAGCGTGGTCTGGGACATCTGGCGCTTGGGCTGGCAAAAGCGAGCCGCGAGCCGGTGGCGGTAATTGTGACCTCCGGCACGGCGGTGGCTAACCTTTATCCGGCACTGATTGAGGCCGGGCTGACGGGGGAAAAACTGATCCTGCTGACCGCTGACCGTCCTCCGGAGTTGATCGACTGCGGCGCGAATCAGGCCATCCGCCAGCAGGCTATGTTCGCTACCCACCCCACACAAACGCTCTCTCTTCCTCGGCCAACGCGGGATATCCCCGCGCGCTGGCTGGTATCCACGGTCGATAACGCCGTGGGATCACTGCGTCAGGGCGCACTGCACATTAACTGTCCTTTCGCCGAGCCTTTGTATGGCGAAATGGATAATGCCGATCTTGACTGGCAGCAGGCGCTGGGCGACTGGTGGCAGAGCGATAAACCCTGGCTGCGCGCCCCCGCTGAGCTTGTCAGCCCGAAACAGCGCGACTGGTTCTTCTGGCGCCAGAAACGCGGGGTGATCGTGGCAGGCAGAATGAGCGCCGCCGAAGGAAAGCGGGTGGCCGAATGGGCCCAGACTCTGGGTTGGCCATTGATTGGCGATGTGTTATCCCAGACCGGGCAGCCGTTACCCTGCGCCGACCTCTGGCTCGGAAATGCCCGCGCGGTGACCGAACTCCAGCAGGCGCAAATCGTTGTGCAGTTGGGCAGTAGCCTGACGGGCAAACGGCTGCTGCAGTGGCAGGCCACCTGCGAACCCGAAGAGTACTGGCTGGTCGAAAACCGCGAAGGGCGGCTCGATCCGGCCCACCACCGCGGGCGCCGCCTGGTATCGGGGGTTGCGGAGTGGCTGGACCTGCATCCGGCTGAAAAGCGTAAACCCTGGGCAACGGCCATTCCTGAACTCTCCCGCCAGGCCTGGGCGCTCGTCGAGCAACATAGCGAGCAGTTTGGTGAAGCGCAGCTGGCGCACCGTATCCGGCACTGTCTGCCCGAGCAGGGGCAGCTCTTTGTCGGTAATAGCCTTGTTGTCCGCCTGATCGACGCCTTTTCCCGGTTGCCGGCGGGCTATCCGGTTTACAGTAATCGGGGAGCAAGCGGCATCGACGGTTTGATCTCGACCGCTGCAGGGGTGCAGCGTGCGACCGCCAAAGCCACGCTGGCTATCGTGGGCGATCTCTCTGCGTTATACGATTTGAATGCGCTGGCGCTGCTGCGCCAGGCTTCGGCACCTTTTGTGCTGCTGGTGGTGAACAATAATGGCGGGCAAATTTTCTCTCTGTTACCCACACCGCCGCGCGAACGCGAGCAGTTCTACCTCATGCCGCAGAACATAAACTTTGAACATGCGGCGGCCATGTTTAGCCTTAAATACCAGCGCCCACAAAGCTGGGCCGAGCTTGATATGGCGCTTAACAGCGCCTGGAGTAAGCCGGGCGCCACGCTGATCGAGGTTATTGTTAATGACAGCGACGGCGCGCAGATGCTGCAGAACATGCTCGCACAGGTAAGCCACCTGTGATCCTCGCCGGAGAGGTAAAGTCGGGCACAGTCGGCCAACCCTGGCTGGTATTTCTGCATGGTTTTTCCGGCGATGCTGCCGAGTGGCAGCCGGTGGGCGAGCAACTTAGCGCTATGCCCCGGCTCTATCTTGACCTCCCGGGCCATGGCGGGTCGGCCGATATTGCGGTCGCGGATTTCGCCCAGGTCGATGCGCTACTGCGTGCTACGCTAATTAGTTACAACATACTAGATTACTGGCTAGTGGGGTACTCTCTCGGCGGCCGCATTGCAATGTATCATGCCTGTCAGGGGCCGAAAGGGCTGCGGGGCCTGATTGTCGAAGGCGCGCATCCGGGCCTGAGCCACCCTGACGAACGTCACCAGCGCAGGGTGTCGGATGCCGGCTGGGCGGAGCGGTTTCGCCATGAACCTCTGCCGGAAGTCTTTGCCGACTGGTATCAGCAGCCCGTTTTTGCCTCGCTCACGGCGGGGCAGCGCCAACAGCTCATTGCCCTGCGTAGTAAGAACAATGGCCGCACGCTGGCCGCCATGTTACAGGCCACTTCGCTGGCAGAGCAGCCGGACCTGCGTCCGGGCCTCAGTCAGCCCGCTTTCCCTTTTTATTATCTCTTTGGCGAGCGGGATAACAAATTCGCTCACATCGCTGGCGAACTTGCCGCCACCTGTTTCGCAATTCCTCATGCCGGACACAACGCCCATCGGGATAATCCCGCTGCGGTGACTGCCCGGCTGTGTCAGATACTCCGACTTCCCGTTAAGGAAACGCTATGATCTATCCTGATGAAAACATGCTCTACGCACCGGTTGAATGGCAAGACTGCTCCGAAGGCTATACCGACATTCGTTACCACAAATCAGCTGATGGCATTGCCAAAATCACTATCAACCGCCCGCAGGTGCGCAACGCGTTTCGCCCGCTGACCGTAAAAGAGATGATTCAGGCGCTGGCGGATGCACGCTATGACGACAATATCGGCGTCATCGTTCTGACCGGTGAAGGCGACAAAGCCTTCTGCTCCGGCGGTGACCAGAAAGTGCGTGGCGATTACGGTGGATACCAGGATGATGCCGGTACGCACCACCTGAACGTGCTCGATTTCCAGCGCCAGATTCGCACCTGTCCAAAACCGGTTGTTGCCATGGTCGCGGGCTACTCCATCGGCGGCGGCCACGTGCTGCACATGATGTGTGACCTGACCATTGCCGCTGAAAATGCCATCTTCGGCCAGACCGGCCCGAAAGTCGGCTCGTTCGACGGCGGCTGGGGGGCCTCCTACATGGCTCGCATTGTGGGTCAGAAAAAAGCACGCGAAATCTGGTTCCTGTGCCGTCAGTACAACGCTCAGGAAGCGCTGGATATGGGCCTGGTGAACACCGTGGTACCTATCGCCGATCTGGAAAAAGAGACCGTCCGCTGGTGTCGCGAAATGCTGCAAAACAGCCCCATGGCGCTGCGCTGCCTGAAGGCGGCACTCAATGCCGACTGCGACGGCCAGGCGGGTCTGCAGGAGCTGGCGGGTAACGCCACCATGCTGTTCTACATGACCGATGAGGGTCAGGAAGGACGCAACGCGTTCAATGAAAAACGTCAGCCAGACTTCAGCAAATACAAACGGAACCCGTAATGCGTTGCGCGCAGGTTTACCGCTGGCAGATACCCATGGACGCGGGTGTGGTGCTGCGTGAACGGCGGTTAAAAACCCGTGACGGGCTGTTCGTGCATCTCCGGCAGGGCGAGCGCGAAGGGTGGGGCGAGGTTTCGCCCCTTCCGGGCTTTAGCCATGAGTCGCTGGAGGAGACGCAGGCTGCAGTGCTTGCCTGGGCGCGCGAATGGCGCGAGGGGGCCGAACCGGCACTGCCGGACATCCCCTCCGCTGCCTTCGGTGTCAGCTGCGCGCTGGCCGAGCTTGAGGGCCGCTTGCCCAACGCGGCGAACTATCGCGCCGCGCCGCTCTGCACCGGCGATCCGGACGAGCTGTTTGCGCTGCTCTCCGCCATGCCGGGCGAAAAAGTGGCGAAAATCAAGGTCGGGCTGTACGAAGCGGTGCGCGACGGCATGGTGGCGAATCTGCTGCTCGAAGCGATCCCCGATTTGCATCTGCGTCTGGACGCCAACCGCGCCTGGACGCCGCTCAAGGCTCAGCAGTTTGCGAAGTACGTTAATCCCGCGTACCGCAACCGTATCGCCTTCCTTGAAGAGCCCTGTAAAACCCGCGATGACTCCCGCGCCTTTGCCCGTGAAACGGGCATTGCGATTGCGTGGGATGAAAGCCTGCGCGAGGCGGATTTTGCGTTCATCGCCGAGCCTGGCGTGAGCGCGGTGGTGATCAAACCCACGCTCACCGGCAGCCTGGAGAAAGTGCGTGAGCAGGTCGTGGCGGCCCATGCCGTAGGGCTGACGGCGGTGATCAGCTCGTCCATTGAGTCCAGCCTCGGACTGACTCAACTTGCGCGCCTCGCCGCGTGGTTAACACCGGAAACCATTCCGGGTCTCGACACGCTGAACCTGATGCAGGCGCAGCTGATCCGCACATGGCCGGACAGTGCTCTGCCGTGCCTCGGGGTCGAGGCGCTGGAGCCGTTGCTATGATCTTTACCGACTGGCCGTGGCGACACTGGCGTGCGCAGCGTGCGGATAAACCCGCGCTGCGGTTAAACGACGATGCGCTGAGCTGGCAGCAGCTGTGCGAGCGGGTGGACAGGCTGGCGACAGGCTTCCACCGTCAGGGGCTTGGTGAGGGCGACGGCGTGATGCTGCTCGCCCATAACCATCCTCAGACGCTGCTGGCGTGGCTGGCGCTGTTGCAGTGCGGCGCGCGTATTCTTCCGGTCAATCCGCAGCTTCCGCGCCCTCTGCTTGACGTCCTGATCCCGCAGATGACGCTGCGCTTCGCGCTGCTGCTTGACGGCGCGTTTGACGGGCTTTCGCGGCTCGCACTGGATGACCAACCCGGTGATTATGCCGCCCCGTGGCAGCCGGAGCGTCTGGCGTCGATGACGCTCACTTCCGGCTCTACCGGCTTACCCAAGGCGGCGGTACACACGTGTGCGGCGCATCTTGCCAGCGCGGCAGGCGTGTTGTCGCTGATGCCTTACGGCGATGACGACGACTGGCTGCTCTCCCTGCCGCTGTTTCACGTCTCCGGCCAGGGGATTTTGTGGCGCTGGCTCCAGGCCGGGGCGCGTCTAACGGTGCGTGAGAAGCAGCCGCTGGAGCAGGCGCTACAGGGCTGCACCCACGCCTCGCTGGTGCCAACACAGCTGTGGCGACTGCTTAATGGTGAGTGCCGCATCGCACTGAAAGCCGTGCTGCTTGGCGGGGCGGAAATCCCCGTTGAACTGACTGCGCGCGCGCGTGAGCAGGGTATTCGGACCTTCTGCGGGTATGGACTGACCGAGTTTGCCTCCACCGTCTGCGCCAAAGAGGCTGACGGCGCGCCGGACGTGGGTAGCGCGCTCCCGGGCAGAGAGGTGCAGGTGGTGAACGGTGAAGTCTGGATCAGGGCGCAGAGCATGGCGGCGGGCTACTGGCGAGACGGCGCACTTTTGCCGCTGGTCAACGACCAGGGCTGGTTTGCCACCCGCGATCGCGGTGAGTGGCACAACGGTCGCCTGACCATTCTGGGCCGCATGGACAATCTCTTTTTCAGTGGGGGAGAGGGGATCCAGCCGGAATCGCTGGAGCGCATCATCGTCACCCATCCGCGGGTAAACCAGGTGTTTATCGTCCCGCTGGACGACGCAGAGTTCGGACAGCGCCCGGTCGCGGTCATGGAATGTGAGCCGGACACGGACATCACAGCGTTACCGGAGTGGGTTCAGGGCAAGCTGGCGCGCTTTGAACAGCCGGTCCACTGGCTGGCGCTGCCGCCAGAGCTGAAAAATGGCGGGATAAAGATCTCCCGCCAGGCGTTAAAACAGTGGGTTAATGCCCTGCTGAGAAGATAGTTAGCCGAAATCCGGCTGTTCGGTGTACATCGCCAGACCCGGTGAGATGTTGAAGAAGATTAGCGCGCCCACCTTCAGTTAACGCGCAGTAAAAATGCGCTTTTTATTGATGCTCTAAATACCGAAATTATCAAACCGTTACAAACTAATTGCCTGACGCACACAGAGTGCTTGATCCCAAAGACACGCAGGTTAAAATCTCGCGGTTTTGGGAGATCTCTAATTATTACGTGCGGGACACGACAATGAAAAAAGTGGCATTTTTGGGCGCAGGCCTGATGTTTGTTTCAGTAGCAGCAAACGCAATTTCCTTTAACGGCTCGGCGGGTAAAGAGTACACCCATCTGGGCTTTGGCCTGGGGACGGAAACCTCCGGCCTGGCGATGACGGGCGGCTGGACGCATAACGACGACGACGGCGATGCGGCAAGCCTCGGCCTTGGCCTTAACGTTCCGCTGGGGCCATTCCTGGCAACCGTGGGCGGTAAAGGTATCTACACCAACCCGAACGACGGTGATGAAGGGTACGCGGCGGCCGTTGGCGGCGGGCTGCAGTGGAAAATTGGCGACAGCTTCGGCCTGTTCGGCGAGTACTACTACTCTCCGGATTCGCTCTCCAGCGGTATCGACAGCTATCAGGAAGCTAACGCCGGTGCGCGCTGGACCATCATGCGTCCTGTTACCATCGAAGCAGGCTACCGCTATCTGAACCTGGCCGGTAAAAACGGCAACCGCGACAACGCCCTGGCCGATGGCCCATACGTGGGCGTGAGCGCAGGCTTCTAATCCCCCCGGCGCGGCGGCCTGCCGCGCCAGTTTATCGCTTCCCCCTCTCCCAATTGCGCTATAGTGTTTTGACTATTAAAGCGGGAGAACACAATGATTAACGTGGAGATGTTATCCACCGGCGATGAAGTGCTGCATGGTCAAATTATCGATACCAATGCGGCCTGGCTCGCCGATTTATTCTTTGAACAGGGATTACCGTTAACGCGCCGCAATACGGTAGGCGACGACCTTGAGTCGCTGGTGAACATTCTGCGCGAACGCAGCGAGCACGCTGACGTGCTGATTGTGAACGGCGGCCTTGGCCCAACCGGGGACGATCTTAGCGCGCTGGCCGCCGCCACGGCGAAAGGCGAAGGGCTGGTCCTCCACGAAGCGTGGCTGGCGCAGATGGAGCGCTTTTTCTCCGAGCGCGGTCGCGTCATGGCCCCCAGCAACCGCAAGCAGGCCGAAATCCCGGCCAGCGCCGAGCTGGTGGATAACCCCGTCGGTACCGCCTGTGGCTTTGCCGTTAAGCTTAACCGCTGCCTGATGTTCTTCACGCCGGGCGTGCCGTCTGAATTTAAAGTGATGGTCGAGCAGCAAATCCTGCCGCGCCTGCGCGCGCGTTTCACTCTGCCTGAGCCGCCGCTGTGTCTGCGTTTGACCACCTTTGGCCGCTCTGAAAGCGATCTTGCCCAGAGCCTCGACAGCCTGCCGCTGCCGCCAGGCGTCTCGATGGGCTACCGCTCCTCCATGCCGATTATTGAACTGAAGCTGACCGGCCCGGCGACGCAAAAGGAGGCCATGCTGGCGCTATGGCCTGAGGTGCAGCGCGTGGCGGGAGAGAGCCTGATCTTTGAGGGAACGGAAGGGCTGCCTGCGCAGATTGCCCGGACCCTGAAGGCTCGCCAGCTGAGCGTCACGCTGAGCGAACAGTTCACCGGCGGGTTGCTGGCGCTGCAGCTTTCTCGGGCGGATGCGCCGCTGCTGGCCAGTGAAGTGGTGCCGTTCCAGCAGGAAACGCTGGCACAGACCGCGCGCTGGGCGGCCGAGCGCAGGGTTAAGCATTTCGCCGGGCTGGCGCTGGCCGTCGGCGGCGTGGATGACGAGCATCTTAATTTTGCTCTCGCGACGCCGGAAGGGACCCATGCGCTGCAGGTAAAAATGAGTATCACCCGCAACAGCCAGGCGGTGCGTCAGGAGGTGTGTGCGATGATGGCGCTCAACATGCTGCGGCGCTGGCTGAACGACAAACCGGTCGCCAGCGAGCATGGCTGGATCAATGTGGTTGATTCGCTGTTTGTTGAGTAACGGATGTGCCGGGGCGAACCGCCCCGGCAACGCTTAGCCCAGCGCCTTTGCCAGCAAGGTGATGGGATGTTCGCAGCGTTTGCTGGTGGACATTTCAATCTGCCATTTGCAGGTTTCGCAGTCGGTCACCACCAGATCGGCGCCGCTCTCCTCTATCTGCCTGAACAGCGGCGCGCCAATTGCCTGCGACGTGTCATAGTTTTCACGCTTAAATCCGTAGGTGCCCGCTATCCCGCAGCAGCGCGAATCCAGCACCGTCAGCTCCAGCCCGGGGATCAGCCGCAGCAGCTCCAGCGTATACAGCGACCAGCCCATCTTTTCCATATGACACGGGGTGTGATACACCACCTTCAGCGGCAGGTTGCCCAGCGGTAAGGTCTTCCCGCTGTCCAGCATGCGCCACAGAAACCGCGTTGCCAGTTCAATATGGTCGCGCAGATCGGTGTTATCCACGTCCAGCAGGTGGGGGTACTCATCGCGAAGGGTGAAGGTGCAGGTAGACGAGGTAGCCAGGACCGGTATCCCTTTCCCGACGATCGCATCACGCAGGGAGGTGACATTGCTGCGGGCTTGCCTGCGCGCTTTGTCCGTAAAGCCGTTGGCAATCAGCGGCACGCCGCAGCACTTTTCCTTGCTGAGGAGCTGTACACCCGTACCCATCGCGTTCAGCACTTTCAGCAGGTCTTTTCCCAACTGCGGGTGGTTGTAATTCACGTAGCAGCCATGGAAGAACGCCACCTGATCGGCAAAGCGGGCCTGCTCTGCCGCCACCGATTTGTACCAGCGACGGAAGGTGCCGTGGGAGTATTTCGGCAGGCTGCGGTGGTGGTCAATTTTCAGCGTCGCGTCGAGCAGCCGGCGTACCGGTTTCAGGGAGGTGGCGGCATTCACCAGCGGCGCGAAGGGCGTGGAAACGCTGCCCATCAGGTCGGTATGGCTGAGGATCGCATCGCGCAGCGTCGGTTTTTGCGTGCTGTACTGCGCCCGTGCGCGCTGGATGATGTCGCCGATTTTGACGTCTGACGGACAGGCCACCTCGCAGCGCTTGCAGTTAATGCAGTATTTCAGCGCATCATCGTAGAGTGCGGCGTCTTTCAGACGCAGGCGCTCGCCGTCAGGCCCGGCCTGTTTTGGGCCAGGATAACGCGGGTTCACGCCGCTGACCGGGCAGACCGTGGTACACACCGTGCATTTTATGCAGCTTTCGAAACGGCTATCGCTCATTGTTCTGCCTCCATGCGTTGAATAATCTGCTCTGCGGCATGAAGCGCCGTGATAGCACACACGCCGCCGCCACAGCCCTGGGCAATCGGATCGTAGCCGCCCAGAATCGAGCCGATGGCGTAGAGACCGTTAAGCGACTGGCCGTTGAGCTGCGGGTGCAGGCGGTTATCAACAATCACGCCAAACTGCTGCCAGGGCTGCGGCGTAAAGAAATCACTCTGATACCAGTCCGAACGGGAGGCGCTCTGCCGGACATCCAGCCCCAGAATGGCTTCGCGGATCCCCTCGCGGGTACTCAGTAAGCCGTTACTGAAGAAGCTGCCGCTGGCCAGTACCACGGCGCGTGCGCGCAGCGGAATGTCACCGTGGTTTCGCGTCCACACCTCGCTGACCTCGCTATCAGACAGCGTGATCTTTTTCACCTCGTCACCCGCCATCCACACGCCGCCCTGGGCAATAAATTTTTGCTTAAGCTGCGTGTGCAACCGAATACCCGGTACGGAAGGGGGAAGGGTCGGCAGCAAGCCGAGCGTGCACGGCAGGCGGTCCGACAGCCAGCGCCAGAGTCGATTGGCGGTGAGGCCAAAGCACGCAGGCATCAACAGGGCATCACACTGTTCAGCGAGCGGCCTGAGCGCGTCATACAGCAGCGGCCAGTTATCGTCGTTATCCAGCAGCCGCGCGATATTCACTGCCCGAAACTCGCTGGGGTTTTCGCGCAGCACGTCCAGTTCGGGAAGGTCTATCTCCGCCGCCGTCGCGTTAATGCCGCGCTGACAGAGCGAGGCCGCCGCCAGGTGCGGCTGAAAATCAAGAAAACCGCCAATCCCCACCACCATTACGCGTTCTGCGCCGAACGGGGCGACAGGAACGTCTTCCGGGCTGAGCCACGCGGAACGCAGGGTGCCGAGCGGCGTCACGCGCTGGTGATTTTTCTCAGCGCTGCCCTGCATCCGCGCGCCACAGGCGCTCAGCAGCCTTTCGGTTTCTTGCGCCAGGCGGGCAATGTTGTGCTCGCCGATCAGGCTGTAGGGGTGCTCAGGCGCAAGTGCGCCGCGACAGGCATCGTCGAGGAGATCCAGCGATCCGGAAGAGAAGTGCAAAGCGCTCTGCCCGCGGGTGACGATGGCGCAGCGCAGACCACGTTGCGTGAGCGTGATCCCGCACAGCAGCCCTGCCAGTCCGCCGCCGACAATGACGGTATTAAATTTCATTATGTGGCTCCTTCTCCAGGCCGCAAAGTCCCTGATAAACCCAGCGGGTAAACTCGCTTTCACGCAGGGCATCGCCCCAGGCAACGGGCTGAATGCCTTTCCAGCGTTCATTGAGGAAATCGCTGAGCTGGGTCAGGGACTGCGTTGAGGTGGTGGCGTGAAAGCGTTGCAGCAGCCCGGCGGCGCGACAGGCGCAAAGCTCGCCCTGACAGGTACCCATGCCGACGCGCGTGCGGCGGCGAAGATCGAGCAGCGTATTGACCGTCAGGTTCTCGACGGCATATTGCACCTCGCCTGCGGTCACCGCTTCGCACTCGCACACCAGGCTGCGGCTTAGTCGCCCCTCGCCAAGCCACTGCGGCGTTCTGTCGCCGTGGCGATAAATAGCAGAGCCGCGCAGCGGGGCGGGCAGAGAGATGATTTTCTGTAGCGTTTTCTCGGTGGACTGACGCGAGCCGGGCAGGGGCTGTTCTGCCGTGACGCACGGGGTGGTGTTACCAAGCTTGCGGCAGACCGCATCCGTGGCCCACTCCGCCATCAGGCGATAGGTCATGAGCTTGCCGCCGGTGATGGTGATAAAGCCCTCCATGCCGTCACGTTGGGCATGATCGAGCAGGACAATTCCCCGGCTGACGTTGCGCCCGCTGGGGTCGTTATCGCTGGCAACCAGCGGCCGCACGCCCGCATAGGCGCGCAAAATGCGGGTTTGTGCCATCATCGGAGCCAGTTTCTCGCCTTCGCGCAGCAGAATATCCACCTCTTCGGCCGTCACCCGGTTAACGTCAATCTCGCTGTAATCGACGTGGGTAGAGGTGGTGCCGATAAGCGAAATGGTGTCGCCCGGGACCAGAATATCGGCGTCGGAAGGCTTACGACAGCGGTTGATGACGTGGTTGTTGATGCGATGGTCGAGGATCAGCAGTGAACCTTTCGCCGGGAACATGCGGAGGGATAAGTCGGCGTATTCCGCGATGCGCTGCCCCCAGATCCCCGCCGCATTGATAACCACGGCGGCGTACAGTTCGCTGCGCTCGTTATATTGCGGGTCGAACACCCGCACGCCGCGCACAGTGTTGCCGTCGCGGATAAGCCCGGTGACTTCATGCCCGGTCAGAATGCGCGCGCCGTGTTCCCGTGCGTCCAGCATATTGGCGGCGGTCAGGCGAAACGGATCGACCGTGCCGTCGGGGACTTTCACCGCACCGGTGAGGGCCGGGTTGACAGAAGGCTCCAGCCGACGCGCCAGCGCCGGGTCGATGGCCTCGGCCTGGATCCCGGCGGCCGTACAGGCGGTGATAAAGGTTTGCTGAAACGCGAGATCGTCTTCGGGGAGGGTAATGAACAGTCCGTTGGTCGGCTCGACGCAGTGGCGGGCGATGCGTTTCAGGATCTGGTTTTCCGTAATGCACTCCCGCGCCGACTCGCCGTCGGTTACCGCGTACCTCGCGCCGCTGTGCAGCAGGCCGTGGTTGCGGCCCGTGGCGCCTGTCGCAATATCATGGCGCTCCAGCAGGGTCACGCTCAGGCCACGCAGGGCGCAGTCGCGGGCGATGCCGGCCCCGGTTGCGCCGCCGCCAATGATTATTACATCGCTGTAGCGAGGATCGAGAACCGTCATTGTCTTCCCTCTATGTTCGTTTTTTATCATTTAGCCACACTAAAAATGTGGTTTGTTTGATTTCGAACATAAACGCGCGTTATTCGAAAGTGAAACGTGATTTCATGCGCTATTTTGCGCATTCTGTCATATTTCTGTAACAATCTGTGCGTTGATTCACAGTAACAATCACCGTGATTTCTTAACATCCCCGCCTCTGGAATCGGGTGCGAAGCACCTTCTCATTCATCACAAGGCCACGGAGGCTGTCATGCTCAGTATCTTTAAACCTGCGCCGCATCGGGCGCGTCTGCCAGAGGCAGAGATAGATCCGCTTTACCGCCGTCTGCGTTGGCAAATCTTCCTGGGGATTTTCTTCGGGTACGCGGCATATTATCTGGTACGTAAAAACTTCGCGCTCGCCATGCCGTATCTGGTAGAGCAGGGCTTCTCGCGCGGTGATTTAGGGTTTGCGCTCTCGGGGATCTCGATCGCCTACGGCTTTTCCAAGTTCATTATGGGGTCGGTGTCGGATCGCTCGAACCCGCGCGTGTTCCTGCCAGCCGGTTTGATTCTGGCGGCCGCGGTGATGTTGTTTATGGGCTTTGTGCCCTGGGCGACCTCCAGTATCGCGATTATGTTTGTGCTGCTGTTCCTCTGCGGCTGGTTCCAGGGGATGGGCTGGCCGCCGTGCGGACGCACCATGGTGCACTGGTGGTCGCAGAAAGAGCGTGGCGGGATTGTGTCGGTCTGGAACTGCGCGCATAACGTGGGCGGCGGTATCCCTCCGCTGCTGTTCCTGCTCGGGATGGCATGGTTCAACGACTGGAAAGCTGCGCTTTACATGCCGGCGTTTGGCGCGATCGTGGTAGCGATTATCGCCTTCGCCCTGATGCGCGATACGCCGCAGTCCTGCGGCCTGCCGCCAATCGAAGAGTATAAAAACGACTATCCGGACGACTATAGCGAACAGCATGAAGAGGAGCTGACGGCCAAACAGATCTTCATGAAGTATGTGCTGCCCAACAAACTGCTGTGGTACATCGCGGTAGCCAACGTTTTCGTTTACCTGCTGCGTTACGGCATCCTCGACTGGTCGCCAACCTACCTGAAAGAGGTGAAACACTTCGCGCTGGATAAATCCTCCTGGGCCTACTTCCTGTATGAATACGCGGGTATCCCGGGCACGCTGATTTGTGGCTGGATGTCGGACAAGGTCTTCCGCGGCAACCGTGGTGCAACGGGTGTCTTCTTTATGACCCTGGTGACCATCGCCACCGTCGTTTACTGGCTTAACCCACCGGGCAACCCGGGCGTGGACATGGCCTGTATGATTGTGATCGGCTTCCTGATCTACGGCCCGGTGATGCTGATTGGCCTGCATGCCCTTGAGCTGGCACCGAAGAAAGCAGCAGGGACGGCGGCAGGCTTTACCGGCCTGTTTGGCTACCTTGGCGGCTCGGTCGCCGCAAGCGCCATTGTCGGCTATACCGTTGACTTCTTCGGCTGGGATGGCGGCTTCATGGTCATGATTGGCGGTAGCGTACTGGCGGTACTGCTGCTGATTGTTGTCATGATTGGTGAAAAACGTCATCACGCCGAAATACAGGCACGTCGTCAATAAGGAGCATTACGATGAAACTGACTCAACTCGCGACCGGCCTGCTGCTGGCCGGTGTCATGACAGGCTCGGCGCTGGCGGCAGACAAGATTGTCATTGCTCACCGCGGCGCCAGCGGCTATCTGCCCGAGCATACGCTGCCCGCGAAAGCGATGGCTTACGCGCAGGGGGCGGATTATCTTGAGCAGGATCTGGTGATGACCCGGGACGACCATCTGGTCGTCCTGCATGACCACTATCTTGACCGCGTCACCGATGTCGCCGACCGTTTTCCCGACCGTGCCCGCAAGGACGGCCGTTATTACGCCATCGACTTCACGCTTGACGAGATCCGCTCGCTGAAATTTACCGAAGGCTTCGAGATTGAAAACGGCAAGAAGGTGCAGGTCTATCCGGGGCGTTTCCCGATGGGCAAATCCGACTTCCGCATTCATACCTTTGAAGAGGAAATCGAGTTTGTGCAGGGGCTGAACCACTCTACCGGTAAAAACATCGGCATCTACCCGGAGATCAAAGCGCCGTGGTTCCATCATCAGGAAGGGAAGGACATTGCGGCGAAAACGCTGGATGTGCTGAAGCAGTACGGCTACACCAGTAAGAAGGATAAGGTCTACCTCCAGTGCTTTGATGCGGCTGAACTCAAGCGCATTAAAACCGAGCTGGAACCGAAGCGGGGGATGGATCTCAATCTGGTGCAGCTGATTGCCTATACCGACTGGAATGAAACGCAGGAGAAGCAGCCGGACGGCAAGTGGGTTAACTACAACTACGACTGGATGTTTAAGCCGGGCGCGATGAAGCAGATTGCCCAGTACGCCGACGGCATCGGGCCGGATTACCACATGCTGGTGGCGGAGGGCTCAACGCCGGGTCACATAAAGCTGACGGCAATGGTCAAAGAGGCGCATGCGAACCATATGCAGGTCCATCCTTTTACGGTGCGAGCCGACCAGTTGCCTGATTATGCGACGGACGTGAACCAGCTTTACAACGTGCTGTACAACCAGGCAGACGTTGATGGGCTGTTTACGGATTTCCCCGATAAGGCTGTGGAATTTTTGAACCACAAGCGTTAATGACAGACGTAACCTCATCCGGCCTGCGATTTCGCAGGCCGGGACCGCCGAACCCTCGCCACTAACCCTTTACGCAGCCTTACTCCGTTCGCCTATCCTGCCTGCCATGAATAAAGCCTTTATTAAGTGGGACATTGTCTGCTTCCCGACACAAATTGTTGAGATTTTTCCTAATCATGTTGGTTATCATAAGGCTGATTATTTACCTGTGAATAGTAACGGATGGTACAGCATGAACATGGCTGCAAAAGATAAAGAATTTAGCCATTGGTGGGCCACAGAAGGCGACTGGGTTGAAGAACCGAACTTTCGGCGTAAGGGAATGAGCGGCGTGCAATGTGTCGAGCGTGACGGCAAAAAGCTGTATGTCAAACGCATGACGCACCATCTGTTCCACTCCTTACGTTACCCTTTTGGCCGCCCCACCATTGTTCATGAGATCAGCGTTATCCACGATCTGGAAAAAGCGGGTGTGATCGTTCCTAAGATCGTTTATGGCAAAGCGATGAAGGTCGAGGGTGAATGGCGTGCCCTGCTGGTCACCGAAGATATGGCGGGATTTATCAGTATTGCTGACTGGTATCATCAGCACGCAATTACGCCGTTCCCGGACGAGGTGCGTGACGCCATGCTAAAAGCGGTCGCCCTGGCGTTCAAAAAAATGCATAGCGTTAACCGCCAGCATGGTTGCTGCTATGTACGTCATATCTATGTGAAGACCGAAGGGGTGGTCGAGGCAGGATTTCTCGATCTTGAGAAGAGCCGCCGTCGTCTGCGCCGCCATAAGGCTGCAAATCACGACTTCCGGCAGCTGGAAAAATATCTGGACCCGATTCCGAAGCGTGACTGGGAACAAGTCAAAGCGTATTACTACGCGATGTAATCGCTGTTACATCTCGATCTCAATATCCCCTTTAGCCCTGCAGCAGCAGGGCAAAATTTCCCCTTCGCTGATGAAGGCCAGCGGTTCGGCAATCCAGTCTACCTGACCGGATACCAGGCGACAGCGGCAAGAGCCGCAGTAACCTTCACGACACTGGTATTCTACTTCAACCTGATGCGACTCAAGAGCAATCAGCAGGGAGGGGTGCTCATCCCGGCACATAACCTCTGTGCCGGAAAGGCGAAGCGTCACGCGGCTCATCAGAGCTGGAAGTCGCTCAGGTCGTCGGTATTCACTTCAGAGTCAATCTGACCGACCAGGTAAGAGCTCACCTCCACTTCCTGCGGCGCAACCTGGACATTGTCAGAGACCAGCCAGGTATTGATCCACGGAATCGGGTTAGAGCGCGTCTGGAACGGCAGGTCAAGGCCCACCGCCTGCATACGGATATTGGTAATGTACTCGACGTACTGGCAGAGAATATCTTTGTTCAGGCCAATCATGGAGCCGCCCTGGAACAGATACTCTGCCCACTCTTTTTCCTGCACTGCAGCCTGAACGAACAGGTCGTAGCTCTCCTGTTTGCACTCTTCTGCGATCTCGGCCATTTCCGGATCGTCTACACCGCTGCGCAGCAGATTCAGCATATGCTGAGTACCTGTCAAATGCAGGGCTTCGTCACGGGCAATCAGGCGGATGATTTTGGCGTTGCCTTCCATCAGCTCACGTTCAGCAAAGGCGAAGGAGCAGGCGAAACTGACGTAGAAGCGGATCGCTTCCAGCGCGTTCACGCTCATCAGGCACAGGTACAGTTTTTTCTTCAGCTCGCGCAGGCTCACGGTGACGGTTTTACCGTTAACGGTGTGCGTACCTTCGCCCAGCAGATGCCAGTAGCTGGTCATCTCAATCAGATCGTCGTAGAAGTGGGAGATGCCCTCTGCGCGCTTCAGGATCTGGTCGTTCGTCACGATATCATCAAACACAATCGCCGGATCGTTAACGATATTACGGATGATATGGGTATACGAGCGTGAGTGGATCGTCTCGGAAAACGCCCAGGTCTCAACCCAGGTTTCCAGCTCCGGAATAGAGATCAACGGCAGCAGCGCCACGTTCGGGCTACGTCCCTGAATAGAGTCCAGCAGCGTCTGGTATTTCAGGTTGCTGAGGAAGATATGCTTCTCATGCTCTGGCAATGCCTGGAAATCGATGCGATCGCGTGAAACGTCCACTTCTTCCGGGCGCCAGAAGAAGGAGAGTTGCTTTTCAATCAGCTTTTCGAAGATGTCATATTTTTGCTGATCGTAGCGTGCCACGTTGACCGGCTGGCCGAAAAACATCGGCTCTTTGAGCTGGTCATTTTTCGTCTGTGAAAAGGTGGTGTATGCCATGAATGTGTCCTGTGGTGTTATTTCCCTCACCCCGGCCCTCTCCCACAGGGAGAGGGGGAAAGAGTTCCCTCTCCTTGTAGGAGAGGGTTAGGGTGAGGGGATTTATTAGATCTTACATGCGCCGCTTTCGCAGCCATCATCCTGGATAGAAGGAGCCAGGTCATCCTGTGCATCTTCTGCACCGTCACGGGTGTTTTGATAGTACAGGGTTTTCACGCCAAATTTGTAAGCGGTAAGCAGGTCTTTCAGCAACTGCTGCATCGGCACTTTTCCGGACGGGAAACGTGACGGGTCATAGTTAGTATTCGCCGAGATCGCCTGATCGATGAACTTCTGCATGATACCCACGAGTTGCAGGTAGCCGTCATTGTTCGGCATTTCCCACAGCAGTTCGTAGTTGTTTTTCAGCAGTTCATAATCCGGCACCACCTGGCGCAGGATGCCATCTTTCGACGCCTTAATGCTCACATGGCCGCGCGGCGGCTCAATGCCGTTAGTGGCGTTAGAGATCTGCGAAGAGGTCTCGGACGGCATCAGGGCAGAGAGCGTAGAGTTACGCAGGCCGTGGGTCTTGATGGACTCACGAAGCGCGTCCCAGTCCAGGTGCAGCGGCTCGCTGACAATCGCATCCAGATCTTTCTTGTAGGTGTCGATTGGCATAATGCCTTTTGCATAGGTGGTTTCATTGAACCACGGGCAAGCACCTTGCTCTTTCGCCAGTTCGTTAGAGGCTTTCAGCAAGTAGTACTGAATGGCTTCAAACGTCTCATGGGTCAGGTTGTTGGCGCTGCCATCGGAGTAACGCTTACCGTTCTTCGCCAGCCAGTAGGCGAAGTTGATGACACCAATACCCAGGGTACGACGACCCATTGCACCGCGTTTGGCCGCCGGGATTGGATAATCCTGGTAATCCAGCAGGGCGTCGAGCGCGCGAACCGCCAGCACCGCCAGCTCTTCCAGCTCGGACAGGCTCTTAATCGCGCCCAGGTTAAACGCAGAGAGCGTACAGAGCGCGATCTCGCCGTTTTCGTCGTTCACATCGTCCAGCGGTTTGGTCGGCAGCGCGATTTCCAGGCACAGGTTAGACTGACGCACCGGGGCAATCGCCGGATCGAACGGGCTGTGGGTGTTGCAGTGGTCAACGTTCTGAATGTAGATACGGCCAGTCGAAGCACGTTCCTGCATCATCAGGGAGAAGAGATCGACCGCTTTCACGCGCTGCTTACGAATACTGTCATCTTTTTCGTATTTGGTGTACAGACGCTCAAACTCGTCCTGATCGGCAAAGAAAGCGTCGTACAGGCCCGGTACGTCGGACGGGCTAAACAGGGTGATGTCTTCGCCTTTCAGCAGACGGGTGTACATCAGTTTGTTGATCTGTACGCCGTAGTCCATGTGACGCACGCGGTTACCTTCCACGCCACGGTTATTTTTCAGTACCAGCAGGCTTTCCACTTCCAGGTGCCACATTGGGTAGAAGAGGGTAGCCGCCCCGCCGCGCACGCCGCCCTGAGAGCAGGACTTCACGGCCGTCTGGAAATGTTTATAGAACGGAATACAGCCGGTGTGGAACGCTTCACCGCCGCGAATAGGACTACCCAGCGCACGAATACGGCCCGCGTTGATACCGATGCCGGCACGCTGGGAGACATATTTCACAATGGCGCTGGAGGTGGCGTTAATGGAATCCAGGCTGTCACCGCATTCGATCAGGACGCAAGAGCTGAACTGACGCGTTGGGGTACGCACGCCAGACATGATTGGCGTAGGCAGCGAAATTTTAAAGGTGGAGACCGCATCATAGAAACGCTTCACGTATTCCAGACGGGTGTCACGCGGATAGTTAGAGAACAGGCAAGCGGCAACCAGAATATAGAGGAACTGTGCGCTTTCGTAGATCTCACCGGTCACGCGGTTTTGCACCAGGTATTTGCCTTCCAGCTGCTTAACGGCAGCATAGGAGAAGTTCATGTCGCGCCAGTGGTCGATAAACCCGTCCATCTGCTTGAACTCTTCTTCCGTGTAGTCTTCCAGCAGATGCGTGTCGTACTTGCCCAGCTCGACCATTTTCACGACGTGATCGTACAGGGCTGGCGGTTCAAACTGACCGTAGGCTTTTTTGCGCAGATGGAAGATGGCCAGACGTGCCGCCAGGTACTGATAATCCGGCGCTTCGCGGGAGATCAAATCTGCCGCGGCTTTGATGATGGTCTCGTGGATATCAGAGGTTTTAATGCCATCGTAGAACTGGATGTGCGATCGCAGTTCGACCTGGGAGATTGATACGTTATTCAGTCCTTCTGCTGCCCAGTCGAGAACACGATGGATTTTGTCCAGATTGATACGCTCGGTTGCACCGTCGCGCTTTGTCACCAGCAGACTCTGATTCATGTGGGTTTTTACCTGTCCGTGAAATAAAAAAATATCCCCCGCTTATCCACAGATTCGCCTTGTGACTAACTCTGTGGATAAATACTACATATAGGGGGTTTGCGATAAGAGAAACGCTATATGGTGAGTATTCTAGTATCGAATCATTTCAGTACAAGGGTTGATTTTGACGTTAATTTGAGGTTGTGAAAGGGTAAAAAAGCGTAAGTCCTCGTGCTATAAGGCCTGGACCCCGTGTCAATAATCTAGAAAAAAAATCCAAATTTTGATCAAGTGCTGATTTCTTCAACGACGGGCAAAATTGCGCAACACAGGGTTGCGCATTGTTTATAAGAATTCGTGATGTCGTTAGTCGTTTTTTGCCGTTGTATGCAACATATAATTAACATCAACGCCCGGTCCAAGCTTGAATTTATCCAGAACAGGATTGTAGTGGAGACCGGTCATGTGCTGCTCTTTAAGCCCCGTCTGGTCAACCCAGCTCAGTAACTCGGCAGGCTTAATAAATTTCTTCACGTCGTGGGTCCCTTTCGGCACCATGCGCAAGACATATTCAGCCCCGACCACCGCCATCAGCCAGGCCTTGCCGTTACGGTTGATGGTAGAGAAGAAGACCTGACCGCCGGGCTTAACCAGTTTTGCACAGGCGCTCACCACTGACTGCGGATCAGGAACGTGTTCGAGCATCTCCATGCAGGTCACTACGTCATACTGATGAGCATACTTAGCGGCGTGCTCTTCTACGGTCTCTTGAAAATACTCAACCTGAACACCCGATTCCAGCGCATGCAGCCGTGCTACCTGCAGTGGCTCGAAGCCCATATCCAGCCCGGTAACGTTCGCGCCTTCGCGCGCCATGCTTTCTGCCAGAATTCCGCCGCCGCAGCCGACATCAAGCACCTTTTTGCCAAACAGGCCACCGGAGCGCTCGGCGATGTAGCCCAGACGTAGCGGGTTAATACGATGCAGCGGTTTAAACTCGCCTTCAAGGTCCCACCAGCGCGAGGCGACGGCTTCGAATTTGGCGATCTCTTCATGGTCAACGTTGTGACCCACCGACGTTTTTTCGGCATTCATGGGCGCTTTTACTCCTTTTGTGGTCAGACCCGGAAGTATATCAGGTGAAGGGGATGAATAAACCGTATTGGTTTACCTCTTACACCGCGGCTGTGTTATAATTTGCGACCTTTGAATCCGGGATACAGTAGAGGGATAGCGGTTAGATGAGCGACCTTGCGAGAGAAATTACACCGGTTAACATCGAGGAAGAGCTGAAGAGCTCCTATCTGGACTATGCGATGTCGGTCATTGTTGGCCGTGCGCTGCCGGATGTCCGCGATGGACTTAAACCGGTACACCGTCGCGTACTATACGCCATGAACGTATTGGGCAATGACTGGAATAAAGCCTACAAAAAATCTGCCCGTGTCGTTGGTGACGTAATCGGTAAATACCACCCCCATGGTGATACCGCCGTATATGACACCATCGTCCGTATGGCGCAGCCATTCTCCTTGCGTTACATGCTGGTAGATGGTCAGGGTAACTTTGGTTCTGTTGACGGCGACTCCGCAGCGGCGATGCGTTATACGGAAATCCGTATGTCGAAAATCGCCCATGAGCTGATGGCCGACCTGGAAAAAGAGACCGTTGATTTCGTCGATAACTACGACGGCACCGAGCGAATCCCAGATGTTATGCCTACCAAGATCCCGAACCTGCTCGTTAACGGGTCGTCCGGTATCGCCGTGGGTATGGCAACCAACATTCCGCCACACAATATTAGCGAAGTCATCAACGGCTGCCTGGCCTATATCGACGATGAAGAGATCAGCATTGAAGGGCTGATGGAACACATCCCGGGCCCGGATTTCCCGACAGCGGCGATCATCAATGGTCGTCGTGGTATTGAAGAGGCGTATCGCACCGGTCGCGGCAAGATTTATATCCGTGCCCGTGCGGAAGTGGAAGCGGACGCCAAAACCGGCCGTGAAACCATCATTGTTCACGAGATCCCGTATCAGGTGAACAAAGCGCGTCTGATTGAAAAAATCGCCGAGCTGGTAAAAGAGAAACGTGTTGAAGGTATCAGCGCGCTGCGTGACGAGTCTGATAAAGACGGGATGCGCATCGTGATTGAGATCAAACGCGACGCGGTGGGTGAAGTGGTTCTTAACAACCTCTACTCCCAGACTCAGCTGCAGGTCTCCTTCGGTATCAACATGGTTGCGCTGCACCATGGCCAGCCGAAGATCATGAACCTGAAAGAGATTCTGAGCGCGTTCGTGCGTCACCGCCGTGAAGTGGTAACGCGTCGTACCATTTTCGAACTGCGCAAAGCGCGCGACCGTGCGCACATCCTTGAAGCGCTGGCCGTGGCCCTGGCAAACATCGAACCGATTATTGAATTGATTCGTCGTGCGCCAACCCCTGCGGAAGCGAAAGCGGCGTTAGTCTCTCAGCCATGGGCGCTGGGTAACGTCTCTGCCATGCTTGAACGTGCGGGTGATGACGCTGCACGTCCTGAGTGGCTGGATCCTGAATTCGGCGTGCGCGATGGTCAGTACTATCTGACTGAGCAGCAGGCCCAGGCGATTCTGGATCTGCGTCTGCAGAAACTGACCGGCCTTGAGCATGAAAAACTGCTCGACGAGTACAAAGAGTTGCTGGAACAGATTGCTGAGCTGCTGCACATCCTGGGCAGCGCCGAGCGTCTGATGGAAGTGATCCGCGAAGAGCTGGAGCTGGTCCGCGATCAGTTTGGCGATGCGCGTCGTACTGAAATCACCGCTAATAGCTCTGATATCAACATTGAAGATCTGATCAACCGCGAAGATGTGGTGGTCACCCTGTCTCACCAGGGCTATGTGAAGTATCAGCCGCTCACCGACTACGAAGCTCAGCGTCGTGGCGGTAAAGGCAAATCTGCCGCACGTATTAAAGAAGAAGACTTTATCGACCGCCTGCTGGTGGCGAACACCCATGACACGATCCTCTGCTTCTCAAGCCGCGGTCGTCTCTACTGGATGAAAGTCTATCAGCTGCCGGAAGCGAGCCGTGGCGCGCGTGGTCGTCCAATCGTCAACCTGCTGCCGCTGGAAGCGAACGAGCGTATTACCGCTATCCTGCCGGTGCGTGAGTATGAAGAGGGCGTGAACGTCTTTATGGCGACCGCCAGCGGTACCGTGAAGAAAACCGCGCTGACCGAATTCAGCCGTCCGCGTTCTGCCGGTATTATTGCAGTGAACCTGAACGAAGGCGACGAACTGATTGGCGTGGATCTGACCTCTGGTTCTGATGAAGTCATGCTCTTCTCTGCCGCCGGTAAAGTGGTGCGCTTTAAAGAGAACGCGGTGCGCGCAATGGGTCGTACGGCGACCGGCGTTCGCGGTATCAAACTGGCGGGCGAAGATGCCGTGGTCTCCCTGATCGTTCCACGTGGCGAAGGGGCGATCCTGACCGTTACCCAGAACGGCTATGGTAAACGTACGGCGGAAAGCGAGTATCCAACCAAGTCTCGCGGCACCCAGGGCGTTATCTCTATCAAAGTGACCGAGCGCAACGGTTCCGTTGTTGGCGCGGTACAGGTAGATGATGCTGACCAGATTATGATGATCACCGATGCCGGTACGCTGGTGCGTACACGCGTTTCCGAGATCAGCATTGTCGGCCGTAATACGCAGGGCGTGATCCTCATCCGTACTGCGGAAGACGAAAACGTAGTGGGTCTGCAGCGTGTTGCCGAACCGGTAGATGATGAAGAGCTTGATTCTATCGACGGTACCGTAGCGGAAGGCGATGATGAAATCGCGCCGGAAGCAGACGTAGACGACGATGCAGCGGACGACGCTGACGAGTAATGTCTCCCTGTTGCAAAAGGGCCGGTTTCCGGCCCTTTTCTTTTGCACAAGCAGACAAGTGAACGTTGCGACCCGGCGCGTTTACCGCTACCTTAACCACATTCTTTTTTACCCCGATGGCGGAGCCTCGCCCCCTTGAAATACCTCGTCTCCTTTCGAACTACGCTAAAAGTCTCCCGCTATCTGTTTCGGGCGTTGGCACTGCTACTCTGGCTATTGATCGCACTTTTCTCGGTGTTTTACATCATGAACGCGCTGCATCAGAAGGAGTCGGAGATTCGTCAGGAGTTCAATCTTAGCTCCGATCAGGCTCAGCGTTATATTCAGCGCACCTCAGACGTGATGAAAGAGCTGAAATACATCGCGGAAAACCGCCTGACGGCAGAAAACGGCATCATGGCCAGCCGTGGGCGTGATAGCAAAGCCGAAGTGCCCGATTTCGAACCGCTTTTCCCGGATTCCGACTGTTCTACGATGGGCAGTGCATGGCGCGGTTCGCTGGAGTCGCTGGCCTGGTTTATGCGCTACTGGCGCGATAACTTCTCCGCCGCCTACGATCTTAATCGTGTCTTCTTAATTGGCAGTGACAATCTTTGTATGGCCGATTTTGGCCTGCGTGACGTACCGGTTGAGCGCGATGATGCGCTGAAGAGCCTGCATGAGCGCATCGTCAAATACCGCAATGCGCCGCAGGATGAGCGGGGCAATAACATCTTCTGGATTAGCCAGGGGCCGCGTCCGGGGATAGGGTACTTCTATTCCCTGACCCCGGTGTATCTGGCGAACCGCCTGCAGGCGCTGCTGGGTATTGAACAGACTATCCGGATGGAGAACTTCTTTACCCCGGGTACCTTACCAATTGGGGTGACCATCCTGGACGAAAACGGTCATCCCCTTATTTCCCTGACCGGACCGGAAAATCGCATCAAGATCGATCCGCGCTGGATGCAGGAGCGTTCATGGTTTGGCTATACCTCCGGTTTCCGTGACCTGGTGCTGAAGAAAAGCTTACCGCCGTCCTCGCTGAGTATCGTCTATTCGGTGCCGGTGGATATGGTGCTTGAGCGGATCCGCATGTTAATCCTGAACTCGGTGCTACTGAACGTGCTGGTGGGGATTGCGCTCTTTACTCTCGCGCGGATGTACGAACGCAAAATCTTTATTCCGGCAGAAGCCGACGCCCAGCGCCTTGAAGAGCACGAGCAGTTCAACCGCAAGATCGTCGCTTCGGCGCCGGTGGGGATCTGCATTCTGCGTACGGTCGATGGCACTAACATACTGAGTAACGAGCTGGCGCATAACTATCTGAACATGCTCACCCACGAAGACCGGCAGCGGCTGACGCAGATTATCTGCGGACAGCAGGTTAACTTTGTGGACGTGCTCACCAGCAATAACACCAATCTGCAGATTAGCTTTGTCCACTCGCGCTACCGTAATGAAAACGTGGCGATCTGCGTGCTGGTCGACGTCTCGGCCCGCGTCAAAATGGAAGAGTCGTTACAGGACATGGCCCAGTCGGCAGAGCAGGCGAGCCAGTCGAAATCGATGTTCCTTGCCACCGTTAGCCATGAGTTGCGTACCCCGCTATACGGCATCATCGGCAACCTGGATCTGCTGCAAACCAAAGAGCTGCCGCGGGGTGTAGACCGTCTGGTGACAGCAATGAACAACTCCTCCAGCCTGCTGCTAAAAATCATCAGCGACATTCTCGACTTCTCTAAAATCGAGTCGGAACAGCTGAAGATCGAGCCGCGTGAGTTCTCTCCCCGTGAGGTCATGAACCATATCAGCGCTAACTACCTGCCTCTGGTGGTGCGCAAACAGCTGGGACTGTACTGCTTTATCGAACCTGATGTGCCGGTTACCCTGCAGGGCGACCCGATGCGCCTGCAGCAGGTCATCTCTAACCTGTTAAGTAACGCCATTAAATTCACCGATATCGGCTGTATCGTACTCCATGTCACCCGGGCCGGTGATTATCTGAGTATCCGCGTGCGCGACACCGGGGTAGGGATCCCGGCCAAAGAGGTGGTTAAGCTTTTCGACCCGTTCTTCCAGGTGGGGACCGGGGTGCAGCGTAACTTCCAGGGCACCGGGCTGGGGCTGGCAATCTGTGAAAAACTGATCAGCATGATGGACGGGGATATCTCGGTAGATACCGAACCGGGCATGGGCAGCCAGTTTACTATTCGTATTCCTCTCTATGCTGCCCAGTCGCTGTCCAGCGTGGCGGTGAAAGGGTTGAGTGATAAACGCTGCTGGCTGGCGGTTAATAACGCCTCGCTGCACAGCTATCTTGAATCCCTGCTGACCCGCAGCGGTATCCGCGTGGCGCGCTATCAGGGGCAAACGCCGGATGCGGAAGATGTGCTGCTCACCGATGATGAACTGGCACAGCCGTGGCAGGGCAAGGCGTCAGTACTCTTCTGCCGTCGTCATATTGGTATTCCGCTTGAGCGTGCGCACGGCGTGTGGGTAAACAGCGTGGCCTCTCCTCATGAGCTGATTGCGCTGCTGGCGCGTATTTGGCGCGTAGAGCTTGAGACCAGCGACGGTACGGCGGCGCTGCCGTCACCGGAAACGGCGCAGTTGAACGACGATATGATGATTCTGGTGGTGGACGATCATCCTATCAACCGCCGTCTGCTGGCCGATCAGCTCGGCTCGCTGGGCTATCAATGTAAAACCGCGAACGACGGCGTGGATGCCCTCAATGTTTTGAGTAAAAATCACATTGATATCGTGCTGAGTGATGTCAACATGCCGAATATGGACGGTTATCGCCTTACTCAGCGGATCCGTCAGCTTGGCCTCACGCTCCCGGTCGTAGGCGTAACGGCCAACGCGCTGGCGGAAGAGAAGCAGCGCTGTCTGGAGTCGGGGATGGATAGCTGTCTCTCCAAGCCGGTCACGCTGGATGTATTAAAACAGACGCTGGCGGTCTATGCGGATCGGGTGAGAAAAGCGCGGGTATAAAAAAACGCCCGCAGGCGTTATTGAGAAGCCGGGCACGCGTAAGCGTAGCCCGGTTTTTTTACGGGGTTAATCTTTATCCGCCGGGCTCAGGGTCACGGAAGAGAGGTAGTTAAGCAGTGCGATATCATTTTCCACGCCCAGTTTCATCATCGCTGATTTCTTCTGGCTACTGATGGTCTTGATACTGCGGTTCAGCTTTTTGGCGATCTCGGTAACGAGGAAACCTTCGGCGAACAGACGCAGAACTTCGCTCTCTTTCGGTGACAGACGTTTGTCGCCATAGCCACCTGCGCTGATTTTCTCCAGCAGGCGAGAGACGCTCTCCGGGGTAAACTTCTTCCCTTTCTGCAGTGCGGCCAGCGCTTTTGGCAAATCGGTTGGCGCACCCTGTTTCAGGACAATCCCTTCAATGTCGAGATCCAGCACGGCGCTTAAGATCGCCGGGTTATTGTTCATGGTCAGAACAATAATCGACAGGCTTGGGAAATGGCGCTTGATGTATTTGATAAGCGTAATGCCGTCACCGTACTTATCTCCAGGCATGGAAAGGTCGGTGATGAGCACGTGCGCATCAAGTTTCGGGAGGTTATTAATCAGTGCTGTGGAGTCTTCAAATTCGCCAACAACATTCACCCACTCGATCTGTTCAAGTGATTTGCGAATACCGAACAGTACAATCGGATGGTCATCGGCAATAATTACGTTCATATTGTTCATGTATAGGGCTACCTTGCTACAGCAAGCTTTTGACGTAGGCGTCAATGTCGCTGATGTATTTTTCTATGCTGGCGGCATCTTTCTCACGAATAAGATGTTCCAGCGTTTCACATAATTGCTTGCCTGGAACCAGATTAAGCATGGCAAACACCCCTTTTAGTCGGTGTGCTGTCTGAGCCAGCGCCGCAAAATCGCTCGCGGCGGATTCAGTATACAGCCTCTTAACATCATCTGGTACTGTGTCTACAAAGAGCGAATAATAACCGCTGGCCTGAAGCTCGGCATTTTCATTACCGCCAAGCGGGGAGTCCGGGATCGTTTCCTGGGCCAGCTGCTCTTCTATTAGTTGTAGTACAGCTTCCTGCATAGCATTGCTCATATTAAAGTTGACGCGCATCTGCCCGGGGCCGATATTTCGCACGCCTGGCTCATCATCGCTTAAAAGCAAGCCGGAGGCAGTAAGATTAGACGGATTATCAGTTAAAAACAGATCATATTCTTGACTTACCAGCCTTTCGTCAGGCGTGATGCAGCTTGCACCCCAGTTTTCCAGCTGACGAACCACGATATTACGAATCTCATTAGAGGTGACGTCAATCATGGCTACCACGTCATCGAGCAGACGTTCATCATCTTCAGCTTCTTGTGCCGTCGCCGCCATTTTTACGTGCAGAGAGTAACGGGTTCCCAGCGATTCGCGGGCTTTAATATTCAGATGACCGCCAAGTTTACGGGCGAGCTGATCGCAGAGCCAGAAGGTGAGGGGGTTGGCTTTACCGTAACTATCCCCCTGGGTCTCGTTCAGGAACGGGAAGTGGAGATTATCGATTTCGCTCAGCGTGACCCCTTCACCGGTATCCAGAATACGGAAGGTCAAGCGATCGTCTGCCGATTCGTCATTGCTCACTTCAAGGGTGATCTTACCGATCTGGGTGGTGGTGACGGCATACTGAATCAGCAGCAACAAGATCCGGCGCAGCGCTTCGCGATCCCCGTGACGTTTATCGTTAGCCGGAAGCGGGTTATTAATAAGAAGCTGCAGACCCTTGCGCTTAACAACCGGCAGCACCTCCGGAACGACTTCATCAATCAGATCCTGAATAGAAAACAACTCTGCGTTGCTCTTCCAGCTATCATTCTCCAGCATATTTGCCAGCTGAATCTCGTCCACCAGCCTTACCAGCGTATCGGCGTGTCTGGCAAGCTGCAGACTGTCCGCGCCGTTGAGATGTGCAGCCTCATCGGCCAACGTCTTCAGAGGCTGTTTAAACGCCTCACCAATGTTCTGCATAAAGGCCGCCCGGCCCTGTTGATTCTTTTCATACAGCCGTTGCGCCTGCTTAAGCTTTTTGTTCACCAGCACTTCGCGATCCTGATCGCGAATAATAAAGATCTGGGTACGCGAAGCCACCTGGCTGCGGAACTGACGAATTTCATACAGCTCATTATTAATGGTGGCCTGAATCACACCCTGATGCTGATCGGCCATCGTGGTGATGTTTTGCAAATTGAGGTGCGGTAGCAGGTGATCGGCGATCTTATTGCTGATAATAGTGCGGTTTGCCTCCTGATCATGCACCAGCAGGCCAAGGGGTAATACCGAAACTATTTCTTCATTCAGGGCGCGCAGGACGCGAAGCTCATTGCTGCTTCCGGTATTGACCGGGACATCGCTCTGACGCCCGGACTGCGTACGGAATGTACTGTAACCAAACAGCGCCAGAGCCAACAGGCCAATGTTCAGCAACAGTGGCAATAGAATGTTTTGCAGCGTATCGAGCAGCAGGGTACCAAAAGGCACCTGCCAGACCAGTCGCATCCCGGTACTGTTCAGGGAAGAGGCGATCTCGATCTTCGAGCCGTTGAAAGAGATGCTTACGCTGTCCGGGCTCTCTTTATCTTGTGATGAACGCAGATTTTGCGAGGCAGTATCCGGATCGAGGCGGAAACTATCCAGCGGCATATCCGGTGGGATCAAATCGTTTATCGGCAGGTCGAACGCCACCACCGTTGCCAGATGCCCCGGTTGGTTAAAGGTGGTGCGTAGCGTGAAGTAATGCCCGTTCTGCCATGCCAGCCGGCGCAGAGAAGAGAAACTTTCACGCTCATCCAGCGCATTGGCCTGCTGCAACATCTCTGCCCGACGCGAGTCAACGATATTGCCGACCGTGGTCTCTTTAAACCCGGAGGAGAGGTCTTTCAGCGGCAGGGTAGAGATTAAAATCATGCTGTTATCCTGGCCGTTCAGGTAGTACATCGACCAGGGAATAGTTTCGGCGCCCCACAAGGTATCAAGATAGGTAGAGATACGCTGCGTCATCTCAAGGGTGGCGCTGTCGTGAGAGCCAAAAATCAGGGCTTCGGTTTTCCGACGCGTCTTCTCAAGATAGTAAACGTCTTGTTTAAGGCGGGTTTCCTGCAAGCCTTCTCCCGAAGAGTTACCAGGCGTTGCAGCGATATTGTCGTAAATCTGCCAGGTGGCATAGCGCCAGGTATCAATGCGTTTATGAAGGGCATGGGTGATATCCACAACCTGATAACTGCGATCCTTTAGCCAGGCATTTACCGCACTCTGCACCATCACGCCCAGGGTGACTAACAGCACAACTATCAATAGAAGAAAGAAACGGGTAATGCTGCCCGGAAGCAGTGAAAATTTACTGGCGGCTGTGGTTTCAGACTGACTCATTGCTATGTTTAACCCGTTATGGCTGCGCTGCAGGCGGAAAGGGCAGTATAAAGGGTAATAATCGAATTTCCAGCGTCACGCTACCTGATGAGCTGACTTTTTACGTCAGAAAAGCCCGTCCGTTCCTCTGGCGAAAATTTGTACACCATGAAATGTATTGTACAAATTATTAGCGATAATTAAAGAAAATAGCACAATCAAACAAACAATTATATTTGCCGTTCATTTTTGCTGTCTAATTTTCAGCACAACGGCAATTAATTAATAGTCGTTATAGTTTCAGGGCGGTAGCACAAATAATGACTATTTGTGTAGAGAAGTGTAAAAAAAAACCGAATGCAGGGCATTCGGCTCAATTTGGGATAAACAGACATTCAAAACTGAATGACGGTAATAAATAAAGTTAATGATGATAGCGAGAGTTATTTTAGACGGGAGATAAGAAATTGTTTTGTCAATCAGTGCTATAACGCAGTATTGACTATATCATTGATATTTATAGTTTTTATTTGAATGTGCTGTATGGCGTGTTTGTTTTTTAACTATTTGTGCTGTCAGAAAGTTCCCTGGTTTTTACAAAATGAAACATCCTGATTGAAAAGTGAAACATCTTCAAAGTTTTCGTATCATATTCCCGTTGGATTATTCTGTATTTTTGCGGAGAATGAAGTTGCCGACTGGTTAAGAGGGTTAATCAGTAAGCAGTGGTAATAAAAATAAGGCATATAACAGAGGGTATAAAAATGAAAGTTAAAGTACTTTCCCTCCTGGTACCAGCACTGCTGGTAGCGGGCGCAGCGAATGCGGCTGAAATTTATAACAAAGACGGCAACAAATTGGATCTCTTCGGCAAAGTTGATGGCCTGCACTATTTCTCTGATGACGACGGTAGCGATGGCGATCAGACCTATATGCGTATCGGCTTTAAAGGCGAAACGCAGGTTAATGACCAGCTGACCGGGTACGGCCAGTGGGAATACCAGATTCAGGGCAACACCTCTGAAAGCGATAACCAGTCCTGGACCCGTGTGGCATTTGCAGGTCTGAAATTCGGCGACGCAGGCTCTTTCGATTACGGTCGTAACTACGGCATTATCTACGACGTCACCTCCTGGACTGACGTTCTGCCAGAATTCGGCGGCGACACCTACGGTGCTGATAACTTCATGCAATCCCGTGCTAATGGTGTTGCGACCTACCGTAACCAGGACTTCTTCGGTCTGGTTGAAGGCCTGAACTTCGCGCTGCAGTACCAGGGCGCGAACGACAACGTAAGCGGCGAGAATGACTCTGCCGGCGGTCGTAGCCTGCTGAAACAGAACGGTGATGGCTATGGCGCGTCTCTGACTTACGATCTGGGCGAAGGTTTCAGTGCGGGTGCCGCTCTGGCCTCCTCTAAACGTACCGCTGACCAGAACGCAGCAGATGTCTACGGCGACGGCGATCGCGCTAACGTATACAGCGGCGGCCTGAAATATGACGCGAACAATGTTTACCTGGCAGCGCAATACTCCCAGACCTATAACGCGACCCGTTTTGGTTCTTCTAACGGCAGCAGCATCACCGATGCCTACGGTTTCGCTGATAAAGCGCAGAACTTCGAAGTGGTCGCACAGTACCAGTTCGACTTCGGTCTGCGTCCGTCCGTGGCGTACCTGCAGTCTAAAGGGAAAGACATCCGTAACAACACCACCAACTTCGGCGATCAGGATTTGCTGAAGTATGTTGATGTTGGCGCGACTTACTACTTCAACAAAAACATGTCCACCTACGTTGATTACAAAATCAACCTGCTGGATAAAAACGAATTCACCGAACAGGCTGGCATCAGCACTGACGACATCGTCGCGCTGGGTCTGGTTTACCAGTTCTAAGACGCATAGCGTGTCAGATAAGGGGCCTGATGGCCCCTTTTTTGTTCCTGTAATCGGCTCTTACAAATCCCTGTTTTTGGTGTACTCTTGCCGGGCTCAGGCCAGAGGATAATAAATAATGGATATGACTTTTCTTCGTGTCGGCGTCTTGTCGGCACTCTTTATGTTAACAGCGTGCGATGCCCCAAAAACGCCGGAAAAAAGTGAAAATGCCGCAGTGGCAACGGTGTTAGAAGGTAAAACCATGGGCACCTTCTGGCGCGTTAGCGTTATCAACGTTGATAAAGCCAGGGCTGAAGCACTACGCGGTAAGATCCAGACGCAGCTGGATGCCGACGATCAGCTCCTTTCTACCTGGAAAAACGACTCCGCGCTGATGCGCTTTAATCACTCAAAAAGCACCTCTCCGTGGCCCGTTAGCGAGGCGATGGCAGATATCGTGACCGAATCCCTGCGCGTGGGCTACAAAACCCAGGGGGCGATGGATATCACCGTAGGGCCGCTGGTCAACCTGTGGGGATTTGGTCCCGACAAACAGCCCGTAAAAACACCCACCCAGCAACAAATTGATGATGCGCGAGGACAAACCGGGCTGCACCATCTGTCGGTGCTGTACCAGTACGGTCAGCAGTATCTGGAAAAGAATATCCCCGACCTGTTTGTTGATCTTTCTACCGTTGGCGAAGGCTATGCCGCCGATCACCTGGCCGCGCTGATGGCCGAAGAGGGGATCCCCCGCTATCTGGTGTCGGTAGGGGGCGCGCTGGTCAGCCGGGGGATGAATGCCAGCGATAAACCGTGGCGCGTGGCGATCCAAAAACCTACCGATGAGCAGAATGCCGTACAGGCGATCGTTGACATCAACGGCCACGGCATTAGTACGGCGGGCAGCTATCGTAACTATTATGAGCTGGACGGCAAGCGCATCTCCCACGCGATCGACCCTCAGACCGGGCGACCTATCACCCATAATCTGGTGTCCGTGACGGTGATAGCCCCCACGGCGCTGGAGGCCGATGCCTGGGATACAGGTCTGATGGTGCTGGGGACGGAAAAAGCGAAGGAAGTTGTGCGCCGGGAAGGGCTGGCGGTCTATATGATCACCCGTGAAGGTAACGGGTTCAAAACCTGGATGTCACCGCAGTTCAGCGGCTATCTGGTTAACGGAAAAAATTAAAAAGCAAGGTTACGGGTTTTTGTTCTCTGGCGCTCAGGCAGGGTAGGAGTATGCTTACTGAAGGAGCGCATGATGAACAAAACGACCCTGATTAATGATGACCCACGCTGGCAGGCGGTGTTGTCTCGCGACACCGCCGCTGACGGCCAGTTCGTCTTTGCCGTGCAAACCACCGGTATCTTTTGCCGCCCGTCGTGTCGGGCGCGCCACGCCTTACGCCAGAATGTCCGTTTCTTTGACGATGCTGATACCGCCCTTCAGGCCGGCTTTCGTCCCTGTAAACGTTGTCGCCCCGATGAACATGATCCGCAGGCGCGGCGTGTATTGCTTATCGAGAAAGCCTGCCGCCTGCTGGAGCAGGAAGAGTCCCTCACGCTGGATGCACTGGCGCAGCAGGTGGCGGTAAGCCCTTATCATCTGCACCGTCTGTTCAAATCCGCCACCGGGATGACGCCCAAAGCCTGGCAGCAGGCCGCCCGCGCGGCGCGTCTCCGTAGCCGGTTAGCGCAGGGCGAAAAGATTACCGATTCGTTGCTGGCGGCCGGTTTTCCGGACAGCAGCAGCTACTACCGTAACGCAGACGCCGCGCTTGGCATGACCGCGAAGCAGTTTCGCCGGGGCGGCGATAAGACAACCGTCCGTTACGCGCTCAGCGACTGCGCGCTGGGCCGCTGTCTGGTCGCGGAGAGCGAGCGCGGGATCTGTGCCATACTGCCCGGAGATGAGGACGCGGCGTTGCTGAACGAACTGCAGACGTTGTTCCCGCACGCCCGCCACGAGCAGGCAGATACCGGATTTGCCGCACGCGTGCAGCAGGTTATCGCCAGCATTGATAACCATACCCTGAGCCTGACGCTGCCGCTGCCGCTGGATATTCGCGGTACCGCCTTCCAGCAGCAGGTCTGGCAAGCATTACGCACTATTCCGGCTGGGGAAACCGTCAGTTATCAGCAGGTGGCTACCCGCCTCGGTAAACCGAATGCGGTGCGGGCAGTGGCCCGTGCCTGCGCGGCCAACCGGCTCGCCATTATCATTCCGTGTCACCGGGTAGTGCGAAACGACGGTGGGCTTTCAGGGTACCGCTGGGGAATAGCGCGAAAAGCGGCGCTTCTGCGCCGTGAAGCCGGAAATGAGGAGGAGTAATGCTCGATCTTTTTGCCGATGCCGAACCCTGGGAAGAGCCGCTGGCGCCGGGGGCCGTGATCTTGCGCCGCTTTGCGCTCGCCTCTGACTCCGCCCTGATGGCGGCGATTGCCGACGTGGCGACGCATGCCCCCTTTCGCCAGATGGTGACCCCGGGCGGGTATACCATGTCAGTGGCCATGACCAACTGCGGCCCGCTCGGCTGGACGACCGACCAACGCGGCTATCTATACTCTCCCAACGATCCGCTCACCGGTCATCGCTGGCCGCCGCTACCTGTCGCTTTTACTACGCTTTGCCACCGGGCGGCTATCGCGGCAGGCTACGCCGATTTTCAACCCGACGCCTGCCTGATCAACCGCTACGGCGTAGGGGCAAAGCTCTCGCTGCATCAGGATAAAGACGAAGCCGACCTGCGGGCACCGATTGTTTCGGTCTCGCTGGGATTGCCGGCCGTCTTCCAGTTTGGCGGAATGAAACGTAATGATCCCCTACAACGCCTGCTGCTGGAGCATGGTGATGTGGTGGTGTGGGGCGGTGCATCGCGCCTCTTTTATCACGGGATCCAACCGCTCAAGCCAGGCGAACATCCCCTGACCGGCGAGTATCGCTACAACCTTACGTTCCGCCAGGCAGCGAAGAGCGAATAAAAATAAGAATTATTCTTGATGTAAGCGGCGGGCAGTTTAAACTGCTGGCTGTTTTTTCTTGTCCGGAAAGCTCTGCATGGAACTCCTTCTTCTGGTCTGGCGACAATATCGCTGGCCTTTTATTGCGGTGATGGCGCTAAGCCTGCTCAGCGCCGCGCTGGGAATAGGGCTCATCGCCTTTATCAATCTGCGTTTAATCGAAACGGTCGATACCACCCTGACGGTGCTACCCGAATTTCTCGGTTTGCTGCTGTTGCTGATGGCGGTAACGCTGGGCTCACAGCTGGCGCTGACCACGCTGGGCCACCACTTCGTTTATCGCCTGCGTAGCGAGTTTATCAAGCGTATTCTGGATACCCACGTAGAGCGCATCGAGCAGTTAGGCAGCGCTTCGTTGCTGGCCGGGCTGACCAGCGATGTGCGTGCCATCACCATTGCCTTTGTGCGTCTGCCGGAGCTGGTGCAGGGGATTATTCTGACCTTCGGATCGGCAGCCTATCTCGCATTCTTGTCTACCAAAATGCTGGCCATCACCGCACTGTGGATTGTGATCACCATCTGGGGCGGGTTCGTGCTGGTGGCGCGGGTCTACAAACATATGGCCGTGCTGCGTGAAACCGAAGATAAGCTCTACAACGATTATCAGACCGTGCTGGAAGGGCGCAAAGAGCTGACCCTGAATCGCGAGCGCGCTGAACACATCTTCAATAATCTCTATGTTCCGGATGCCCGCGAGTATCGCCACCATATTATTCGCGCCGATACCTTTCATCTGAGCGCGGTAAACTGGTCGAACATTATGATGCTGGGCGCTATCGGCCTGGTGTTCTGGATGGCGAACAGCCTCGGTTGGGCCGATACCAACGTGGCGGCAACCTACTCGTTGACGCTGCTGTTCCTGCGTACGCCGATGCTCTCTGCCGTGGGTGCGTTGCCGACCCTGCTGAGCGCGCAGGTGGCATTTAATAAGCTTAACAAATTTGCGCTGGCGCCCTACAAGCCTGCGTTCCCGCGTCCACAGGCCTTCCCGAACTGGCAGACCCTGGAGTTACGCAATGTCACGTTCCACTACCAGGACAACGCCTTCGCCATTGGGCCGGTAAATTTAACGATCCATCGCGGTGAGTTGCTGTTTCTGATTGGCGGGAACGGTAGCGGTAAATCAACGCTGGCGATGCTGTTAACGGGCCTCTACCAGCCTCAGTCAGGCGACATCCTCCTTGACGGCAAACCCATGAACGTTGAGCAGCCTGAAGACTACCGCAAGCTCTTCTCGGCGGTCTTCACCGACGTCTGGCTGTTTGACCAGTTGCTGGGACCAGAGGGCAAACAGGCCGATTCGGCGCTGGTCGCGAAGTGGCTCGACCATCTGCAAATGTCACATAAGCTTGAGCTGGAGAATGGCAAAATTCTCAACCTGAAGCTGTCGAAAGGGCAGAAGAAGCGCGTGGCGCTACTCCTGGCGCTGGCCGAAGAGCGTGACATCATTTTGCTCGACGAGTGGGCAGCAGATCAGGATCCCCACTTCCGCCGCGACTTCTACCAGGTGCTGCTACCGCTGATGCAGCAGATGGGCAAAACCATCTTTGCCATCAGCCATGACGATCACTACTTTATTCATGCGGATCGGTTGCTGGAGATGCGTAATGGCCAGCTGAGCGAGCTGACCGGTGCCGAGCGCGATGCTGCCTCCAGGGATGCGGTTGCCCGTACTGCCTGACTTCTTTGCCCGGCCGTCCCAATGGCCGGGTATTTTCCCTCTTTATGCTCTTTTTTTGTTCATCTCCGCCCGTCGTTTATTCTTATTTACATATCCTGCCGCTATTCTTAATGCCATCACATTACATGGATTTATGATCAATGCCGTTAAAAAACAAAAACAGCGCAAGGCTGCGCGATGAAGAGCGTGCGCGACTGATCTGGTTGATGACCACCGATAAAGCGCTGGTCTCCACGCTGCTGGGTAAACTGACCCTGGCTGAGCAATATGACGTCGGCACCTTAGCCGACGATATTGCTGAGGTAGGGGCACTGGTGTCGCATCTGCCGCCGCCCGATCTTGCCGATACCCTTGAAGCGTTGCCCCGGGAAGAGCGTCTCGCTCTGTGGCGGCTGGTGGAAGATCACGAGCGCGGCCAGGTGCTGCTTGAAGCCTCAGAGAACGTCTGGGACGACTTGATCGAGGAGATGAGCGATCACGCTATCCTTGACGCGCTCCGGACCCTGGATATTGATGAGCAGATCTACCTCGTACAGCATCTGCCGCGTAATCTGACGGGCCGCCTGCTGGCCTCGATGCCGGCTGATGAACGCGCCCGCGTTCGCCAGGTGATGCATTATGAGAAAAACAGCGTCGGCGCGATCATGGAGTTTGGCGTTATTCTCGTGCGCCCGGACGTCACTCTGGGCGCGGTGCAGCGCTATCTGCGACGTCTGGGGAAAATGCCCAATAACACTGACAAACTCTTTGTCACCTCACGGGATAAAACCTTACTGGGCGAGCTGGATCTGCAAACCATTCTGCTGCACGGCGCGAAGCGGCGAGTGAGTGAAGTGATGGAGCCCGATCCGGTGATCTTCATGCCGGAAGATGACGCGGAAAAAGCGGCGCGCACCTTCGAACGTGACAACCTGCTCAGCGCCGCCGTCGTGGACTCGACGGGCAAATTGATGGGACGTGTGACCATCGATGAAATCGTTGATGTGGTCTATGAAGAGACCGATAACGATATGCGCGCCATGGGGGGCTTGAGCGCGGAAGAGGATGTCTATGCGCCGGTCAGTAAAGCGGTAAAAACCCGCTGGGCGTGGCTTGCCATCAACCTTTGCACTGCCTTTATCGCCTCGCGGGTGATTGATGGTTTTGAACATACCATCTCGCAGCTGGTTGCCCTGGCCTCGCTGATGCCGATTGTCGCGGGGATTGGCGGCAATACCGGTAACCAGACCATTACCATGATTGTCCGTGCGCTGGCGTTGCAGAACATCCAGCCCGGCAACTTCACCTTCTTAATTTTCCGCGAACTGGGCGTGGCGCTTATCAACGGTCTGGTGTGGGGCGGGATTATGGGCGGAGTGACCTGGTGGTTGTACGATGATATGGCTCTGGGCGCGGTCATGACCCTGGCAATGGTGCTTAACCTGCTGGTGGCGGCGCTGATGGGGGTGATTATCCCGATGACCATGAATCGTCTCGGGCGCGACCCCGCAGTGGGGTCGAGCGTGATGATCACCGCCATCACCGATACCGGGGGCTTCTTTATTTTTCTTGGGCTTGCGACGCTGTTTCTGCTGTAGCGGCCTGCTTGCGCTTAAGACGGGCCGGGATGATCGCCATGGCGATAATCCCGCCTACCACGCCAATGGCCAGGTTACCGGTTGAAACGGTCGCCGCAACGGTCACCAGCATCACCAGCGTTTCAGCCACCGGCGCACCTTTCACCGTACCAGGCTGGATGCTATGCCAGCTGAAGGTTTTCACCGCGACGATGGCCATGATCCCCGCCAGCACCGCCATCGGGATTTTGGCCATCACTTCGCTCAGCGCGGTCACCAGGAGCAGGAGCACCAGACCGGCAGCGAAGGTGGATACGCGACTGCGGCCTTTGCCCATCTCGACGTTGACGATGGTTTGCCCGATCATCGCGCAACCGGCAATCCCACCAAAAAAACCAGCCAGGATATTGGTGACGCCGAGCCCAATGCTTTCCCGGCGCTTGCTGGAGGGGGTTGCCGTCAGCTCATCCACCAGTTTTGCCGTCAGTAACGACTCCATCAGTCCGACAAAGGCGATACTGAGCGCACAAGGCCAGATAATGCTGAGGGTGTTCAGGTTTAAGGGCACCAGCAGTTCGGTCAGCCCTGGCAGTCCGCCACCCATGGAACCCTCGTCGCCCACGGTCGGCAGGATCTGTCCGCTGGTGACGGTAAACAGGGTCAGCAGCACAATGGCAATCAGCGGGGAGGGGACGCTCTTAATGTAGCGTGGCACCCAGAGCACAATCAGTATCGTCAGTACAAACAGACCGACAATCAGCGGGCTTTTGCTCCAGAAGTGGGGAACCTGCGCGAAGAAGATCAATATCCCAAGGGCGTTAACAAACCCGGTCATCACCGACTGGGGAATAAAACGCATCAATCGTGCCATCCCCAGCGCGCCGAAGAGGATCTGAATTAACCCGGCGAGCAGTACCGCTGGCAGGATGTACTGCACGCCATGCTGCGCCACCATCGGACCAATCACCAGCGCCACCGAACCGGCTGCCGCGGTGACCATCGCCGGGCGACCGCCCAACACAGAGAGCCCCAGGCAGAGTACCACTGAGGCAAAGAGGCTAACTTTCGGGTCGACGCCAGCCACCACAGAGAAGGAGATCACTTCCGGGATCAGCGCCAGGGCGGTGATAACACCCGCCAGAATTTCGCGGACAAAGAGATTCGGCGAGCGCAGGATATGCGCTACACGGCCCTCATCGGGCTGGTGAGAGGTCAGGATTTTAGACATAAGGCTTCGCAGGTCAGGGCGGGCTTCCGTGCGCGCGATCACAAAGTGCAGCATAGTAGCCAGAAAATGGTCGCTTTGCCAGTCCGATGCGCCATTCCCGTATAAACAATCCACCATTAAATTTCACAATTACAATAATTTCGTAACCTTTAAACAATATTTAAATGTTGCTACCGTTGCCCCGCAGCTTATTTCACCTGCAATTTCCACGTATAACTTAAGGCATAAATGATGAAAAAAATGACTGCCGTGCTCTTTTCGCTGGCCGTGGGGCTGAACGCTGTCTCGATGGCGGCGAAGGCTGACGCACCAAAAGAGCAGCAAACGGATGTCCTTTTAATTGGTGGCGGGATCATGAGCGCAACGCTCGGAACCTACCTGCAAGAACTGCAGCCAGACTGGTCAATGACCATGGTTGAGCGCCTGGATGGGGTGGCGAAAGAGAGTTCGAACGGCTGGAACAACGCCGGTACCGGCCACTCGGCATTGATGGAGCTGAACTATACGCCGCAGAAGAAGGACGGCTCCATCAGTATCGAAAAAGCGGTTGAGATTAACGAAGCGTTCCAGATTTCTCGTCAGTTCTGGTCTCATCAGGTGAACAGCGGCGTGCTGCACGACCCACACAGCTTCATTAACACCGTGCCACACATGAGTTTTGTCTGGGGCGATGACAACGTTAACTTCCTGCGTGGACGTTATGCCGCCCTTCAGCAGAGCACCCTGTTCCGCGGCATGAAATACTCTGAAGATCATGCGCAGATCAAAGAGTGGGCGCCGCTGGTGATGGAAGGGCGTGATCCCAACCAGAAGGTAGCTGCAACCCGTACCGAAATCGGCACCGATGTGAACTACGGTGAAATCACCCGTCAGCTGGTGGGCGCTTTGCAGAAGAAAGAGCACTTCAACCTGGCGCTGAATACCGAAGTCCGTGGCTTTAAGCGTAACGCTGATAACTCCTGGAGCGTGACCGTAGCCGACCTGAAGCACAATGAAGAAGAGCACGTCATTAAGGCGAAGTTTGTCTTCATCGGTGCGGGCGGCGCAGCGTTAAAACTGCTGCAGGAGACCGGTATTCCGGAAGCCGACAACTACGGTGGTTTCCCGGTGGGCGGCCAGTTCCTGGTCTCTGAAAATCCGGAAGTGGTGAACCGTCATCTGGCGAAAGTGTATGGCCAGGCCTCTGTGGGCGCACCGCCAATGTCTGTTCCCCATATCGATACCCGTATGCTGGATGGCAAACGCGTCGTGCTGTTCGGACCGTTCGCGACCTTCTCCACGAAATTCCTGAAAAACGGTTCGCTGTGGGATCTGCTGAGCTCCACCACCACCTCTAACATCGTGCCGATGATGAACGTCGGGCTGGATAACTTCGATCTGGTGAAATACCTGATTAGCCAGGTCATGCTCTCTGATGAAGAGCGTTTCGAGGCGCTGAAAGAGTACTACCCGCAGGCGAAAAAAGAGGACTGGCGTCTGTGGCAGGCAGGTCAGCGCGTGCAGATCATCAAACGTGATGAAAAAGAGGGCGGCGTTCTGCGTCTCGGCACTGAAGTGGTGAGCGATAAAGAGGGCACCATTGCGGCGCTGCTGGGCGCTTCTCCAGGCGCATCTACCGCTGCACCTATCATGCTGCACCTGATGGAAAAAGTGTTCAAAGATAAAGTCGCGACGCCGGAATGGCAGGCGAAACTGAAAACCATTATTCCGTCTTACGGCACCAAACTGAACGGTAATGTGGCAGCGACTGAACAGGAGCTGGAGTACACCAGCCGCGTTCTGCAGCTGAAATATGAAAAACCGCAGGCGGCCGATGTGGCGCCAAAAGCGGAGCCGCAGGGCAAGCCCCAGCCAGCAGTTAACAAGCCCGTGGCAGATATCGCACTGTAATGTCACGCTGGGAGAAAAAGGCCGGTTCTTCCGGCCTTTTTTACGCGTAAAGCAAACCCGCGAGGAAAAGTACCCCGGCAATATTTAGGCGTGTACACGCGCTTTTGATACCAATGTGGCCTTTCATATCAGGAGATAATAATGAAAAGGACCACCCTCTCTGCAGCGATGGCGTCGGCCATGCTGCTTCCCTCCCTTTGTGCTCACGCCGGCCCGCATGCTCACGTGGTTTGCGCCATGAGCCATACGCGTGGCGATGACGCGATCATGATGTACGGTATGCCCAATCAGGCCATGTGGCATGACTTTTTCGGCAACACCCATGCCGATGCCTGGTCGGATTATTTATCGCTGCGTCAGCGCCCTGAGACCACCTGCGATAACAAAGCCGATAGCTCTGCTTACTGGGCGCCTTCTCTGCGTCTGCCGGATGGTACGGTCGTGCAGCCTGCTTATCAGAAAACCTATTATCAGGCTTCGCATGTTACGCAATATCCACTAACCCCTTTTCCGGCGGGGCTGGCGCTACTGGCGGGCGATCACCATGGCACGCAGCCTAACGGCAAAATTACCTTCTTATGCGCCAACGGCAAAGGTTACAGCAATAAGTTGGGTGAGGTATGCGGACTGCGTAAAGCCAAAGATGCGGTGCAGTTCAATATCGGTATCCAGTTTCCCAACTGCTGGGATGGGATCCATCTTAAGCCGATGCACGGTATGAAAAATGCCGTTTATGACGTAAAAGGGCAGTGTCCATCCGGGTATCCGGTAAAGATCCCGACCGTCAATATGAATGTGGCCTATGTGCTAAAGGGCATTACCTTCCTGGATACGGCAAAAGCGCAGCTTTCTCTTGATCCCACGATGAATGGTGATACGCGGGAGGAGCACTGGGGTAGCCTCTATACGGCCCACGCCGACTTTATGAACGGCTGGACAGAGGAGGGGGCACGATTTATGACCGATCTCTGTATGAACCAGGGGATGGACTGCGGTACCAACGTACCCTACGGGTATTCGAAGGCGCTGGCGAATGTCACTGTCAGCAGCGAGACTCCATCAGGGCAGGGGCTGCAGATTAGCGATAACTGGAAACAGGGGGGCCGTACCCGCAACCCGGAAACGCTGAGCCTGGTGAAACTTGCCATCCCACCGCTGCCGGCCGGGCAGGATCCTGCGCAGTTTAAGTACCGTATACGCCTCTATGACGGGAAGGTAGAGAATAATGGTGCCGATCAGATCTTCTTCTATCCGGCGAGCAATGACTGGGAGCCCGCCACGGTGAACTGGAAACAGCGTCCTGCCTGCAATTATCGCTCAGAGGCGTTGCTCTATCTCAATCATGTCCGGGAATACCGGATGGTGGATGTCGATACCGCAGTACGTAAAGCACTGGCCGCAGGGAAAACGGAGATCTCCTGGTATATCGGAGGCGATCGACAGGGTAACCATTATCAGTTCAACACCGCTGCGTCGAAAGAGAGCCTTGTGCTGATGCTGACAGGCTTTAAACACACGCCAGAGATTTAGATGAAAGGGGTTCCAGGCGAGCGCTGGAACCCTGAAATCGCCTCTTTAACGCACTTGTGCGTCGTCGATTTTCTCGTCTGCCTTCCAGAGGCGATACTTTACGTCGATATTTTCCGGGGTATAGACCACAATCGGCAGCTTACTGTTATAGCGCAGCAGGCTGTGGTCGCCGAGGTATGCCGTAACAAATTTCTCGGTTTTCTTGCCGTCCGGACAGGCCATCATCGTTGAGACCGGTGAAGTAACGTTATCGAAGCGGTAGTAGTCGTAACCCCAGCCTTCCAGCGTTTTTTGGGACAGCTCGCCGCCCAGTCGGTGCTGATTGCAGTCCACTTCCAGCGTCTTACCGATCAGTAGTTCGACTTTGTACTGCGCCTCATCCTTCTGCTCCGGCAGCTGTATCACCTGACGTTTCATCCCTTTTTCGGCCTGCGGGAAAGGGGTCAGAATATCATTGCTGGCAAAAGCGCTGGTACAGCTGGCCGCCAGTAGGGCGATAGCAATCTTCGGTACTTTTTTCACAATCATTCCTTTTGTTCAACGATCGTGGCAAGCGTAGCATATTGAACCCTCACTGGTAGGGTGATTTACTTAAATTTTCTGTTTAACCGGTTTAATCAGCTGGTTGTTTGCTTGTTGTTTAGTGTTAAATGCTGATATGGCGTGACCGGCAAGATCGTGGTAGGGTTAGCGGCAATCATGGTTATTCATCTGTAAAGGAAAGAGCGATGGTACGCGCAAAGCTTAACACCCCGTCGGGCAGAAAGTTTCTTCTGGCATTGTTGGTGGTATTTTCAATTGCGGTGGCCTGCGTCGGCCGCGCAACCATCGTAGGTGTCATTGAACAGTACAACATCCCACTCTCTTCGTGGACGACCAGCATGTTTGTTTTGCAGTCGGCCATGATCCTCGTCTATAGCACCGTCTTTACCGTGCTGCTGGCCATCCCGCTGGGGATTTTTTTCCTCGGTGGCAGTAATAAACAATAAGCCCCGCACGGTGATACGCCAGACCAGCCCACGGGCTGGTTTTTTTACATCTGAAAAACGTGCCTGATGAATTAACGATACCCGGTCGCGTTTCCAAATCTCACCCTTTTGGCTTGTTCACTCTGGTAAGCGGCGTCGTCTTCTGGCGCGGGCATCATCCGGGAAAGCTGGGGGGGCGGGGTAGACCTTTCAGATCGGGGCGCTTAAACCGCTGGTAACGCTCGTTTACCTGCTGCGTAGGCCGCCAGAATTGGTCTCACTCTGAGCGAGGGAGCCTCGCCATCGACGCCAGGGTTTATTACAGGCATAAAAAAACCAACCGTAGAAGGTTGGTTTCTTTGGGATTTTTGGTCGGCACGAGAGGATTTGAACCTCCGACCCCTGACACCCCATGACAGTGCGCTACCAGGCTGCGCTACGTGCCGACACTGGTAGCTAATACTACTCAATTTACGGTCTATTGCAAGCGCCCTGACCGCTAACTGATTTAATATTAATCAGTTAGCGATGAAGCGTTTCTCATCGGTCAATACCTGCAGCAACAGGCTGAGCTGCGGTTTCTGATCGTTGATTCTTTCGCCCTTCAGGGTGTAGGTCTTATAGGTGCCGTTGCTATTCAGCACCAGCGACAGATTTGGCGTCATCACGGTCAGCGTATTGCCATCTGCGGCGGTCACCCAGTCATGACGACGCGTCGCGCTGAACAGATCCTGCCCCTGTGAGTACTCGTTAGCTGGCGTATTCACATGCAGTAAGCGCTGCATCAGCGTGGTCATCACATCTTTATGATCGGTAAGCCTGTTGATGCGCTGGGAAGGTGTGCCCGGCCAGTGAATAACCAGCGGTACCTGCAGGCGAGGGCGAGACCACTCCATGCTGTCGCGATCGCTACCCAGTGCCACGCCATGGCCCGCCGTGATCACCACCACGGTATTTTCCAGCTTGCCAGACTCGCGTAAGGCGTTCAGCACGCGGGCAATTTGAGCATCGACCTCACCGGCCGCGCGCGCATAACGCTGGTTAAAGCCCTTCTGCTGACTGTCGTCGATTGCGGTGCCGTTCAGGGCGACCCACGAGAACCAGCGGTTATCTTCCTGCGCATAACGCTGCAGCCAGTTAATCCACTGCCCGGCGGTTTGCGCATCAGTTTGCGTTTTGGCGGTTGGCAGAGAGAAATCGGACAACAGCGCCTGACGATAGAGCGGGCTGCTAAAGCCGTCTGAAGAGAAGAGCCCCAGCTGATAGCCCTGCTGATTCAGCGCGGTGATCAAGGCCGCAGGGATGCGCGCCGACAGGACGCCGTCCATATAGGCAGGCGAAATCCCGTAGAACAGGCCAAAGATCCCCGCATCCGTCGAATTACCGGCACTCATATGCTGAGTAAAATTAATGTTCTTATCCGCAAATTCGGCCAGCGTCGGCATCTGTTTTTCGAAGCGCGAGTAGTTCAGGCCGTCGACGGTAATCAACAGCACGTTCTGGCCCTGGCCCATATCGCGGAAACGCAGCGGGCTGAGCGGATACTGCACGGATACCGCTTCCGGATTGCCCTGCTCGACAAGACGGCGCTGATACTCCTGCGCATCCAGCAGACCGTGTTTTTCCAGAAAGCGTCGCGCGGTCATCGGATAAGAGAGCGGCAGGTTGGCGCGCTGCATCGTGACCGGACGATAGAAGTTGGCATCAGCCCAGATATACATAATGTGTGAGCTGATAAAAGCGACGAAGAAGAGCGCCGCAATGGGTTTGGCGTAATGACGGCGACGCGTCAGGCTACGCAGTTTTTGCCAGCTCCAGGTGGCAAAAAGCATCTCAATCATCAGGATGATGGGCGCGCTGATAAACATTAGCTGCCAGTCACGCGCGGTTTCGTTCTGGTCGGGGTTAATCACCAGTTCCCAGACGATGGGATTGAGATGCAGGTGGAAACGGGTAAAGACTTCGCTGTCGATTAACAGCAGCGTCATGCCTACAGTGGCCAGAATCGCGGAGATGAACCGCATAAGCCGCTGCGACATGACAACGAAGGTCAGTGGAAACAGAATCAGCAGATAGGTGGCGAAAACCAGAAAGCTAAAATGGCCAATGACGCTGATCCAGGAGTAAATCCGCCCGGCCAGCGTGGTTGGCCAGTCGGCTACAAACAGATAGCGGCTGCCAAGCACCATCGCCAACAGAATGTTGAACAGGGCAAACCAGTGCCCCCAGCTTACCATCTGGGACACTTTTTCGCGGTAGCGCTGACGATTCGTCACCATAAGCTGTCGTTCGTTTCCCTTAGTGTGCCGGGTCGTCGTTAACCGAGGACTGCAACGCCTGTGCGAAGGATTTCGCAATGGCCTGACGTTGAGCCGGAGCAACGCTGGTATTAATCAGGTTGGTCACCATATTCCCCAGTACCATCAGGGAAAGGTCGGTTGGCGTTTTGTGTTTTTCCAGTACGTTAACCAGCTCACTCAGAAGCTGTTCTACGTGTTCGTCACTGTAGCGGGAATGTTGTGGCATAAATCAAAATCATTTCGTTGATGAAAGGGCAACATAGTACCGTAGCAACAGCATTTTTTCCCCTTTTTTATCTTCTATTGCGCACATGCGCAGGGGATGGTTGAATACCGCCCGGTCTAACAGGAGAGTTTATCATGAGTCTGGATATCAACCAGATTGCGCTGCACCAGCTTATCAAGCGTGATGAGCAAACCCTTGAGCTGGTGCTGCGCGATACGTTACTTGAACCGACGCCAACCGTCGTGGACATGATGGCGGAGCTACACCGCGTCTATAGCGCCAAAAATAAAGCTTACGGCATGTTCAACGAAGAGAGTGAACTGGCGCAAAGCCTGCGCTTACAGCGTCAGGGCGAAGAGGAGTTCCTCGCCTTCAGCAGGGCGGCGACCGGACGCCTGCGCGATGAGCTGGCAAAATATCCTTTTGCTGACGGCGGTATCGTGCTGTTCTGTCAGTACCGCTACCTGGCGGTAGAGTATCTGCTGGTGACGGTGCTGAACAACTTAAGCAGCATGCGCGTAAATGAGCAGCTGGACATCAGCTCGACCCACTATCTGGACATCAATCATGCCGATATTGTGGCGCGTATTGACCTTACCGAGTGGGAAACCAATCCGGAATCCACACGCTACCTCACCTTCCTTAAAGGGCGGGTAGGGCGCAAAGTGGCCGACTTCTTTATGGATTTCCTCGGCGCCAGCGAAGGGCTTAACGCCAAAGCGCAAAACAAAGGCTTGCTGCAGGCGGTGGACGACTTTACCGCAGAGGCGCAGCTCGATAAATCCGAGCGTCAGACCGTGCGTCAGCAGGTGTACACCTACTGCAACGAACAGCTGCAGGCGGGGGAAGAGATCGAGCTTGAGTCGTTATCGAAAGAGCTGGCGGGCGTCAGTGAAGTGAGTTTCCAGGAATTTACGGCTGATAAAGGTTACGAGCTGGAAGAGAGCTTCCCGGCGGATCGCAGCACCCTGCGTCAGTTGACCAAATTCGCCGGGAGCGGCGGCGGGCTGACGATCAACTTCGATGCTTTGCTGCTGGGTGAGCGCATTTTCTGGGACCCGGCCACGGATACCCTGACGATCAAAGGTACTCCGCCAAACCTGCGCGACCAGCTTCAGCGTCGCACCTCAGGCGGCAAATAAGCGCCATGAAAAAACCCCGCAGAGCGGGGTTTTTTCATTCAACTTGTCAGCGATTACGCGCGAACGAAGTCGATGTGAGACAGTTTTGGCTTGAACGGGTGACGCTGCACCGCCTGAGCTTTAACTTTCTCTTCTTTACCGTCAACAACGATAGTCAGAACTTCACTGTAGAACTCAGCTTTGTTCTGCATGTTCCACACTTTGTCGTGGTCCAGTTCGATTGCGACAGGAGCAGCTTCGCCGCCATAGATGATGGCCGGGAATTTGTTAGCTGCGCGCAGGCGGCGGCTCGCACCCTTACCCTGCTCTTTACGTGCTTCTGCATTAATAGTGAACATTGATTTCTCTCTGTATATAGATCCTGCTACAGGCGACCCAGCAGCAGGCAGGTGTTCTGCTTCACGGATGTGAGGCGGGCGGCATTTTATACGTAATCAGCGCTGACATCAATGAAAACTCCCTTTAGCCACGCAATTCATTCGCCCGGCGGTAGCGCCCTTCATAGTCAAACACCTTCTCGCGCACCTGCCAGAACTGTCCTTTTTTGCGGGCCACCACAAAGTCCGGATGGCGAAGCAACGCCTGCTGGTGAAGGATATCCCCGGCGGTGATCCAGCGCAGGGGCACCCCTGGCGTACGGGTATGCGGACGGATAAACAGCTGTTCGAAGGCGGTACGCTGGGCGGGTGTGTGCAGACGGAAGCGCTCACTCACATCGGCACCGTCTTCATCGTAATAGGTGATTTTTAACCACTCGCCTTTCTCATCCGCCCCCTGGGCCAGCACCATGCCGCTACAGCGCAACACCAGCGCATCTTTCAGCTTCAGCGCCGCTTTTAACATATCGTCCGGATCGACCAGCACCGTATCGCACTCGCGGCAGCGGCGGGCAGCAATGTCGTTTTCAGCATTGCATTGCGGACAATTTTTGAAGCGGAAACGATAATCGCACTGCTCGCGATGGCCGTCGTCATCCTCCAGCCAGCCCTGACAGCGCCGGCCAAAGTGTTCAATAAGGGTGCCGTCGGCCGTTGTCTTTCCCCAGAAGGTATTGGCGAAGCCGCATCCCGGGCAAAATACCTGCACCGGAACGTTGTCACTTTTGCCTTTTGGCGTACCCACTTCCGGGGCATACAGGTCGTGGGGGTTGCCGGCGTAATCCAGAATCAGGCAGTCGGTTTTACCCGGCGACAGACGCAACCCCCTGCCGACGATCTGCTGATACAGGCTCACCGATTCGGTAGGGCGCAGAATCGCAATCAGATCCACGTGAGGAGCATCAAAACCGGTGGTCAGGACCGCTACGTTCACCAGATAGCGAAACTGCTGCGCTTTGAAGGCTTCAATTAAGCGATCGCGTTCGCTGCCCGGCGTTTCACCGGTGATCAGTGCCGCATCGTCAGCGGGCAACAACCCGGTGATTTCACGGGCGTGTTCCACGGTGGCGGCAAAAATCATCACCCCTTTGCGGGTTTCGGCAAATTCCATTATCTGGCTGATGATGTGCGGGGTAATACGATCCTGTTTTTTGAGTTCGCGATTAAGATCCGCTTCGCTAAACAGGCCATTACTCTGCACCTGCAGGCGGCTAAAGTCGTACTGCACCACCGGCATATCCAGCCGCTCAGGCGGGGTGAGGTAACCGTGCTTTATCATGTAACGCAGGGGTAACTCGTATATACAGTCGCGAAACAGCGCTTTGTCTGTGCCGCGCACCATGCCGTGATAGTGGAAATGGTAAATCCAGCCTTTGCCCAGACGGAACGGCGTGGCAGTTAATCCCAGCAGCCGAATCGAGGGGTTAACGCTTTTCAAATGGGCAAGGATCTGCTGATACTGGCTGTCGTCGTCATCGCTGATGCGATGACACTCGTCCACAATCAACAGCGAAAATTCGCTGCGGAACTGATCCAGATTACGCGCCACCGACTGTACGCTACCAAACACCACTTTGCCGTGGCTCTCTTTACGCTGCAGACCGGCGGCAAAGATATCCGCCTCAAGGCCGAGGGCCAGGTACTTGGCATGGTTCTGCGCCACCAGCTCTTTCACATGCGCCAGCACCAGCACGCGCCCGCGCGCCAGCCGGGCCAGTTCGGCGATCACCAGGCTCTTGCCAGCCCCGGTAGGGAGCACAATGGCCGCCGGTTCTTTATGCTTGCGAAAGTGGGCGAGGGTCGCGTCAACCGCTTCCTGCTGATAGGGGCGAAGAGTAAATGTCATGGGATCTCAGTTTGGTTATCTCGCATATAGTATGCCACGAAACTTTTTCCCTTGAGTGGCGCAGATAGCCCGTTATACTGGCTTCTTCAGACTGCCTCTTTTCCGGATGTGTTGTCCGGCTCCTGGCACCATTAAGGCTAAAAATACTTCATGCGACTTGATAAGTTTATCGCTCAGCAACTCGGCGTAAGCCGCGCTATTGCCGGGCGTGAAATTCGCGCCAGCCGCGTTACCGTGGATGGCGATATTGTGAAAGATAGTGCGTTCAAACTCCAGCCTGACCATCAGGTTGAGTACGACGGTAATTCGCTGACTCAGCAGAATGGTCCGCGCTATTTCATGCTCAATAAACCGGAAGGTTATGTCTGCTCCACCGACGATCCGGATCATCCGACCATTCTCTATTTCCTTGATGAGCCGATGGCGCACAAGCTACACGCCGCCGGGCGTCTGGATATTGACACCACCGGGCTGGTATTAATGACCGACGACGGTCAGTGGTCGCACCGCATTACCTCACCACGCCATCATTGTGAAAAAACGTATCGGGTGATGCTGGAATCGCCGGTGAGCGATAATACGGCGGAACAGTTCGCGCAGGGTGTACAGCTGCATAATGAAAAAGATCTGACCAGGCCGGCCACGCTCGAGGTGATCACACCGACCGAGGTGCGCCTGACCATCAGCGAAGGGCGTTACCATCAGGTGAAACGTATGTTCGCCGCGGTGGGTAACCACGTGATTGGTTTACACCGGGAGCGTATCGGCGCCATCGAGCTTGATGATGATCTGGAACCCGGTGAATACCGCCCGTTAACGGATGAAGAAATTGCCAGCGTTGGCCTGGCTCCACGCTAATCCAGGAGTTTATTGTGACCAACAGGCCACACTCGTCATTTAGCATTGTCTTTATCCTTGGCCTGCTGGCCATGCTGATGCCGCTCTCTATCGATATGTACCTGCCCGCACTGCCGGTCATTTCCGAGCAGTTCGGCGTACCGGCAGGCAGCGCGCAAATGACCCTCAGCACCTATATTCTCGGCTTTGCCGTGGGGCAGTTGCTCTACGGGCCGATGGCCGATAGCCTGGGGCGCAAACCGGTTATCCTCGGCGGTACCCTGGTGTTTGCCGGTGCGGCCGTTGCCTGCGCGCTGGCACAGACCATTGACCACCTGATTGTCATGCGTTTCTTCCACGGGCTGGCCGCCGCCGCTGCCAGCGTGGTGATTAATGCCCTGATGCGCGATATCTACCCGAAAGAAGAGTTCTCGCGCATGATGTCCTTCGTCATGCTGGTCACCACCGTGGCGCCGTTGATAGCGCCGATGGCAGGTGGGGCAGTGCTGGTCTGGTTTAGCTGGCACGCTATCTTCTGGATCCTGGCGCTTGCGGCGCTGCTGGCGTCGGCGATGATCTTCTTCTTTATCAAGGAAACTTTGCCGCCTGAACGTCGACAAAAGTTCCACATCCGCACCACGCTCGGCAACTTCGCATCGCTGTTTCGTTATAAGCGGGTGCTGAGCTATATGCTGGCCAGCGGATTCAGCTTCGCGGGGATGTTCTCATTCCTGAGCGCCGGGCCCTTTGTTTACATTGAACTGAACCACGTCTCACCGCAGCATTTCGGCTACTACTTTGCACTGAACATCGTCTTCCTGATTGTGATGACGCTGATCAACAGCCGCTTTGTCCGCCGCGTTGGAGCGCTGAATATGTTCCGTGCCGGGCTGTGGATCCAGTTCGCCATGGCAATCTGGATGGTGGTGACGGCATTCTTCGATGTGGGCTTCTGGTCGCTGGTGGTGGGCGTGGCGGCGTTTGTCGGTTGCGTTTCCATGGTCTCGTCGAACGCGATGGCGGTCATTCTGGATGAGTTCCCGCACATGGCGGGCACGGCGTCGTCGCTCGCCGGGACCTTCCGCTTTGGCATTGGCGCCATTATCGGTGCGTTACTGTCGATGGCCACCTTCAACAGTGCCTGGCCGATGCTCTGGTCCATCGCTTTCTGTGCGACGGGCTCCATTCTTTTCTACCTCTATGCCAGCCGACCCCAAAAAACGGTTAAATGACGCACAAGAAAGGGTTCCACAGGAACCCTTTTTTGACACATATCAACCAAAACGTTCATCCCGGTCTCCTTGTTTGTTTCTTTTATGTAAAATCTATTTATGTAAAAAGTCACATCGTTGTAGTTAAAAAGGTTGAGTTAGATCGCAGAAACGGGTACATATAGCGCCGTTGCGAACCTGAAACTCATACAAAAAGCCCTGAGAAATAAGACGCTAACGCCGATGATATCTGGCTGTAACCGCTTTCTCACTAAAAACAGGGCAGGTGAGTAATGATGTGTTACTATAAATGTAAATAGATTGTGAAGTATATTTTGCTTCCGGGGAACAAACGTGGATACATTACAGCTCTCCATCGTCCATCGCTTGCCGCAGAGCTATCGCTGGTCGGCGGGTTTCGCAGGTTCGAAAGTTGAACCGATTCCGCAAAGCGGGACGAACTGCGATAACTGCCTGGTGGCGCTTAAATTGCTCAGTCCGCAAGACGAAAACGCGTGGCCGGTAATGGAAAAGCTCAGCCAGGCGCTGACGGATATTGAACTCGACAGCTCCGTGCTGGAGTGCGAGGGCGAACCCTGCCTGTTCGTGAAAAGTCAGGACGAATTTGCCGCCACCTGCCGCCTGAAAAATTTCGGCGTAGCCATTGCTGAGCCGGTGTCTGGCCAGAATCCTTTCTGAGTGTCAACGTAACGCTAACAGCTGGCGGGTATATGCCTGCGTCGGCGCGGCAAACACGCGCTGACACTCTCCCTGCTCGACAACCTCTCCCTGACGTAAAACAATAACCTGATGGCAAAGCGCCTGCACGACCTGCAGGTCATGGCTAATGAAGATATACGCCAGCCGATACTGTTGCTGAAGATCTTTTAGTAACGCCAGAATCTGCGCCTGCACGGTGCGATCCAGCGATGACGTCGGTTCATCAAGGATGATCAGCTCCGGTCGCAGGATCAAGGCGCGGGCAATGGCGATACGCTGTCGTTGACCGCCGGAAAAGGCCCCCGGATAACGTTGCCGGGTTTCGGGATCCAGCCCCACCTCGCCCATTACCCGAATCACCTCGGCTTCTCGCTGCGCCGGGGTGAGCGCAGGCTGGTGTACGCGTAACCCCTCTTCGATAATCTGCAGGACATTGAGTCGCGGGTTGAGTGAGGAGTTGGGATCCTGGAAAACCACCTGCATTCGATGGCGCAACGGAAGCATCTGACGGCGATTGCGGTCATGCAGCGTCTTATCATCGAAAGTCATCTCACCTTGCGACGTAATCAGCCGCAGTAGCGCCAGCCCGGTGGTGCTTTTACCGGAACCAGATTCCCCCACCAGCCCCAGAGTTTCACCTGCCCGAAGGGTAAAGCTGACCTTGTTCAGCACCCGTTTGCTATCCACCTCCCGGCGTAAAAGACCCTTACGTATCGGGAAGGCCACCGACAAGTTATTTACGGTGAGTAGCGTCGGGGCATTTTCTGCCAGCGGAACAGGGCCGCCGGTGGGTTCACTATCAAGAAGTCGCTGCGTGTAGGGATGTTGCGGAGCACTAAACAGGGCAGGGGCGCTGTTCTGCTCGACGCAACGCCCGCTTTGCATCACCGCGACCCTATCGGCAAGCTTTTTAACGATGCTGAGATTATGGGTGATAAACAGCAGGCTCATGTTCAGCTCGTCGCGCAATTCCCGCAGCAGTTGCAGGATCTGCGCCTGTACCGTGACATCCAGCGCCGTGGTGGGTTCATCGGCAATCAGCAGTTCAGGGCGGGTGAGCAGGGCCATGGCAATCATGACGCGCTGGCGCTCTCCTCCCGAGAGCTGATGCGGGAAGTCAGAGAGCCGTTTGGCCGCGTGACGAATGCCGGTGCGCTCCAGACAGTCGAGCATCTCGCCGCGCGCGGCCTCTTTACGCATCCCCCGATGCAGAGAGAGCACTTCATACAGCTGTTTTTCAAGGGTATGCAGTGGGTTGAGCGAGACCATCGGCTCCTGGAAGATCATCGCGATTTTATTGCCTCGCACGCCGCGCAGGGTACGTTCATCGGCATGCAGCAGTGACTGCCCCTGAAAGAGAATATCGCCCTGGGGATAGATGGCCGGTGGCGAAGGCAGCAGGCGCAGCACTGAGAGGGCCGTAACGCTCTTCCCCGAGCCGGATTCACCCACCAGCGCCAGCGTTTCTCCCGGATCGATATGCAGTGAGAGATCGCTCACTACCGGACGCGTTTCGCCCTGCTGACGAAAAGCGATGGAGAGGTTATCAATATGCAGAAGGGGCTGCGTCATGTTACACCGCCTTGTTGGGGTCGAAGGCATCGCGTACCGCTTCGCCAATAAAGATCAGTAACGACAGCAGCAATGCCACCGAGATAAACGCGGTGATCCCAAGCCATGGCGCCTGTAGGTTATTTTTGCCCTGCAATAGCAGTTCCCCCAGCGATGGCGATCCCAGCGGCAGGCCGAAACCGAGAAAATCGAGAGAGGTCAGGGTAGTGATGGAGCTGCACATAATAAACGGCAGGAAGGTGAGGGTAGCCACCATCGCATTGGGCAGAATGTGGCGGAAAATAATTCCCCGATCGCCCACGCCCAGCGCCTGCGCGGCACGGATATAATCAAAATTACGGGTACGCAAAAACTCAGCCCGTACTACGCCGACCAGCGCCATCCAGCCGAACAGCACGGTGATGGCGAGTAACCACCAGAAATTCGGCTGCACTACGCTTGAGAGCAGAATGATCAGAAACAGGGTCGGCATGCCCGACCACACCTCAATAAAACGCTGTCCCCAGAGGTCGATTTTGCCGCCGTAATAGCCCTGAAGGGCGCCCGCCAGTATCCCCAGAACGCTAGAGAAAAGGGTCAATAGCAGGCCGAACAGAATCGAGATGCGGGTGCCATAGAGAATGCGAGCCAGTACGTCGCCGCCGTTGGCATCGGTGCCTAACCAGTTCTGACTGGAGGGGGGAGAAGGAAAGGGACGGGTAGTGGCAAAGTTAATGCTGGTGGCGCCAAAACGAACCGGCGCCCACAGCGCCCAGCCGTGGTTATCGAGCTGCGCGCGTAGCCACGGATCCTGATAATCTGCCGGGGTGGCGAACGGGCCGCCGAAGTCGCTCTCACTGTAGTTATTTATCGCTGGCAGATACCAGCGGTCGTTAAAATGGACCAGCAGCGGCTTGTCGTTAGCCACCAGTTCAGAGAACAGGCTCAGAATAAAAATCACCGCAAAGATCCACAGCGACCAGTAGCCGCGGCGGTTGTGGCGAAAACGGGCCCAGCGGGCCTGGTTTATGGGGCTTAGGCGTAGCATCAGCGGCCCTCAAAATCGATGCGTGGGTCGACCAGCGTATAGCTGATATCACTGATGATATTCAGCAGCAGGCCAATCAGGGTGAAGATATAGAGCGTGCCGAACATCACCGGGTAGTCACGGGAGAGCGTCGCTTCGTAGCCCAGCAGGCCGAGGCCGTTCAGGGAGAACATCACCTCTATGAGCAGCGAGCCGGTGAAGAACATGCTGATAAAGGTGGCCGGAAAGCCCGCGATGACCAGCAACATGGCGTTGCGGAATATATGCCGCCACAGAATTTTGCGCTCGCTCACCCCTTTCGCCCGGGCGGTGACCACATACTGTTTGCGGATCTCATCAAGAAACGAGTTTTTGGTCAGCATGGTGAGCGCGGCGAAGCCGCCAATGACCGTGGCCAGCACCGGCAAGGTGATATGCCAGAGGTAATCCGTCACTTTCTGGTACCAGGGCAGAGAGTCAAAATCCGCCGAGACCAGCCCGCGCAGCGGGAAAAGGTCGTAATAGCTGCCTCCGGCAAAGAGGACGATCAACACTACGGCGAAAAGGAAGGCCGGAATAGCATAGCCGATAATGATAAAGGTACTGCTCCAGGTATCGAAACGGCTGCCGTTATAGACCGCCTTGCGAATACCCAGCGGGATAGAGACCAGGTAGATAATCAAGGTACCCCATAGCCCCAGGGTGATGGAGACGGGCAGACTCTCCTTAATCAGTTGCAATACCGAGGCGCTGCGGAACAGGCTATTACCAAAATCGAAGCGCGCGTAATCCCACAACATTTTGAAATAGCGTTCATGCAGCGGTTTATCGAAACCGTAGCGCTGAGTGATCTCGGCGATCACCTCCGGATCTAGACCGCGTCCGCCGCGATAGTGGCTTTCACTGATATTACCCACGCCGGTACGGGCATGGCTGGCGCGCATCCCTTCGCCACCCCCTCCCGGCAGGCTGTTGCTGCTACCCATTTCGATAGCGGCTATGGCCTGATCCACCGGACCACCGGGGGCAATCTGCACGATAAAAAAGTTGATGGTGATGATGGCCCACAGGGTGGGGATCACCAGTAATAAGCGACGAATCAGATAAGCGCCCATAACATTCCTTACCGTCGCTCGGCGGGTAATTTCGCCGCTTTGTTCACGTCATACCACCAGTTTTCAAAACCGAGGGCGTAAACCGGACGTACCGCCGGGTGAGAAAATTTATCCCAGCTGGCGACGCGATCCTGTGCCATATACCACATGGGCAGCATGTAATAGTTCCAGGTCAGAACCCGGTCGAGTGCCCGCCCGAGCGGCAGCAATTTCTCTTTATCGCCCTGGGCGTCAACGATCCGGGCGATAAGCGCGTCGAGGGCCGGGCTTTTTACTCCCGGGGAGTTATAGGTGGAGTCGATATATGCCGAAGCCCAGGAGAGCTGCAGATCGGAGCTTGGCCATGGCATCGCCCGCCACAGGCGCGGTATCATATCGTAATCGCGGCTACGCATACGATTGGTGATTTGCGAATTATCGACCTGACGAATCGTCATCGTCACGCCCAGGCGTTCGAGGTTGTGCTGGAACGGCAACACCCACTGATTATTGCCGCCGGAGGGAAGTAGCAGCTCAAAGGTGAGCGGTTTCCCGGTCTGGTTATTAACGCGTTTCTGATTTTTCAGCGTCCAGCCTGCCTCATCCAGCAATTTACTGGCTTTAAGCAGGTTGTTACGATCGTAGCCGTCGCCCTTTGACACCGGCGGCTGATAGACGGAGGTAAAGACCTCGGCCGGGATTTCACCCTTGAGCGGAGCGAGCAGCGTCAGCTCAGCGGCGTCCGGATACCCTGTTGCGGCGTACTCCGTATTTTGAAAATAGCTGTTCACCCGGCTGTAGGCACCGTAGAAGAGCGCTTTATTCATCCATTCAAAGTCGAAGGCGAGGGTAATGGCTTCGCGCACGCGTCGGTCGGTAAAGACGGGGCGCTGGATATTAAACGCCAGCCAGCGGGTGTCCTGCGCCGAATCGCTCTTAAACTCATCTTTAACGATATAGCCGCGCTCGAAATTTCTGCCGGTGTAGCGGGTGGCCCAGTTTTTGGCGCTGCTCTCAAGGCGCATATCAAATGCCCCGGCCTTGAAGGCCTCAAAGGCGACATTATCGTCCAGATAATAGTCATAGCGCAGGGTGTCGAAGTTCCAGCGGCCGCGGTTAACAGGCAGGTCGGCGGCCCAATAATCTTTTACCCGTGACCAGATGACATACTGCCCCATACGCCAGCTGGTAATGCGATACGGGCCGCTGGCCAGCGGCGGCGTGGAGATAGGATCGCTGAGTTTATGATTTTTCCAGAATTTCTCTGGCATCACCGGCAGGGAGAAGAGGCTCAGCATATCCTCTTTATTGGGCTTCGCCAGCTCAATACGCACCGTAAGCGGCGCGATGGCTTTAACGGTGGTGCCTTTATAGACCAGTCGGAACTGGGGGACCCCTTCAGTCATAAATTTATGAAAGGTAAACTCGACGTCACGGGCGCTGACCGGTGTCCCATCATGAAAGCGCGCTTTCGGATTGATCGTAAGCTCCACCCAGGAATAATCATCAGCGTAGCGTGCAAACTCAGCGACCAGAGGATAGTAGCTGCCGGGTTCATCGTCCGAGGTGGTGAAGAGGGGATCGTAAAGTGATTCAGTGCGTTCGGCGGCCACGCCGCGCAGAGCATAGCGGTTGAAGTTATCAAAGGTACCGATAACGGAAAGGGTAGCCTTTCCCCCTTTTGGCGCCGCCGGGTTGACGTAATCGTAGTGATCGAAATTGATGGCGTATTTCGGCTCGCCGATGACGGCGAACGCGTAGCTCTCTTTGATGGTCTGCGCCTGACAGAATCCACTCAGCGCTACAAGCAGTAGCATCATTACGCGCAATATCATTCCGCTACGCATTCCTTATTATTAGCTGGCCACCCGATGATCATTGAATAATAAGTGACGAGGCGACCGTTGTGCAATTATTCACGACTGAGCCCGGGATCTTCTTGCCACGTCAGCAGCGCGTCCAGCGGCATAGGGCGACTAATCCAGTATCCTTGTAAGAAATTGACGCCATGTTCCCGCAGCCACTTTGCCTGCTCGACTGTTTCTACCCCTTCCGCCACGGTGACCATATTCAGCCGGCGCGCCAGGGTAATGACCGCGTCGAGGACGGGGGAGGTAACCGTTTCCATACTGATGGTGTTGACGAACCCACGATCGATTTTGAGATAGTCCATCGAGAAGCGCTCAAGATAGATGAGCGCGCTATGCCCGGTACCAAAGTCATCAATCGCCACTTCAAAGCCTTCATGATGAAGCCAGTCGAACAGCCGGGCCGCTTCGCTGTGCTGCAGCATATTGCGCTCGGTAATTTCAAGCACGACCTGGAAGTGATTCGGCGGTAGCGAGGCGGCAAATTTGCGCATGTCTTCTTTAAAACTTTCGGCATGCAGGTGGCCTGGAGCAATATTGATCCCCAGTTTTGCACCCGGCGGTAGCCGTTTTTTTAACATTGGCGCATCGCGCAGTATCAGGTCAAAGAGGTGCAGCGTCAGCGGGACGATCAACTTTTGTGCTTCAGCAAAGTTGATAAAAGCATCAGGCGGGATCTCTCCGGCACCCGGATGACGCCAGCGCATGAGTACCTCTACGCCAGTCATTTTTAGATCGTTGGCATCTACAACCGGCTGATAGACCACATAAAACTGATCCTGCTTAATGGCCGTCAGGATCTCTTTTCTTGGGTTAGCCCGCGCCATCGACAGGTAGTAGCAGACAACCGCACTGCTGATGCCGCAAATCACGCCGAACAGTAATGCAAACAGCAAGTCTTCTCGTGTCCAGGCTTCGGCGTAGAGATTTATTTGCAGCGGCAACTCTTCAATGCGGGTGGACCGTATGGGTGGCGTAGTTAATTCGTTGGTATGCAGCAGGTGATCGGCATAGGTTGAAAAGGCGGTGTTTCCTACCACCAGCGCAATGGCCGCAAACTCATCCTGACGGGCTGTATATAAAAGGTAAGGGGTCAGGTTGAGGTTAATTGACGTAAAAATGCCGCCATCGTTTACCAGCGGGTTACGGTACCACAGCACAATGGCGGATTTATTCGGCATCATTGGGGTGCCGGGGACCAGCGCCATATCGATTGGCTTTTTCAGATCAATTTCGGGAACCAGATCCGCAAGGGGGGTGTTCATCGGCCCGGTGGCCGAAGAGCAAAAAGCGATTTTGTCTTTCACCAGCAGAAATGCGCGAACGTTCAGGCTAAAGGCCGCGCGCGAGGTCAGCTCTGAACCCACATCCTCACATCTATTCAAAGTCATGGGTTGCAACTGGTCGACAGAGGTACGCAGCTCGGTGAAATAGCTCTCCATATACAGTCGAAGATCGACAATCAGGTTATCGAACCTTACCGCGCGTTTATGGTAACTGGAAAAAAATTGCAAACCGCCGCAGAGCAGGGCGATAAACAGGCCGGTAAGAAGGCTAATGATCAGCACCTTACGGCGGGATGAAAAGTAGCGGGTGAACATTGATGTTATCAGATCCTGATTTGCCGCCCCCGTCTTCATGACGGCTAAATTCATGCAGTTACACGACTATAGCCTGGATTGGCTTTGCCAGAGAAAGGTTACGCTCTCTTGCCTGACGATGAAACAAAAAAAGCACCGCCGTAGCAGTGCTTTATTCAACGTGTTGTCAGCCAAGGGTAACGGACAACACGCATCGATTAACTCCGCGTCAGTACACGGCGCGCTTCATTGTAGCGCTTCTTCCAGTAAGGCTCGTTCATACTGGAGATCATCACACCGTTGCTGGTGGATGCGTGGACGAACTGATCATTACCGATATAGATGCCGACGTGTCGGCCGGTCGAACCTGCGCGGAACAGGACTAAATCGCCGGTGCGTAAGCTGGTACGCGAAATCGACTTGCCCATCTCCTGCTGTTCATAGGTTGAACGCGGAAGTTCTAAACCAAACTGCTCACGGAAAGTACGCTGTACGAAACCGGAACAATCAATACCTTTTTTAGTGCTGCCACCCAGGCGGTAACGAACGCCTTTCCAGCTGGCATACTGGTCCATAAGTCGGGATTTCACATCCAGATTACGTACCATTGTTTCAAATTCATCCTGAGAGGCTTGCAGTGAAGAGGCGTCTTCTGACCCCACAACACGCGTCTCAGGATGCATATTCTTCGCGGTATTCGTTGTGCTACAAGCAGAAAGCAGAACCGCAACTGCAATCGCCGGGATCCCCCGCAAGATATATCTCAAAATCGGTTGAGATTTGACCATTTTGTTTATTTTCCCTTGAAGTCCTTAACGATCAATATCGTTATAAAAATGCCAAACGTGACGAGACTAATTACCTGCGCACTTTGAGACAATTCTTTATGGTCAAATCTGTGGCGAATCGCACAAATTTTTCTGCATTAGAAATAATTACGGTGCTGGGTAAAACGAGTCTGAGAGTAACCGATTGCCGAACCCATTGCGAGTAAAAAAAGCCAATTTTTTATAAGTATTTGTGATAGCCAAATCAGGCTGATGGGAAAGGGAAATGAGGGGAGAAATCAGGCTAAAAATCACACAACTGATTCATTTGTAAGCCGATTAATGTTACAGCATGATGACATAATGTAAATTAAGCAGCCGTTAAATCGTCAGGGATCGATAACGATCCCTGACGGCGCTTAATAATTTCGGTTAGTTATTTGTTTTATTTTTGTTGAATTTATGAGGTAAATAACGATCGAACACGGCGATTAATTTATCACTTAATGGAGTCATCAGACACCAGGGAAGACCAATCAGCGCCACAGAGAGCGACCCGACAGCAATATCGGTGAACCAGTGGGCGCCAATCATGACTCGCGGGAAAGCAAAGACCATAAAGATAATCAGGGCAACCATAAAGGCTTTATGACCGAAATAGCGCCATACTACTGCCGCAAAAATAAGCAGCATCATCCCGTGATCGCCAGGGAAACTGTCTTTCGAGGCGTCTTTCGTTGAAATATGCAGCAATTCGCTAACGCGATAAATATCAGAAAACCAGAGCGTAGGACTCGAACGTTTCACCGGAATAAGGGCAGATGCCAGTTGATTCAGCACCACGGCGATCAATAACATTACCAGCCCGATAATAATAATGCGCCGACGTCCTTCTGCCGATGCCTGGCGCCAGAACCAGAGAAGCAGACAGCCCATCGCCAGTAACGAACATCCGTCAAAAGCACGGTTATTGGTGATGGCGACCAGCCACAGGAAGGCACGACTCTCCACCAGCTTATGGTTAAAGAAGTGGAAGATGCCACTGTCCAGCGGGAACCAGAAGCCGTGGTTAACCGGCAGGTACCATGAGAAGAAGAGCGCCAGGCCAGCGACATTAAGCAGTATTATCTGGGGGAATCGTGTTTTCATCATCGTTTACTAAGCTAAGAAGTCCGGGCAACGTTAGTTGTCGGAAGTTAAACGAAGCTTCAACAGACTAGCCTGAAGTGCGTTCCAGTCGGTATTTACCGCACTAATTAGCTCTATACGACTGTCCGGCGGAGCCACTCCCTGGGTTTCGATGAAGTAATCTTCCCCCTGGCGATTAATCCGCACCAGGCCATCTGGCGTGCGCATCACCCCTTTAACGCGATCAACCGGCGCCAGTCGCGCCCATTCCAGCAGACCGATAGTGTCAAAACAGGTGTCAGCGTCAAAAATCCATCCGCACGCCTGATGGCCCTGGCCGCTATTGAGGTTACGCCGCCAGCGCTGGTGGGCGGGCAGGCTCAGGGCGGCAAGCCCTTTCTGATCGCGATGGGAATGGTTGTGTTCCGCGCTGGCAGGCAGTTCCACCGTGTTCAGGCGCGGCAGATCTAACAAGGCGATATCGATATTGCCCTGCGTTGCGTATTGCAACTGACGCTCCCCACCGACGTGTTGCCACCAAATCTTAAGCGCTTCACGGCTTTCTTGCGTCGCCCGGTCTTCTTTGTTGGCAATGATAATATCGGCAGAAGCCAGCTGATCGCGGAAGTTGTCATTTTGTACCGCTTTTTCGTCCAGCAGCTGACGCGGGTCGAGTACGCACAACGTCGCACGCAGATCGATCCAGGGTTCATAAACCGGCGAGGTGAGCAGGTCGAGGATCTGCTTAGGATGGCCAAGGCCAGTGGGCTCGATGAGCAGGCGGTCGGGTTTACCCTGTCGCAGAAGCGTGTTCAGGCCAACCTGCATCGGCAGACCATTAACACAACACATGCAGCCTCCGGGTATCTCTTTGATCATCGCGCCGCTGTCGGCCAGCAGCGCGCCATCGATACCCACTTCGCCAAATTCATTGACCAGTACGGCCCATTTTTCGGCAGGATCTTTATTGGCCAGCAGATGCAAAATTGAGGTGGTTTTGCCGCTGCCGAGAAAACCGGTGATCAGGTTAGTCTTGGTCACATGTGCTCCAGGAGTGATAACTGTAATCTTATAACAATTATCAATAATCCTGGCTGAAAAGAACAGTCATGAGAAGAGGTCACGCGAACGGAACCCTATTCCGTCCGCGTAAACCGCCATTATTGGGAAAGGTTTAGCGTATCAATGATCGCCTGGCGGGCGCCGGTGTGCTGAATACGCTGGTAAGCGTTGCTGACGGCGTCAACAAACCCGGCATCCTGCGGCAGATCCTCGCCAAAAATTTCGCTCAGGCCAAGCAGCGCCTGCACGCGCGTCTGCTCGGTACTGCTGTCGACGATAGCGCGGATTTTGTCGCTCAGGGGATCGCGTACGTCGATGGCCTGACCCGCATCATCCACGCCGCTGACGTAACGCATCCAGCCCGCTACGCCAAGCGCCAGCAGTGGCCACGGCGTGCCGCGCTGCAGGTGCACGCGGATCCCTTCCAGCATGCGCTGGGGCAGCTTCTGGCTGCCATCCATCGCAATCTGCCATGTACGGTGCTGCAGGGCCGGGTTAGTAAAACGGTCGATCAGACTGTCGGCATACGCATCCAGATCCACACCGGTAATGCGCAGGGTAGGGGCTTGTTCGGTCAGCATCAGCTGACGGGCAGCCTTGCGCAAAGCCTCGTCCTGCATGCAGTCGCTGATATGGGCAAACCCGCTGAGATAACCCAGCCAGGCGAGGAAAGAGTGGCTGCCATTAAGCATTCGCAGCTTCATCTGCTCCCAGGGCAACACATCCTGCACAAGCTGAACGCCCGCGGCTTCCCACGCCGGGCGACCGGCCACAAAATTATCTTCAACCACCCACTGGATAAAGGGCTCACAGCTGATGGCGCAGGGATCATCCACACCCAGCACGTCAGCAATTTCCGCAAGGGAGGCGTCGGTCGCTGCAGGAACAATGCGATCCACCATCGTCCCCGGGAAGCTAACATGTTCCGCAATCCACTCAGCCAGTTCCGGCGAGCGTTTCTGCGCCATGCCCAGCACCGCATTTTTCACTACATGACCGTTATCGGGGATGTTATCGCAGGAGAGTACGCTGAAGGGCGTCAGGCCGCGTTCGCGACGACGGTGTAACGCTTCGACCAGAATACCCGGCGCCGAGTGTGGCTCAGTGGGATTTTCCAGATCGTGAAGAATACGTTCGTTCTGCACATCCAGTTTGCCGGTGGCAGGATCAATGCAGTAACCCTTTTCCGTAATGGTCAGAGAGACTATCGCCACCTGCGGTTCACAGAACTTCTCAATAATGGCGGCCAGCGAATCAAGCTTCGCGTTCAGGCACTCATGCACCGCGCCGACGATGATGGGTTGATTCCCGTCCGCCCCTTTTTCCAGCACGGTAAACAGGTGATCCTGCGCGCGCAGCTGGCTCATCAGCTTATCGCCGCTAAACAGGCTAATCTCACAGATACCCCAGTCGCCGCCCTCGGAATTCAGCACGCGATCGGTTAACAGCGCCTGATGCGCGCGATGAAAAGCACCAAATCCAAAATGGACGATGCGGGAGCGCAGTTGCTGACGATCGTACTGGGGCTGCTTAACGTTAGCGGGCAGCGTAATAGAGGCAATTGTCTTCATGAAATACACACCTGATTAACCGTTAATTAACAATGTCAGTCTAAAGTTATATGACAGCAATTTAAATTGGTGAGCCGTAAATATGCGGGAACTGTGAGTTTGATCAATCAATGAGGCGAGGCGCGTTGACCCGGCGCGTTAGACATGTATGGTAGTCGTCATTGCGTCACATTATATTGGTATAACAACTTTGCGAGGATGAAGCGATGGAACAAACCTGGCGTTGGTATGGCCCGAACGATCCGGTTTCTCTTGATGACGTGCGCCAGGCAGGCGCGACCGGCGTGGTGACCGCGCTGCATCATATTCCTAACGGTGAGGTATGGCCGGTAGAAGAGATTAAACAGCGCCAGAAGCTGCTGGCCGAAAAAGGGCTCACCTGGTCGGTCGTGGAAAGCATTCCGGTGCACGAAGAGATCAAAACTCATTCCGGGCAGTGCGCGACCTGGATTGCCAACTACCAGCAGAGCATTCGTAATCTGGCGGCCTGCGGTATTGATACGGTCTGCTACAACTTTATGCCTATCCTCGACTGGACGCGCACCGATCTGGAATACGAATTGCCGGATGGCTCCAAAGCACTGCGCTTTGATCAGATCGCCTTCGCCGCATTTGAGCTGCATATTCTGAAGCGTGAAGGCGCCGCAGCCGATTACAGCCCTGAAGAGCAGCAACAAGCCCAGACATGGTTTAATGCGGCCAGCGCGGCAGAAATTGAAAAATTGACCCGCAATATTATTGCCGGCCTGCCGGGCGCTGAAGAGGGCTATACCCTCGACCAGTTCCGCACGCGTCTGGCGGAGTATGGCAATATCGATAAAGCACAGCTGCGGGAAAACATGGCCCACTTCCTGCGCGCTATCGTCCCGGTGGCAGAAGAAGCGGGTGTGCGTCTGGCAGTGCATCCGGACGATCCACCGCGTCCAATTCTCGGTCTGCCGCGTATTGTCTCTACCATTGAAGATATGCAGTGGCTGAAAGAGACCGTCGACAGCATCAACAATGGCTTCACCATGTGTACCGGCTCCTACGGCGTGCGTGCCGATAACGATCTGGTGCGGATGATCGAAACCTTTGGTGACCGTATTCACTTTACTCACCTGCGCGCTACCTGCCGGGAAGAGAATCCAAAAACCTTCCACGAAGCCGCGCATCTGGGCGGTGACGTGAATATGGTGGCGGTGGTGGACGCTATCCTCAGCGAAGAGCAACGCCGCAAGAAAGCGGGCGATGTGCGACCGATTCCATTCCGTCCCGATCACGGCCATCAAATGCTGGATGACCTGCGTAAGAAAACCAATCCTGGCTATTCGGCGATTGGGCGACTGAAGGGGATGGCGGAAGTGCGTGGCGTGGAATTGGCGCTAAAAATGACCAAATATCCCGAACTGCTGTAAAAAAGAAACCCGGCGAAAGCCGGGTTTTTTGTCTTAGTCTGCACGACCCATATAACGTTTTTCTTCGATATGGATACGGATCTTCTCACCAGCGGAGAGGTACTCCGGAACCTGCACTACCAGGCCGGTGGTCAGCGTCGCCGGTTTGTTACGGGCGCTGGCTGAAGCCCCTTTGATGCCCGGTGCGGTCTCAACGATTTCCAGATCAACGGTCTGCGGTAGCTCAAGCGCCAGCAGCTGGCCGTCCCAGGTCAGTACCTGCATATCCGGCATGCCGCCTTCAGGCATAAACTGCAGCTCGTCTGCGATCTGATCTTTGGTGAAGATATACGGGGTGTAATCTTCTTTATCCATAAACACGTATTCGTTGCCATCAATATAAGAGAAGTCAACGAAGCGGCGGGTCAGGGTCACGGTATCGACGATATCGTCGCCTTTAAAGCGCTCTTCCACTTTAAGACCGGTGCGGACATCGGAGAAACGCATTTTATACAGCGTCGCTGCGCCACGGGCGCTCGGTGCCTGGATATCAATATCCTTCACAATCAGCAGCTTGCTGTTGTAGTTCAGCACCATACCTTTTTTAATTTCGTTCGCTCTTGGCATTGCAGTAATCCTGTTAACGGGGAGGTCAAAAATATCGCGTCAAAGTACTCGCGCGCGGGCTTTCAGGCAAGAGGAATTCGTGGGTTTTGCTATCAATACATAAAAGGTGTTACTGTGCGCGCCACGCCCGCTCTGCGGGTTCTCGTCAGGGTAAGAGAGCCTTTATGGAATGCCGTCCAGACTGTGGAGCGTGCTGTACTGCACCCTCCATTACCAGCCCGATTCCCGGCATGCCCAACGGCAAGCCGGCGAATACACCGTGCGTACAGCTGGATGCGCAGCAGCGCTGTAAGATTTTTGGCTCACCGCTACGCCCAAAAGTCTGCGCCGGCCTGCAGCCCGCAGCCGATATGTGCGGCAGTTCGCGCCAGCAGGCGATGACCTGGCTGCTGGAGCTGGAGGCGCTGACCGCGCCTTAAATGTCTTTTATGCGCGTCAGGCAAACGCAGGTGATTACGCACATCGCCAGCGCTATCCAGAAGACCGCGTGATAGCTCCAGATCTCGGCCACCACACCGGCCATCGAGCCCGCGATAATCCAGCCCACGCGCGTCGTATTGGTATAAAGCGTGGTGGCTGCTCCCGCCTGACCGGGCATTAAATCCTGAAAATAGAGCATGCCGATCCCCGCCAGAATGCCGATATAAATCGCATTGAGCAGTTGTAAACCCAGCAACAATGCCGGTGAGCTGGCGGTCAGCATCCCGACATAGAACAGCAGCCCTGCTACGGCGGCAATACGCATCAGAAAGCGTTTGCCGAAGCGCCTGGCGTAATAGCCGGCAATCAGCATGGTCGGGATTTCCAGCCCCGCCGCCGCGCCCATCATGATGCCCGCCAGTTTTTCCGACAGATGCAGTTCATTAATAATAAACAGCGGCATATTGATGATGTACAGACTGTTAGTACCCCACATCAATGTGCAGATAATAAACAGCAGCAGGGCGTCGCGGCGGTTACGACGCGGGGCTTCCAGCGTACCGGTCGCCAGCTTCGGCTCTTTACGCATAGAGGGTAAAAAGAACCATACCATCAGGCCGCAAATGATGTACGCCGCTGCGGCGCTGAGATACATCACCGTAAAGCCAAAACCCATCGCCAGGGCGTAAGCCAGCGGCGGACCTATCACCCAGGCCAGCGAAACCTGGGCACGCAATATTGAACTGAACATCACCGCTTCACGCCCGGTGCGATCCGCATGTTCGCGGGCGAGGGCAAACATCTGCGGGTTAGCCGTAGAGCCAAAACTCCCCAAAAAGACGCCAACGAACAACAAAATGAAGTAGTTACGGTTCCAGGCAAATAGCAGGCAGGCGAACACGCCCAGCAGACAACAGAAGACGATCAAGCTTTTGCGATCGCCCTTTTTGTCTGAGCGGCCCGCCAGAAACTGGCTAACAAAAATGCCGATGATAGCGCTGCCGGTAAAAAAGAAGCCAACCATCGCCGGACGGGCATGCACTTCCGTGGTCAGGAACAGGCTCAGCGTAGGGGTTTGCAGTGCACCGGCAATACCGGTGAGGAAGGCCACAATCAAAAACGCCGATGACGTCAAATCAAACGATTTTTGCCTGGCGGCAGCGGGAGTCGTATGCATGTTTCTGTATCAGTAATATGAAGAGAGGCGGAGTTTACGCCGCTTGTCAGAAAATGAACAGATGCGCACTCTGATTACCCACAATAAATCAAAATGGCATTTCATAATGCCGCTGCGCTTGCTGAAGCTGCTGAAGTAAAGGGCGCTGGTCTCTTTTATTGCCCGCGAAAGAGGACGGAATGTTGCAAAAATGTGCTGCAACTCTAAATTCCGAAAGCTGAAACGTAACTTTACTTGCAAGGATGGCGATAAAAAGCAAGACTTCTTGAAACGTTTCAGCGCTAATTGGTTGATCTAATACAAACGGATTGGCGCCTATTTTCACATTTAAGCTGAAACGATTCAATTTCAGCAGGAGTGGAGAGCTATGTTCCAGTTATCCGTACAGGACATTCATCCGGGCGAACAGGCCGGTAATAAAGAAGAGGCCATCCGGCAGATCGCTGCCGCGCTGGTGCAGTCTGGCAATGTTGCCGCTGGCTATGTTGATGGCATGCTGGCGCGTGAGCAGCAGACTTCAACCTTCCTCGGCAATGGCATCGCCATTCCTCATGGCACCACCGATACCCGCGATCAGGTTCTGAAGACCGGTGTGCAGGTGTATCAGTTCCCGCAGGGCGTGCTCTGGGGCGAAGGGCAGGTGGCGTATGTCGCCATCGGTATCGCCGCCAGCAGTGACGAACATCTGGGCCTGCTGCGTCAACTGACGCACGTGCTGAGCGATGACGCAGTGGCGGAACAACTGAAATCTGCCACCACCGCTGAAGAGCTGCGAGCACTGCTGATGGGTGAAAAGCAGAGCGAAGCGCTGAAGCTGGATAACGCGACGCTGTCGCTGGATGTGGTCGCCTCCGATCTGGTGACGCTGCAGGCGATGAACGCCGCACGTCTGAAAGAGGCGGGTGCGGTCGACACGGCATTCGTCACCCATACCATAACGGACAAGCCGCTGAACCTGGGCCAGGGCGTCTGGCTGAACGACAGTGCTGAAGGCAATCTGCGCAGCGCTGTTGCCGTCAGCCGTGCGGCCTCCGCATTTGATGTTGAAGGTGAGAAAGCAGCCCTGCTGGTGACCGTCGCGATGGCCGATGACCAGCCGGTTGCCGTGCTCAAACGCCTGAGCGATCTGCTGCTGATCAACAAAGCTGACAAATTGCTGAACGCAGATGCCGCGACCCTGCTGGCGCTGCTGACCAGCGATGACGCGCTGACCGACGACCTGCTCAGTGCAGAGTACGTGGTGCGTAACGAACACGGTCTGCATGCCCGCCCCGGCACCATGCTGGTTAATACCATCAAGCAGTTTGAAAGCGACATCACCGTCACTAACCTCGACGGCAGCGGTAAGCCCGCTAATGGCCGTAGCCTGATGAAAGTGGTCGCGCTGGGTGTGAAAAAAGGCCATCGCCTGCGCTTCACCGCCCAGGGTGCCGATGCTGAACAGGCGCTGAAAGCCATTGGCGATGCCATCGCGGCAGGTCTGGGGGAGGGCGCATAATGAGCAGACGTGTTGCAACGATTACGCTGAACCCGGCTTACGACCTGGTAGGATTCTGCCCGGAGATTGAGCGCGGCGAAGTCAACCTGGTGCGCACCACTGGCCTGCATGCGGCAGGTAAAGGGATCAATGTGGCGAAGGTGCTGAAAGATCTGGGCATCGATGTCACCGTAGGCGGCTTCCTGGGCAAAGATAACCAGGACGGCTTTCAGCAGCTGTTCAGCGAACTGGGCATTGCTAACCGTTTCCAGATTGTGCAGGGCCGTACCCGCATCAACGTGAAGCTGACCGAGAAAGACGGTGAAGTGACCGACCTGAACTTCTCCGGCTTCGAAGTGACGCAGTCAGACTGGGAACGTTTTGTTAACGACTCGCTCTCCTGGCTGGGCCAGTTCGACATGGTATGCGTCAGCGGCAGTCTGCCGTCGGGCGTCAGCCCGGAAGCCTTTACCGACTGGATGACGCGTCTGCGCAGCCAGTGCCCGTGCATTATTTTCGACAGCAGCCGTGATGCGCTGGTTGCAGGCCTTAAAGCCGCACCATGGCTAGTCAAACCAAATCGTCGCGAACTGGAAATCTGGGCTGGCCGTAAGCTGCCAGAATTGAAAGATGTGATTGATGCTGCCCATGCGCTGCGTGAACAGGGTATCGCTCATGTGGTGATTTCATTGGGTGCAGAAGGCGCGCTGTGGGTTAACGCGTCTGGCGAATGGATTGCCAAACCGCCGTCGATGGAAGTGGTAAGCACCGTTGGCGCAGGGGATTCCATGGTAGGTGGGCTGATTTACGGCCTGCTGATGCGTGAATCCAGTGAACACACGTTACGTCTTGCTACCGCTGTTGCTGCCCTGGCCGTGAGCCAGAGCAATGTCGGTATTACCGATCGTACCCAGTTAGCCGCGATGATGGCGCGCGTTGACTTAAAACCCTTTAACTAACAGCAGGAGAGGCATAATGAAAACGCTGCTGATTATCGACTCTGCTCTCGGACAGGCCCGCGCCTATATGGCAAAGACCCTGCTGGGCGCGGCGGCACACAAAGCACATCTGGATATCCTGGACAACCCGAACGATGCCGAACTGGTGATCGTTCTGGGCGACACCATTCCTGCTGACAGCGCGCTGAACGGCAAAAAGGTGTGGCTGGGCGATATCAATCGCGCGGTTGCCCACCCGGAGCTGTTCCTGAGCGAAGCGAAGGATCACGCCTCGGTCTATACCCTGCCAGCGGCAACGGCACCGGCCCTGAGCGGCGGTCCGAAACGCGTGGTGGCGGTGACAGCCTGTCCAACGGGCGTGGCACACACTTTCATGGCGGCTGAAGCCATTGAAACCGAAGCCAAAAAACGTGGCTGGTGGGTAAAAGTTGAAACCCGCGGCTCCGTGGGTGCAGGCAATGCCATCACCCCCGAAGAGGTGGCTGAAGCGGATCTGGTGATCGTGGCGGCAGACATCGAAGTGGATCTGGCGAAATTCGCCGGAAAACCGATGTACCGTACCTCTACTGGTCTGGCGTTGAAGAAGACCGCGCAGGAGTTCGATAAGGCCGTAGCAGAAGCGAAGCCGTATCAGGCGGCGGGCGGTGCCCAGGGCGCGACGGAAACCAAAAAAGAGTCTGCTGGCGCTTATCGTCACCTGCTGACCGGGGTTTCCTATATGCTGCCGATGGTGGTAGCTGGTGGTCTGTGTATCGCACTCTCCTTCGCTTTCGGTATCGAAGCCTTTAAAGAGCCGAACACGCTGGCTGCGGCGCTGATGCAAATTGGTGGGGGTTCTGCCTTCGCGCTGATGGTACCTGTCCTGGCAGGTTATATCGCCTTCTCTATCGCGGATCGTCCGGGTCTGACTCCAGGTCTTATCGGCGGTATGTTGGCTGTAAGCACAGGTTCAGGTTTCATCGGCGGGATCATCGCGGGCTTCCTGGCCGGTTATGTTGCGAAGCTGATTAGTTCGAAGTTGAAATTGCCGCAGAGTATGGAAGCGCTGAAGCCGATCCTGATCATTCCGCTGCTTTCAAGCCTGGTGGTGGGTCTGGGAATGATCTACCTGATCGGTAAGCCGGTCGCGGGTATCCTCGAAGGCCTGACCCACTGGCTGCAAACCATGGGCACTGCCAATGCGGTACTGCTGGGCGCAATCCTCGGGGGCATGATGTGTACCGATATGGGCGGCCCGGTGAACAAAGCGGCCTATGCGTTTGGTGTTGGCCTGCTGAGTACCCAGACTTACGCGCCGATGGCTGCCATTATGGCTGCCGGTATGGTGCCACCGCTGGCGCTGGGCCTGGCGACAATCATTGCACACCGTAAATTCGATAAGGCACAACAGGAAGGCGGCAAAGCAGCGCTGGTTCTCGGTCTGTGCTTCATCACCGAGGGTGCCATTCCGTTCGCTGCGCGTGACCCAATGCGCGTTCTGCCTTGCTGTATCGCGGGTGGTGCAGTGACCGGTGCTATCTCTATGGCCATTGGTGCGAAGCTGATGGCACCGCACGGCGGTCTGTTTGTCCTGCTGATCCCTGGGGCGATCACGCCGGTACTGGGTTACCTGCTGGCGATTATCGCCGGTACCCTGGTGGCGGGCCTCTCTTACGCGGTGCTGAAGCGCCCGGAAGCGGAAGCAGTTGCCAAAGCGGCTTAAACCCGCTCACGCATAAAGGCAGAGGTGACTCTGCCTTTTTTCATCTCAAAAACGCGGCGTCGGCCGCGTTTTTTTATGGCCTGACAAACGGCCATTTTCCCTCCGGACATATCGCTTTTCCGCACTCACCCCGTCTGGAGTACGGGTGGCAGAGTCGATCGGCGTAATATAACGAGAAAGGCGTGAAGCGGTTAACGTAATAATTCAGAGAAATTATTTTCGGGATCCATCTCCCGCGCCAGATTAAGCAGTCGGGATTTATTTTTGATGATATAGCCCGCTTTTTGCTTTATCAGTACACCTTCCTGAGTGAACTGCGCAATAACATAAAGAAGATGACGGTAGGAGACCCCCATATATTCGGCCGCCTGCGTATGTTTTTCGCGATAGATATCACAATTCTGCGTCAATAAAATAAAGGCCGCCAGTCGATTAATCAGCGGGAAAGATTGATTTTGGGTAAGCGAAACAATATTGCGATAATTTTTGCGGCTTAGCGCAATGCACAAATGCCGTAAAAATGTTGCATCATTCAACAATAAGGGGCGGTACTGCTTCATCGGCAACGCCAGACACCAGCACGCTTCAATAGCCTGAACAGCCCGGGGTTCGTGATCCGCGTCAACTAATTCAATTTCGCCAATAAAACAGGGTGCAGTAAAGAAGTCGATCAGCGACACCCGCCCATTGGCTGAGGTGGCGTACAGTCTGGCGCGTCCGCGCACGAGATAGAAGAGCCAGGCGGGCTGCTGGCCTACTCTCACAATCTCCTCACCTGCTGCGACCTCAAACAAGCGGGTATCCCGCAAAATATCCACGGAAAACCGTTCCTTATATCCTGACTGCAGAATCAGTTCCTGTTTAACAACCTCATTGTGGATCTCTTTCACGGCCCATTCCTGATGTGAGATTTCTCATATTTAGCATACGTTCTCCGTTGTTAACATTCAATCGTCGACACTACCCCCTTAATGACTGAAATGAAATTAACGCAACAGCGAACCGAGGAAATAAAAATGGAAAAGAGAAAGATTATTCTTGATTGCGATCCAGGCCATGACGATGCTATTGCGATAATGCTGGCAGCAAGGCATCCGGCTATCGATTTATTAGGGATAACGATTGTTGCCGGTAATCAGACGCTGGATAAAACATTAGTCAATGGATTAAATGTCTGTCAGACATTAGATATTCATGTTCCGGTCTATGCGGGTATGCCGCAGCCGATAATGCGCCAGCAAATCGTTGCCGATAATATCCATGGCGAAACGGGTCTGGATGGCCCGGTATTTGCTCCGTTGACCCGCAAAGCGGAAAATACGCATGCCGTAAAATTCATTATCGATACGCTGATGGCAAGCGAAGGGGATATCACCCTGGTGCCCGTCGGTCCGCTGAGCAATATTGCGGTGGCGATGCGTATGCAGCCCGCCATTGTGCCCAAAATCCGTGAGATTGTGCTGATGGGCGGGGCTTACGGCACTGGTAATTTCACCCCATCCGCTGAGTTTAATATCTTTGCCGATCCGGAAGCGGCCCGCGTTGTCTTCACCTCCGGTGTGCCGCTGGTGATGATGGGGCTGGATCTGACTAACCAGACGGTCTGCACTGCCGACGTGATCGCCAGAATGGAAAAAGCGGGGGGACCGGCCGGCAAGCTCTTCAGCGACATCATGAACTTTACCCTCAAAACCCAGTATGAAAACTATGGCTTAGCGGGCGGCCCGGTTCACGACGCCACCTGTATTGCTTACCTCATCAACCCTGCCGGCATTAAAACCCAGGAGATGTACGTCGAAATCGACGTCAACAGTGGCCCTTGCTATGGACGCACGGTCTGCGATGAGCTGGGCGTTCTGGGCAAACCGGCGAACACCAAAGTGGGCATCACCATCGACACCCACTGGTTCTGGGACTTAGTGGAAGAGTGTGTACGTAAGTACCACTAATCCCCTGGGCGTGCGGCGTGACAGCCATTGCGCAAAGCGCCATCGCTGTCACACCCAACGGGCAGCAAGCGGTAGCCCGCAACAAAATCAGACCTGGCCGTAAGAGAAAATCATTATGGACGTCATGAGAAGTGTTCTGGGTATGGTGGTATTACTGGCAATCGCGTTTCTGCTGTCAGTGAATAAAAAGCGTATTAGTCTGCGCACGGTAGGGGCGGCGTTGCTGCTGCAAATCGCCATCGGCGGCATCATGCTCTATTTTCCACCCGGGAAGTGGCTGGCAGAAAAGGCTGCCTACGGCATCCACAAAGTGATGACCTATAGCGATGCCGGTAGCGCCTTTATCTTTGGCTCGCTGGTCGGGCCCAAGATGGACAAAGTCTTTGATGGCGCCGGCTTTGTGTTTGCCTTTCGCGTGCTTCCCGCCATCATTTTTATCACCGCGCTGGTCAGCCTGCTCTATTACATTGGCGTAATGGGCTTCCTGATTCGTCTTCTTGGAGGAATTTTCCAGAAAGCGCTTAATATCAGCAAAATCGAATCCTTTGTCGCGGTCACCACCATTTTCCTCGGGCAGAACGAGATCCCGGCGATCGTGAAGCCTTTTATGGAGCGTCTTAACCGCAATGAGCTTTTTACCGCGATCTGTAGCGGGATGGCGTCGATCGCGGGGTCGACAATGATTGGCTACGCCGCTTTAGGGGTACCCATTGGTTACCTGCTGGCCGCCTCGCTGATGGCAATCCCGGGCGGCATTCTCTTTGCTCGCCTACTGAGCCCGGCGACGGAGGCCTCGCAGGTATCGTTCGATAACCTTTCGTTTACCGAAACGCCGCCCAAAAGCATTATTGAAGCGGCCGCCAGCGGGGCGATGACCGGGCTGAAAATCGCCGCCGGCGTGGCGACGGTAGTCATGGCGTTTGTGGCCATTATCGCCATGATCAACGGGATTATTGGCGGTATTGGCGGTTGGTTTGGTTTCGGCGGGGCGACCCTGGAGGGGATTTTTGGCTACGCGCTGGCGCCGCTGGCATGGTTGATGGGGGTCGACTGGAGCGATGCGCATCTGGCCGGTAGCCTGATTGGTCAGAAGCTGGCGATAAACGAATTTGTCGCTTATCTCCACTTCTCGCCCTGGCTGCAAACTGCCGGCCAGCTGGATGTGAAAACCATCGCCATTATCTCGTTTGCGCTGTGCGGGTTTGCGAATTTCGGATCGATCGGGGTCGTGGTCGGGGCGTTTTCTGCCGTTTCCCCCCGACGCGCGCCGGAAATTGCGCAGCTGGGGTTGCGGGCACTGGCCGCCGCGACGCTCTCTAATCTGATGAGCGCCACCATTGCGGGTTTCTTTATTGGCCTGGCTGGGTAAGAGTCGCGCCGCGTAAGCGGCGCGATAGTCGATCGAAATGGGCCTGCGGCAGAGGACGTTATCAGCAGGCTCCGGGGCTTAAGCTTACGCCGTTGCCTCCGCCGTTTGCTGCGCCTTCAGCCAGGCAATCTCTTCGGCCCAGATATCCGGATTAATGGTCTCCAGAACCATGGGAATGCCGTCGAAGCGGGCGTCCTGCATAATAAAGCGGAACGCATCATGGCCAATATTGCCTTCACCCAGGCTGTGATGGCGGTCAACGCGGCTACCAAAGGCGCTTTTCGCATCGTTCAGGTGCATACCGCGCAAATACTGGAAGCCGACGATACGCTCGAATTCTGCGAAGGTTTTTTCGGTCTCTTCGGTAGTACGGAGATCGTAGCCTGCGGCAAAGGCGTGACAGGTATCGATACACACCCCCACGCGGGTTTTGTCCTCAACCCCGGCGATAATCTCGGCCAGCTGTTCGAATTTAAAGCCGAGGTTGCTGCCCTGACCGGCCGTGTTTTCGATGACGGCGGTCACCCCTTGCGTTTTGTCCAGCGCGATATTAATGGACTCAGCGATGCGTGCCAGACAGGTGGATTCGTCGATTTGCGACAAGTGGCTACCAGGGTGGAAGTTCAGCAAGGTCAGGCCAAGCTGTTCGCAGCGCTGCATCTCATCAATGAACGCGTCGCGAGATTTATCGAGAGCCTCCTGGACCGGATGACCTAAATTAATTAGGTAGCTGTCATGCGGCAGAATTTGGCCGGGGCCAAAGTGGTATTTCTCGCATGCGGCTTTAAAATCATCAATCACTTGTGTGGAGAGCGGGGCGGCGCGCCACTGGCGCTGATTTTTGGTGAACAGGGCGAAAGCGGTCGCCTCAATTTCAGCAGCGCGAATGGCAGCATTTGCAAGACCGCCAGCTGCGCTGACGTGCGCTCCAACATATTTCATAAAGGGACTCCTGTTTAACCCGCCGGGGAAAGCAAACGCTTATGATAGCGGGTTAACAGGAGAAGGATGTAGTGGTTTATGCCATCAGGCTATGAACCGCCAGGTTGATGGCACCCCCGCCGACGATCAGCCAGATAAAGAGGATCAACGCCATCAGCAGCGGCTTAACGCCGGCCTTTTTCAGAGCACTGACGTGGGTTGTGACCCCCAGTGCTGCCATCGCCATCGCCAGCAGGACGGTATCCAGGGTGATTAGCATATCGACCACCGCTTTTGGCAGCAGGTGGAAGGAGTTAAAGATAGCCACCACGATAAAGAGGATAGCGAACCACGGAATGGTGATTTTACCTTTCTGCGCCTGGCCCGCCGGTGCCAGCTGTTTAACCCTTGCTGCGAGGAAGATGAGGAACGGTGCCAGCATCATCACGCGCAGCATTTTGGCGATCACCGCCGCGTTTTCCGCCTCCGGATTGATAGCATGACCCGCAGCCACTACCTGGGCGACCTCGTGCATGGTCGAACCGATATAGATGCCGTAGTTTTCCGGGCTGAACCAGTGCGCCAGCAGGGGGTACATGGCCGGATAGAGGAAAATGGCCAGGGTACCGAATATCACCACGGTTGCCACGGCCACCGTCACTTTACTGGCCTCGGCTTTCACTACCGGCTCGGTCGCCAGCACTGCCGCCGCGCCGCAGATGCTGCTGCCTGCGCCAATCAACCAGCTGGTGTGCTTATCCAGCCCGAACACTTTTTGTCCGATAAAGCAGGCCAGCATAAAGGTGCTGCTCAGCGTCAACACATCTATGGCGATGCCGCTGACGCCCACGTCGGCAATCTGGGCAAAGGTGAGGCGAAAACCGTACAGAATGATCCCCAGGCGTAGCAGGTGCTGTTTAGCAAAGATCACGCCGCCGTCACAGGAACGCCAGAGACGCGGGTACACCGTATTACCGACCACCATGCCAAATAAAATGGCCAGCGTCAGGGCGCTAAACCCGGCCCCCGCTACCGCAGGGATACTGCCACCCCAGAGCGCCGCGCCGGTGATGAGTGCGCTCAGGGCCAGACCCGGGGCGTAATGCCATACAGAACGATGATGCTGTGCAATCAGTGTCGTCATAATCTTCTCCTTTCTCTGGCTGGAGATTACGCCGCGCTGGTTTAAAAATAAAATTGATTATATATTTATAATTAATCTCTATAAGTGGTAAGTATCCCCTACTGACCCTACCGTGGAATGCGACTATGCACATTACCTTACGCCAGCTTGAAGTCTTTACCGAAGTGCTGAAAAGCGGCTCGACGACCCAGGCATCGCAGATGCTGGCGTTATCGCAATCTGCGGTCAGCGCGGCGCTCACCGACCTTGAAGGGCAACTCGGCGTGCAGCTTTTTGACAGGGTAGGGAAGCGGCTGGTGGTGAACGAGCATGGGCGGCTGCTCTACCCCCGGGCGCTGGCGTTGCTGGAGCAGACGGTCGAGATTGAGCAGTTGTTCCGGGAAGAGAACGGAGCCATTCGCGTTTCGGCGAGCAGTACGATTGGCAACTATATCCTGCCGGAGGTCATCGCCCGCTACCGCCGGGATTTCCCTACCTTGCCGCTGGAGATGAGCGTAGGGAACAGCCAGGATGTGATTAACGCCATTATCGACTTTCGGGTCGATATCGGTCTGATCGAAGGGCCATGCCATAACGCGGATATTGTTGCTGAACCCTGGCTGGAAGATGAACTGGTGGTCTTTGCCTCGCCGGCCTCTTCGCTGCTACAGGGGGAGGTGACGCTGGCGCGGCTGGCGCAGGCGCCGTGGATTTTACGTGAGCATGGCTCAGGTACCCGTGAAATTGTCGATTATCTGCTGTTGTCGCATTTGCCGCAGTTTCATCTGGGCATGGAGCTTGGCAACTCTGAAGCCATCAAGCATGCGGTTCGCCATGGGTTGGGCATCAGCTGCCTTTCACGGCGGGTGATTGCCGAGCAACTGGAGAGCGGTTCGCTGGTAGAGATTGCGCTGCCCTTGCCAAAGCTGGTGCGCACGCTATGGTGCATTCGCCATCGTCAGAAACACCTTTCCAGCTCGCTACAACGCTTCCTGCGCTACTGCCAGCAGTAAGCGCCAGGGGCCGGGGTGAAATCGGTCGAAACTCTGCTTTACTTATAATCCTGGACCGGTCATGAAGCTCTCTTATAACAGAGGATTTCTGCCGGAAGGAACGCGGATCCTCTGCTACAATCGCGCCTCATTTTTTGAATGGACAGCATTTTCATATGGTTTCCGAAACTAAAACCACAGAAGCGCCCGCGCTACGTCGCGAACTCAAGGCGCGTCACCTGACGATGATCGCCATTGGCGGCTCCATCGGTACAGGTCTTTTCGTTGCCTCTGGCGCAACGATTTCCGCGGCAGGCCCGGGTGGGGCACTCTTCTCTTATATTCTGATTGGCCTGATGGTCTATTTCCTGATGACCAGTCTCGGTGAACTGGCGGCCTATATGCCGGTTTCCGGTTCTTTCTCTACTTATGGGCAAAAGTACGTCGAGGAAGGCTTCGGCTTCGCGCTGGGCTGGAACTACTGGTACAACTGGGCGGTGACCATCGCTGTTGACCTCGTGGCGGCACAGCTGGTGATGACATGGTGGTTCCCGGACACGCCAGGTTGGATCTGGAGTGCGCTCTTCCTGGCCGTCATCTTCCTGCTGAACTTCATCTCGGTGCGCGGCTTTGGTGAGGCGGAATACTGGTTCTCCCTGATCAAAGTGGCGACCGTCATTATCTTTATCATTGTGGGTCTGGCGATGATCGTCGGCATCTTCAAGGGCAGCGAGCCTGCGGGCTGGAGCAACTGGGAGATTGGCGATGCGCCGTTTGCCGGCGGCCTCTCGGCAATGATTGGCGTGGCGATGATTGTGGGCTTCTCCTTCCAGGGTACTGAACTGATCGGTATCGCGGCGGGGGAGTCTGCCGACCCGGAGAAGAACATTCCCCGCGCGGTGCGGCAGGTGTTCTGGCGTATCCTGCTGTTCTACGTGTTCGCTATCCTGATCATCAGCCTGATTATTCCGTATACCGATCCAAGCCTGCTGCGTAATGACGTGAAAGATATCAGCGTCAGCCCGTTCACCCTGGTGTTCCAGCATGCGGGCCTGCTCTCAGCGGCGGCAATCATGAATGCGGTGATCCTGACGGCGGTGCTCTCTGCGGGTAACTCTGGCATGTATGCCTCAACCCGTATGCTCTACGCGCTGGCGTGCGACGGTAAAGCGCCGCGTATTTTCGCCAAACTGTCTCGCGGCGGTGTGCCACGTAACGCCCTGTTGGCCACTACCGTCATTGCCAGCCTGTGCTTCCTTACCTCGATGTTCGGTAACCAGACGGTCTACCTGTGGCTACTGAATACCTCCGGGATGACGGGCTTTATCGCCTGGCTGGGTATTGCCATTAGCCATTACCGTTTCCGTCGTGGCTATGTGAAACAGGGTCATGATATTAACGATCTGCCGTACCGATCCGGCTTCTTCCCGCTGGGTCCGATTTTTGCCTTCGTACTTTGCTTGATCATCACCCTGGGTCAGAACTACGAAGCCTTCCTGTCGGACACCATCGACTGGGGTGGGGTGATGGCGACCTATATCGGCATCCCGCTGTTCCTCATCATCTGGTTTGGTTACAAACTGGCGAAAGGAACGCGCTTCGTGCGCTACAGCGAAATGGAATTCCCGGGACGCGTTAAGAAATAATGTTCCGGCCATAAAAAAGCCCCCGGCAACCGCCGGGGGCTTTTTGTTTGTGGATCAGAAGCTATAGGTCATCCCCACGGTGTAACGGCGTCCGTCCAGCACGGTGTCGTAGGTATCGTAATCGATCTGCTTATCGAGAACGTTGTAGACCCCGGCAGAAACCAGCAGATTTTTGTTGGCGTTATAACGCAGGCCCACATCAATCTGGGTGTAAGACGGGGTGCCATGGGACATGGAAGTACGGCTCAGGTACTCAGACGTTTTGCCGCGGAAGTTGAGGCGACTCCAGAGGCCGACATCTTCGGTCGCCTGCCAGTCCAGCGTGGTGTTGAACATATGCTTCGGCATTTTGTTCAGCGGTTTGCCAGAGAACTGGCCGCTCTTCTGTTCAGATTCGGTATAGGTGTAGTTGGCCGTCCAGTTCACATCCCGGGTGATTTTCCAGCCGAAGGTGGACTCTACGCCGCGCATGTTGGCTTTATCGACGTTGACACGATCGCTTACGAAATCATAGGTTTGGTTGCCGATGGTACAGGCCGGATCGGTGCGGCTGTTACACCGGCGGACTTCCGTGATCTTGTCTTTGAAATCGGTATTGAACAGGGTGACGCCCGCGTTGAGGTTATCGTTGTTATCCCACAGCAGGGCAATCTCTTCGCTCAGGCTCTTTTCCGGCTTCAAATCGGGGTTGCCAACAATAATGCCCTCCAGACGACCACCGCCGGTAACCTGGCCCCAGTTGGCAGAAGACTGACGCAGATCGGGCGCACGATAGCCTGCCGAGACGCCACCCTTCAGGGTCCACTGATCCGCCAGATGCCATACACCGTAGCCACGTGGCGTCCAGTTGGTGCCGTAGTTCTCATCTTTATCCATACGCAGGCCGCCGGTCAGCGTAAAGCTTTCGGTCATCGCCCACTCGTCTTCGGCAAACAGTGCCCAGCTCCAGCGGGTCAGCTTGCTTAACCCATCGGCCGCGGCCAGCTGGTTACCTTCATCACGCAGTTTTTCATAACGATACTGCCCACCCAGCGTCAGGGTGTGATCGCCCAGGAAAACCTGGTTCTGGTTATTAAAGGTGGTGTTGTACGAGCGCATATCGCGGTCGGGGTTGTTGGTCTCTTCCTGCTGAATGTAGCTGGTGCTATTGAAATCGTCGTAATAGCCGCTGTGGGTCAGAGCCCAGGTGGTGTGCTCGTAGCGGGTTTCACTTTTGGTATTTGGGGTACAGACATTACCGCGACAGTTTTCAGCCGCTTTCGACATCCCCGGCGTGCTGTTGCGATCCTGCAACTCACGGGCAAAATCGAGGTCAATGTCGTTCTTCTCGTCCGGCGTGAAGTTGAGCGTGATACCGCCGTTACGCATTTTCTGCTCGTTAAAACCGTTCTCAATCTTATCTTCCGCGCGGCGTGAGAGCAGGCCGGTCACCTTCGCCCCCAGCAGCCCGTCAATCAGCGGACCAGAGGCATACGCATTGGTCTGGAACAGATCGCCAGAATCGTTATTCTCCTGGAAGGTGGCATCGCCATGCAGCGAGCCGGTCCAGGCTTTGGTGTTCGATACCTTCTTAGTGATGACGTTAATCACGCCGCCCATGGCATCGGAGCCATACAGGGAGGACATCGGCCCGCGGATCACTTCGATACGTTCGATGGACTCCAGCGGCGGCAGCCAGCCTTGTTCGATGCCGGAGTTATCGCTGTTAGGGCGGGTGCTGCGGGTGCTGATTCGCTTACCGTTGACCAGGAAGAGGGTGTATTGCGAAGACATGCCGCGAATACTGATATCGCTGCTGCTGCCACCGCCTGTCACCACCACGCCCGGCACGTCTTTCAGCGCGTCAGTCACGTCCCGGTAGGCCTTATCTTCGATCTGCTGTTTAGAGATGACGGAGATAGAGGCGGGGGCATTCTGGATTTTTTGTTCAAAGCCGGTCGCCGTGACAACAACGGTATCCTGGTCGGCTGCGTGAAGGAGAGGGGACAATGTGGCGATGCTAACGGCGATAGCCAGACGATTAATCTGAGGTATTGTCATTTGTACATTCCGTATAAAAAAAGATAAAACTCCATGGAGATAACCCTGAGAACCCTATGTATTTGTCTTGTATGAACTCTTTGGCATGGAGAAGAGCCTGGAATTGTACAAAAGAATGTTTATTTGTAAACACTAATGATAATTGAAATCATTTGTGTTTGATCGGAGGGGTAAAGAATGACAGAAGATTCAATAAGATGATGGAATGTAAAGGTAGGGGAAGGTAAAGAAGGAGGGCAGCGCCCTCCTGAATAACTAGGCGAAGAGGTGTTCGGCGTGAAAACGCAGGTGGTCTTCGATAAAGGTCGCAATAAAGTAGTAGCTGTGATCGTATCCCGGCTGGATGCGCAGGGTGAGGGGCCAGGCAGTTTGACGCGCGGCTTCGGCCAGCACCGCAGGCTGGAGTTGGCCAGCGAGGAACTGATCCGCATCGCCCTGATCTATAAGCGTAGGGATGGCATGCTCTGGCTGACTGGCGAGCATCAACGCGCAGCTGTCCCATGCCTGCCAGCAGGTGGCATCATCACCCAGATAGTGGCTGAAGGCTTTTTGTCCCCAGGGCACCTGTGTCGGATTAACAATCGGCGCAAAGGCCGACACGCTGGTGAAGCGACCCGGATTTTTCAGGGCCATGATTAATGCCCCATGGCCGCCCATAGAATGGCCGCTGATGGCGCAGCGCTCGCTCACCGCAAAGGTTTGAGTAATCAGCGCAGGCAGCTCATCGCGCAGGTAATCGTACATGCGGTAATGGCTGGCCCAGGGCTGCTGGGTGGCGTTGAGATAAAAGCCGGCGCCTTTACCCAGATCGTAGCCGGCATCGTCCGCTACATCGTCCCCACGCGGGCTGGTGTCCGGCATTACCAGGGCGATGCCCAGCTCTGCGGCAACACGCTGGGCGCCCGCTTTGGTGGTGAAGTTTTCATCATTACAGGTCAGGCCGGAGAGCCAGTACAACACCGGTGGCCTTGCCGTTTCGTCAACCGGCGGCAGAAAGATGCTGAACGTCATGGCGCAGTTCAGAACCGTGGAGTCGTGGCGCCAGCGCTGCTGTCGGCCTTCATAACAGTGGTGCTCTTCGAGCAGTTCCATGCAGGGCTCCTTAAGGGTTGGGCGAATCATTCGGCCCATAATACAGATAATTCATTCACCTGTGAGCAACTTTCACTTCCGCATCGCCTCCCAATACTGCATCATAAATTAACTAAATTTTAACAACTGGAGTGATCATGGCGCTGCGTATCGCGCTCAGCGGTTTTGTGGTTCTGGTCGTGGCGATGGGTATCGGACGGTTTGCTTTCACGCCGCAGGTGCCGCTGATGATTGCGGCCGGTCAACTGACGCTCACCAGCGCCGGGCTGGTTGCGGCGATGAACTATCTCGGCTATCTGGTCGGTGCGTGGGATGCCATGCGCGCCCACCGCTTCGTCGAAGGGCGGCTGTGGCTGGGGATTATTGGTGCCGTAGCGCTAACGCTGCTCTCTGCCGTGGCAGATAACGCCATTGTTCATGGTCTGTTACGCTTCGTGATTGGCTGCATGAGCGGCTGGTCGATGGTGCTGATTGCCGCCTGGACCAACGAACGACTGGCCCATTACGGCAAGCCTGGGCTGAGTGCGGCGGTTTTCGCCGGACCGGGAGCCGGTATTGCTATCAGCGGGCTACTGGCGGTTTATATTCAGTCGCGCGCCCTGAGTGCAGGGGCCGCGTGGCAGATTTATGGCGTGCTGGCGCTGGTGCTGATTGCCCTGGTCGCCCGCTATCTGCCCCGCGCCGGGCAGCTTCACCGTCCGGGGAGCGCGCCTGAGCCTCTGGTCCTGACGCGCGATCTCCGCCGTCTGGTATGGAGCTACAGTCTGGCGGGGTTTGGCTATATCCTGCCGGCCACCTTCCTGTCGCAAATGGCGGCGCTGCGTTTTCCGGGTAGCGTCTTCGCCCAGTTCGTCTGGCCCGTATTTGGCGTTGCCGCAGTGATCGGTATTGCGCTGAGTATCGCGCTGCGTCATATTTCGACGTCAAACCGCAGGCTGGCACTGGTGCTTTGGTTACAGGGTATTGGCGTGCTGGCCGCCTGGCTGATGCCCGGTATGGCCGGCCTGATTACCGGCGCGCTGCTGGTCGGCGGCGGTTTCTTATGTGCCGTGCAGTTATCGCTGTTATATGGCCGTGAACTGGCGCCTGGTCATACCCGCTACATGGCCGGATTATTAACTACCGGTTATGCGGTCGGGCAGCTGGTAGGGCCGGTAACCTCGGCGCTGTCGACCTGGCTCACGCATCAGCTTGAGCCGGCTTTAGGCCTTGCGGGTATCGCGCTGTTCGTCGCGGGCGCGCTGGTCTGGCGCCGTTACGATGAAAGGCTACAGCAATCGTAATAATTATCGCTGTGAATACTGGATTAAGTGCGCCGCCTCGCGCACAATGAGTGCACATTTTGCCCCCAAGAGGCAAAAGCGAGCCACACCTGCAGGAGAACAATGAATGCCATCACTCAGTAAAGAAGCTGCCCTTGTCCATGAAGCGCTGGTTGCGCGCGGTCTTGAAACCCCGCTACGCCCACCGGTTCAGGAGATGGACAATGAAACCCGTAAACGTCTTATTTCCGGCCACATGACGGAAATCATGCAGCTGCTGAATCTCGATCTGAGTGACGACAGTCTGATGGAGACCCCGCGCCGCATTGCGAAAATGTATGTGGATGAGATCTTCTCCGGGCTGGATTACGCCAACTTCCCGAAAATCACCGTCATTGAAAACAAAATGAAGGTAGATGAGATGGTCACCGTGCGTGATATCACGCTCACCAGCACCTGCGAGCACCATTTCGTGACTATCGACGGTAAAGCAACGGTGGCCTACATTCCGAAAGATGCGGTAATCGGTCTGTCCAAGATCAACCGTATCGTGCAGTTCTTTGCTCAGCGTCCGCAGGTTCAGGAGCGTTTAACGCAGCAGATCCTTACCGCGCTGCAGACGCTGCTGGGTACGAATAACGTGGCCGTTTCCATTGATGCCGTGCATTACTGCGTAAAAGCGCGCGGTATTCGCGATGCCACCAGCGCCACCACCACCACATCGCTGGGCGGTCTTTTCAAATCCAGCCAGAACACCCGCCAGGAGTTCCTGCGCGCCGTTCGTCACCACAACTGATCGTCAGGGCAGGGTATATGGAGCGGAATGTCACGCTGGATTTTGTACGTGGCGTTGCCATCCTCGGTATCCTGCTTTTGAATATAAGCGCCTTCGGTCTGCCGAAGGCCGCTTATCTCAATCCTGCCTGGTATGGCGAGATCACTCGCCGCGACGCCTGGACCTGGGCGGTGCTGGATCTCTTCGCTCAGGTTAAATTCCTGACCTTATTTGCTCTGCTGTTCGGCGCCGGACTACAGCTGTTACTGAAACGCGGTAAACGCTGGATCCAGTCGCGGCTGACGCTGTTGGTGTTGCTCGGTTTTCTGCACGGTCTCTTTTTCTGGGATGGCGATATTCTGCTGGCGTATGGGCTGGTGGGGTTAATTTGCTGGCGCATGATCCGCGACGCCCACGGCGTGAAAAATCTCTTTATGACCGGCGTAGTGCTGTATGCCATGGGGATCGGGGTGTTGGTATTGCTGGGGTTAATCTCGGGTGATTCCACCAACCGCTCCTGGGTTCCGGATGCGGCAAACTTACAGTATGAACAGTTATGGAAGCTTGCCGGAGGCAGTGAAGCCATAACGAACCGCCTTGATATGCTGGGCGATAGTTTGCTGGCGCTCGGGGCACAGTACGGATGGCAACTGGCGGGGATGATGTTAATGGGCGCCGCGCTGATGCGCAGCGGCTGGCTGAAGGGTGAATTTAGCCTGAAGCACTATCGTCGTACTGGCCTGTGGCTGGTGCTGACCGGTATCGCCATCAATCTGCCGGCGGTCATTACCCAGTGGCAGTTGGGGTGGGACTATCGCTGGTGTGCCTTTCTCCTGCAGGCCCCGCGCGAACTGAGTGCGCCGTTCCAGACGGTGGGATACGCGGCGTTACTGTATGGTTACTGGCCGCAGCTATGCCGTTTTCGCCTGGTCACCGCCATCGCCTGCGTGGGGCGCATGGCGCTAAGCAACTATCTTTTGCAAACCCTGATTTGTACGACACTCTTCTACCGGTTGGGCCTGTTTATGAAGTTCGACCGCCTGCAACTGCTGGCATTCGTACTCCCGGTATGGGCCGCAAACATTCTCTTTTCAGTTTACTGGCTGCGCCGGTTCCGCCAGGGTCCGGTTGAATGGCTGTGGCGCCAACTGACCGCCAGGGCTGCCGGTGTTTCATTGAACGATACATCCAGATAACGATCTGGATCACAATCATTAACAAAATGGATGTAACCGTTTTCATCTGTGTGAGCTTCTTCACGTAGTCCCCGCGCTTGCGCTGCCAGAATAGACACCTTGCTAAACACAGGGGGTGTCTGTGAGTTGCTGCAATCTCTTTAAGGATGGTGAATATGATCACCATTCGTGACGTGGCCCGCATCGCGGGCGTTTCTGTTGCCACCGTTTCCCGCGTTTTAAACAACAGCGCGCTGGTCAGCCCTGATACACGGGAAGCCGTGTTGAAAGCGGTGGCCGAGCTTGGCTATCGCCCGAACGCGAATGCCCAGGCGCTGGCCACCCAGGTCAGTGATACCATCGGCGTGGTGGTGATGGATGTGTCGGATGCCTTTTTCGGTGCGCTGGTTAAAGCCGTGGATGTGGTGGCGCAGCAGCATCAGAAGTATGTGCTGATTGGTAACAGCTATCACGAGGCAGAGAAAGAGCGTAACGCCATTGAGGTGCTGATACGTCAGCGCTGTAACGCCCTGATTGTGCACTCAAAAGCCCTTGCGGACGACGAACTGGCCAGCTTTATGGATCAGATCCCGGGCATGGTGCTTATTAACCGGATTGTACCGGGCTACGCCCATCGTTGTGTGGGGCTGGATAACGTCAGCGGGGCGATGATGGCTACCCGGATGCTGCTCAATCATGGTCATCAGCGCATCGGCTATCTGGCCTCCAGCCACCACATTGAAGATGACGTGATGCGTTACGAAGGCTGGCAAAATGCGCTGAAAGAGCAGGGGATAACGCCCTCTGATAGCTGGGTGGGAACCGGAGAGCCTGATATGCAGGGTGGGGAGACGGCAATGGTTGAGTTGCTGGGCCGAAACCTGCAATTAACGGCAGTTTTTGCCTACAACGACAGTATGGCTGCTGGCGCCCTGACGGCGCTGAAAGATAATGGCATTGCGGTGCCACAGCATCTCTCCTTGATTGGCTTCGATGATATTCCCATTGCCCGTTACACCGATCCGCAGCTCACTACCGTCCGTTATCCCATTGCTTCTATGGCGAAACTGGCGACAGAGCTGGCATTACTGGGCGCGGCGGGGCAACTTGATCCTGATGCGACGCACTGTTTTATGCCAACGCTGGTGCGTCGCCATTCCGTAGCCATTCGGCAAATTGTGGCGCCGATCACTAACTAATTATCTGCAGTGATGTAACCGCTTTCAATCTGTGAGTAAATTCACAGTATCTTAACAAGGCGCTGGCTATGATGTCAGCGTTTTAGGGGCTGAAACGCTATGTAACGGTGATTATTCATTTTCACCATAGCAAACGTTCCGCAAACAACGAAAAAAACGCATTCTGGAGCGTTACCGACCAAGGAAGATAGAAATTTTATAAGTGAGCTTCGGTAGTCAGTAACGTTTTTTTAACATACTGCCCGCCGACCGTTATTCACACGAACTACCCTGCATAAAAAAAACCGGAGATACCATGAATAAGAAGGTGTTGACCCTGTCTGCTGTAATGGCAAGCATGCTTTTCGGTGCCGCAGCGCACGCTGCTGATACCCGTATCGGTGTAACTATTTATAAATACGACGACAACTTCATGTCCGTTGTGCGTAAAGCTATCGAGAAAGATGCTAAAGCAGCGCCAGACGTTCAGCTGCTGATGAATGACTCCCAGAATGACCAGTCCAAACAGAACGATCAGATTGACGTTCTGCTGGCGAAGGGCGTTAAAGCCCTGGCAATCAACCTGGTTGACCCGGCTGCTGCAGGCACCGTTATTGAAAAAGCACGTGGCCAGAACGTTCCTATCGTCTTCTTCAACAAAGAACCTTCCCGTAAAGCGCTGGATAGCTACGACAAAGCGTTCTACGTGGGCACCGACTCGAAAGAATCCGGCATTATCCAGGGCGACCTGATTGCTAAACACTGGGCGGCTAACCCGAACTGGGACCTGAACAAAGATGGTCAGATTCAGTTCGTGCTGCTGAAAGGCGAGCCGGGCCACCCGGATGCAGAAGCGCGTACCTCTTACGTGATTAAAGAGCTGAATGACAAGGGCCTGAAGACCCAGCAGCTGGCGTTAGATACCGCAATGTGGGATACCGCTCAGGCGAAAGATAAGATGGACGCATGGCTCTCTGGCCCGAATGCGAACAAAATTGAAGTGGTCATTGCCAACAACGATGCGATGGCAATGGGTGCGGTAGAAGCGCTGAAAGCACACAACAAATCCTCTGTTCCGGTATTCGGTGTTGATGCCCTGCCAGAAGCGCTGGCTCTGGTTAAATCTGGCGCAATGGCCGGTACCGTTCTGAACGATGCCAACAACCAGGCGAAAGCCACCTTCGACCTGGCGAAAAACCTGGCCGACGGTAAAGGTGCCGCTGATGGCACCAACTGGAAAATTGAAAATAAAATCGTACGCGTACCTTACGTGGGCGTAGACCAGTCCAACCTGGCTGAGTTTATCGGTAAATAAGTTCTTTTTTGTAAGTTCTCACTGGGCGCAATTCGTTGCGCCCTTTTATAACGCGATATGCGAGGCCAACAAGGTATAATTATGGTCAGCACAAATACTCAGTCGTCGGGTGAATTCTTGTTGGAAATGAGCAATATCAACAAGTCTTTCCCGGGCGTTAAGGCTCTCGATAATGTTAATTTGAAAGTGCGTCCTCACTCTATTCACGCGTTGATGGGGGAGAACGGTGCAGGTAAATCAACATTATTAAAATGCCTTTTTGGAATCTATTCTAAAGATTCAGGTAGCATTCTTTTTCAGGGGAAAGAGATTGACTTCCATTCGGCCAAAGAAGCACTGGAAAACGGCATTTCAATGGTGCACCAGGAATTAAACCTGGTTCTCCAGCGTTCTGTTATGGACAATATGTGGCTGGGGCGTTACCCCACTAAAGGCGTATTTGTCGATCAGGACAAAATGTATCGCGATACCAAAGCGATTTTTGATGAACTGGATATTGATATTGACCCACGGGCCCGCGTTGGCACGCTATCCGTTTCTCAAATGCAGATGATCGAAATTGCGAAAGCCTTTTCCTATGATGCCAAGATTGTCATTATGGATGAACCGACTTCTTCCTTAACGGAAAAAGAGGTGAACCATCTGTTTACTATTATCCGCAAGCTGAAAGAGCGTGGCTGCGGCATTGTTTATATCTCGCATAAGATGGAAGAGATCTTCCAGCTCTGCGATGAAATCACCATTCTGCGTGACGGTCAGTGGATTGCCACTCAGCCTCTTGAAGGGCTGGATATGGATAAGATCATCGCCATGATGGTGGGGCGCTCACTGAACCAGCGCTTCCCGGACCGCGAGAACGTCCCGGGCGAAGTGATCCTCGAGGTCCGTAACCTGACCTCTCTGCGTCAACCCTCGATTCGTGATGTCTCCTTCGACCTGCATAAGGGCGAGATCCTGGGCATTGCCGGTCTGGTGGGGGCGAAGCGTACCGATATCGTGGAAACCCTGTTTGGTATCCGTGAAAAATCGGGCGGCACCATTACCCTGCATGGTAAAAAAATTAATAACCATAACGCCAACGAAGCCATTAACCATGGTTTTGCGCTGGTCACCGAAGAGCGCCGCTCTACCGGTATTTACGCTTATCTGGATATTAACTTTAACTCGTTAATCTCTAATATTCGCAACTATAAAAATAAAGTTGGCCTGCTGGATAATTCCCGCATGAAGAGTGATACCCAGTGGGTTATTGACTCAATGCGCGTTAAAACGCCAGGACACCGTACCCAGATTGGTTCTCTCTCTGGTGGTAACCAGCAGAAGGTCATTATTGGCCGCTGGTTGTTGACCCAGCCCGAAATTTTAATGCTGGACGAACCCACCCGTGGTATTGACGTAGGTGCAAAATTTGAAATCTATCAGCTGATTGCTGAACTGGCTAAAAAGAATAAAGGGATCATTATTATTTCTTCCGAAATGCCGGAATTGTTAGGGATCACAGACCGTATTCTGGTAATGAGCAATGGTCTCGTTGCCGGAATTGTTGACACCAAAACGACAACGCAAAACGAAATTCTCCGTCTTGCGTCTTTGCACCTTTAAGATCAGGGGCTCCTCATGAGTGCGTTAAATAAAAAAAGTTTTCTCACTTATCTGAAAGAAGGCGGTATTTACGTTGTTCTTTTAGTGTTACTGGCCATTATTATTTTCCAGGACCCCACGTTCTTAAGCTTATTGAACTTGAGTAACATCCTGACCCAGTCCTCCGTGCGTATTATCATCGCCCTCGGCGTTGCCGGGCTGATTGTGACCCAGGGGACAGACCTCTCTGCAGGACGTCAGGTGGGTCTGGCTGCGGTTGTCGCCGCCACGCTGTTGCAGTCGATGGAGAACGCCAACAAGGTGTTCCCGGAGATGGCAACCATGCCGATTTTCGTGGTTATGCTCATCGTCTGCGCAGTGGGTGCCGTCATTGGTCTGATTAACGGCATTATCATCGCTTACCTGAACGTGACGCCGTTTATCACCACCCTGGGTACGATGATCATCGTTTACGGTATCAACTCCCTGTACTATGACTTCGTAGGCGCGTCGCCTATTTCTGGCTTCGACAGCGGATTCTCCTCCTTCACGCAGGGCTTTATCGCACTCGGGAGCTTCCGTCTCTCGTATATCACCTTCTATGCTTTGATTGCGGTGGCCTTCGTCTGGATCCTGTGGAACAAGACCCGTTTTGGCAAAAACATCTTCGCTATCGGCGGCAACCCGGAAGCGGCAAAAGTGTCTGGCGTTAACGTTGGCCTGAATCTGCTGATGATTTATGCGCTGTCGGGTGTCTTCTATGCCTTCGGTGGGATGCTGGAAGCGGGCCGTATCGGTTCGGCAACCAACAACCTCGGCTTTATGTACGAACTGGATGCGATTGCAGCCTGCGTAGTGGGCGGCGTCTCGTTCAGCGGCGGTGTGGGTACCGTACTCGGCGTGGTGACGGGGGTCATTATCTTTACCGTTATCAACTACGGTCTGACCTATATCGGCGTGAACCCTTACTGGCAGTACATTATCAAGGGCGGCATTATTATCTTCGCCGTTGCGCTGGATTCACTGAAATACGCGCGTAAGAAATAATCTATCCATCTGTTATCAGGCCCGCTCAGTGAGCGGGCTTTTTTATTTCCAGCAAAGAAGAGAGGGTGGGCTAGTTTCGTGGCGACGCAACGTATCCTGCAACGTTCGACCGTCAACGCAAAGCAGAAGTGGCACCTGAGCTGCGAGACACAGATGTCCTGTTAACGTTCAGGGAAAAAATCGAAAAGGTCCGCTTTGTGCCAGAAGCGGACGTGTCCAACATCATACTTTGTTAAATAAAAGGGAGCAGGTTAACACTATGAAGTCTTCATCGGAAAGACTGAGTTTTAACCTAACTCCTGCGGTTTGATGATTATCTAGTAGCATGGTCCAGAAGAGTTGGCGTTTTACTGAATAATGATACTTCCCAGCCTGATTAGGTGCATCAGTTATTACACTTCCTGAACATATGGTATAATATGTCAGTCGCCAGTGACATGTGTACTTCCAGCTAACAAGACTTTTATACGCAACTTAGGTAAATGGATTTGGCCGATAAATTTTCTGCATTTCAGGCTGAATTTAAGATCCCATTAAGGTGTTAACATGTCAGCTACTCAACAAAAAATTGCTCAAATTGGGAGTAGTGCCATCAATGAATATCCGGATGGCACCACGGTTATAACAGGAAAATTTAAATGAACAGATTCGCTGTGGCACGACAACGGTACGCACTTGACGCAGCCGCCATGATAAAGGGAGAAATATACAGCGAAGAATGCCGCATCCCTTTTAAATATTCTTTTTATATGGGGGAAGATGTTTTAAAAATAACGATTAAACCACAAACTTACACGCTTCTTCATGATTATATATCTTACAGAATACTGGATGATTTCCGGCACGACTTAAAAAAAATGGGATGTGAAATCTATCAAGATATTTATAAGGAATTTGATGCTTATAATGTAATTTTTCAGAGGTTCGAAGAGTACCAGAAGTGTAATTATCATGAATATCTTTTTGAGATATTTAACTCAGAGGTAAACCCATCCTTGGTAAAAGATACATTCACTCTGCTTTTCAGAGACCGCGACGTGATGCGTCAGTTTAATCTTAATGTTTCTGAAGAAATAAAAAAATTAAAACAATCTGATTATCCGTCTTATCTTAAGCGTGATGGTGTGATGGTGCGCTGGACACGATGGCCTGTTTGGTTAAAAAAAGGTCTATTAAAGCGGGAAGATGGACACTGTGCTATTTGCCAGCGCGATCTAACGGGGGTATATGCTAATACTGCAAATATCGCGATTGATCATATTGTCCCACTCAATCTTGAGGGAACTAACGATCCAACCAATTTGCAAATGGTCTGCGATGTTTGTAATGGAGATAAAGGTGGGGATAAATTAACTACGTCAGATAGATACGCGTCATTTTGGTAGCCAGAGTAACCGATCCTCTCAACTGGGTTGCAGGAATGTATTTGCCGCACGCAAAAATAATGACCATGGCAAATGATAATGTAATGAAGGTAGGGAGGTTCCACGAATACAGAGGAAAGCCGGGTGGCAAAAGAAACGTGGACGCTGTTTGGTGCGGAAACGGCAGTTGTAGCACCACTGGTATACAACACGATTAAAGAAGCCGTATTCGAAAAAAGTAAACAAAAGAGAGAAGAACGTTACATTATCGTTTAGCTGATTTTTATTCTCGATAAGTACATTGCTGATTGCGAATTTCTTTCGGGTAATGAAGGGATATATGATCCTGTCTCTAAGGAAATCATCATGAGATACGATGAGCCGGAACTGAAAATGTCATCGGTAAAGGGGATTACAAATATCTCAACACAGATATGCTCTACAGACTGCACAGCATTGAATCCAAACACGCCCAGTTAAGGAATGAGCTGGCTAACCTTGATGACAGATACTTTGAGGACGGGCCGGATTTTTCAGGTTATTACAGCAAGCGTCAGGAGCTCTATGCAAAACACGGTCTTTATGTAGTGGAATTATCAGAGGATATCTGCCGCGAATTTGCCATCAGTCTCACGTCATGGGAAGGCGGTTTCAATCCTTCTGCGTCCATCCGGGAGCGACTGATCCAGATGCAGGCCTCGAAGTCGGCTTCAACCCTGCGCCGGATGGAAAGGAAGTCAAAACGGATTGCAGACAAACACCGGCGGGACACGGAGAAGAGCAGAAATGGTTAGTCTTTCACGCCTGCTTTAAGTCAAATTTACGTGTAAAACCAGCAGACTAGCTGGCGAGATCGTCAACCAAAATGGTTGACAATGCCCAATGTCAATCATTTTGGTTGACTAAAAAATATGACAAAGTAGTATCATGTCAACAATTATTTATCGTCACGCTAAATGAATGAATACTTGAGCCTAGGGAGAGGATAAACGATGGAAAACAGATATATGGGGGTCATCACAGGGGATTTGGTAACCTCTATGGGTGGACTGGATCGCGGTATAACATACAGGCAAATAGCTACAACGATGCTGAAGGAAGTTACGCGACACGACTGGTATGGCGTATCTAAAACTGAGTTTTTCAGGGGCGATTCATTCCAAATTACGGTTGAATCACCTCAATCTATTCTAGAGATGGCCGCATTTATCCGAACTTACCTGATCTCTTTGACGGATGTATACGAACTGACAAAACTGGATGCCAGGCTTTCCATTTCAATTGAAATGCTAAACAAATATTCTCAATACGATGAAAGTGCTTATGAAGTTGCTTACATACTGTCGGGCAGAAATCTTGAAACCATGCATAAGGCCAAAAACATGGTGTTTAACTCATCGCATAAGGCGCTTATGTTTTCATTATCATCCATTACAAATCTTCTCGATAACACGATAACAATGCTTTCGAAGCCACAGGCGGAGATTCTGAAAGAGGCTCTGGATGTTATGGATGTTAACCCGCCAGAACTGGCAAAGAAGGCGCAAAAAAGCCGACAGAATATACACAAGATAATCGAACGTTCAGGAACAGAAAGAGTTATCGAGTCATTAATGGATTGCCGGAAATACATTACAGGAATAATTTAAATGTTTTACCTCGCTCTTTTACTCATTTTGTCTCATCTCATTGTTGATTTTTACACGCAAAGTAAAAGTATGGTGGAAAGGAAATCCGGTCTCCGTGGAAAAAAGGCAGCTGTGGTAGCACACGTGGTTCATGCCGGAGAGCATTACCTGGCATTTCTTTTAAGTCTCACTATATGGTTTTACTTAATGGGCGGAAATATCTTCATTTTTGCTTATCCTGTTTTGTACACTGGCACGGCTTATGCTTTTATCCATTTAGTAATTGATGGTTTGAAAGAAAAATTAAACATTAAATACCCAAAAAGAGATTTTTTATTTTTCGTATCAGATCAGATTATTCATTTTTTAACCATTATTCTGTTGGTTGTATGTATTCAATCATTTGAAATAATGAAGTTTAGTTTATTAAAGTATGACCATATTAAAGGATTGGCAAGTTTCGCTCTTGTTGTCTGTGGTTTACTTATCCTTTTGAGGCCGGTTTCATTTTTCGTTGAAAAATTTCTTACTATGGCAATGGCGGAAACTAAGATAACTCACATCAAAGTTACTAAGAGCCATATATCTAGAATGTTAGAAGATAATCTTAAGGAAAAGCTTAATACGCTAATGAATAGTGCATCTTGCGCATCTTCCGATGCCAATACAGCATTTACAGACTACAGAAAACGTGCTGAAATCATTGTAATGGAAATACCAAAGGTTGATATTAGTATAGAATCCAAAATGGCATTCTCCTCAAATAAAGGGGGGCAATGGATAGGGTTTGTAGAGCGGGTAATGATATTCACTTTCTTCATTTACGGACAATTTACAGCGATAGCAGCTATGATGGCAATAAAAACTGCATTCAGATTCAATGACTTGAAAGATGACAATGACAGCCATCGTTCTGAGTACATTATGTTGGGCACCTTTGTAAGCCTTTTCATGACCTTTTTAATATCGCTTATTATAAAGCACTATATATCAGTAAATGAAATGGCCAAATTTTTAGATAGTCTTATAAAGCCCTTTATGTAACTGTAGAAAATGATAATTAAAATCCCCGGTTTTGCTGGGATTGCGGTCAATTTTGGGCTGAAATGATGTCCTTAGCCATATTTTCCATATCTCTATCGTTCAGTTAAAGATAGGTAGTCCTTTTGCGTCCACACTGTCATTAGTGCTCATTACGCATAAACCTGAATACATATCCGTAGTTTTGTGAAATTCGCATCTGATGGTGTAGTGAATTTACCTTTAGAATGAGTTCCGTCAGATTCGTAAAATGGAACAAGATCGGACGAACAAAGCAGATCTACTTTATTCGAAAGGGACAGAATCGCGCTCAGCATTTGGCTGCCTATTCCGTTACCACGATATTGTTCATATATATAAATTTTATAGTAGTACTGTAGAGTCATAACGTCCGCTTTTCGCTCAAAACAGACCTTCCGTTTCCATCCACCTCATGCCGTGAACCCCTTCCTGCTGTAGCTCCCTCACCCTTCAATACGATTAGCCAGCCCGGATTCGGCTTCAGGGTTTTTAGGATCTTCTGAAGAGAAAAGAGAAATAAAGAACAAATATGTTCCGAATGAGGTTATTGCAACCGAAAAACATTAAGGCGGAATAGTCATTAAAACTGAGAAATTTATGTTGCAGGAAGCAGTAATGAAACTGGGTGGGAAAACCGGCCGCCCGTTAAGCCCCTCATTCGGGATCGATACAGGCAAGCGCCGCTCTGGGACACAGCATGATTAAACTGTCCCTGGTATACGTTCTATTTTACCTTTTCGAGAGAAAGTCTTAATTCGGCTGCTGACTTTTTCCTCCTATCCTGTCGCAGTAATGTGCTCATGAACCTGGCGTGGCAGGGCATTAACGTTCTGTCACCTGAACAATTATCTAAATGAAATCAGGAGTAATTATGAGCCGCTTACATACTATCGCCGAAGACGAAGCAACCGGTAAAACCGCACAGCTGTTCAGCGCTATCAAAGGCAGCATGGGTAAAGTTCCGAACGCCTATCTGACCATTGGTACGCAGTCGCCGGAAATACTGGGCCAGATGCTGCAGCTGAACGCGGCATTACATAAGGGAAGTCTCAATGCGCGTGAGCTGGAAGCCATTAATCTTGCGGTAAGCGAAGAGTCTGGCTGTGACTATTGTCTTGCCGCCCACACGCTGATGGCAAAAAAGGCCGGATACACTGACGAGCAGACGCGTGAATTACGCGAAGCCCGCTTCAGCAGCCGGATTCACGGCGGCATCATGCTGACCTGAGGCTGACGGGGCTGATAAAGCAGTTCTGGCTGGAGTCGGGTTGCGTTTATGGTTATCGCAAGATCCACCTCGACCTGCGGGATACCGGACAACAGTGCGGAGTTAACCGTGTCTGGCGACTGATGAAGCGTGCCGGGATAAGGGCTCAGGTCGGGTACCGTAGCCCACGGGCACGTAAGGGTGAAACCAGCATCGTGACGCCCAACAGGCTCCAGCGGCAGTTCAACCCGGAAGCACCGGATGAGCGTTGGGTAACGGACATCACCTACATCCGGACTCACGAAGGCTGGCTGTATCTGGCTGTGGTTGTTGACCTGTTCTCGCGCAAAGTTATTGGCTGGTCAATGCAGCCCCGGATGACAAAGGATATTGTCCTGAATGCACTTCTGATGGCCGTGTGGCGACGTAATCCTCAAAAGCAGGTGCTGGTTCATTCTGATCAAGGCAGTCAGTACACAAGCTATGAGTGGCAGTCGTTCCTGAAATCACACGGGCTGGAGGGCAGTATGAGCCGTCGCGGTAACTGTCATGACAACGCAGTCGCAGAAAGTTTTTTCCAGCTACTGAAACGTGAACGGATAAAGAAAAAGATCTACGGAACGCGAGAAGAAGCTCGCGGTGATATTTTTGATTACATCGAAATGTTTTATAACAGTAAGCGTCGGCATGGTTCGAGTGATCATATGCCACCAACTGAATACGAAAAACAATATTATCAGCGGCTCGGAAGTGTCTAGATTATCTGTGGCGATTCAAAGGGTAGAACGAGTGAAAGCGCTAAAAGACGACCAGAATACATCATGGACGTTCCCTGTGAGAGGCGAAATAGGCATGGTAGTTTGAAGATTGCACCAGCGTAAGCCGCCAAAAATAGCGGCCTTGACACAAGCATAATTTTCAAACTCTTAACGCTTGAAATAAAATAAGACCAACATAACGCGTAAAAGATAATCTACCGCTTTTTCAAATGGAAGAGGGGTTACATAGCAAAATCCAGATAGGCTTTTTTAAATATTTCCCCGGTTTTTGCATCCGGCGCAGGCGGGATTTTAGCACGGGCTACAGCAGAAACCGCAGCCTGACAGAGTTCAGGGTCGCCTTTTTCGGCCTCTACCTTCACCAACATGCCGTCCGGCAGAATGGAAATCATGACAGTACACTCTTTCCCCGACCAGGTATCATTATCAGGCATTTGTTCTGATATGGCCTGCCGCACTTGTTCACCATAGGCATCAATTTTAACTAAGTCTGCCTGGCTTATATCCGGCGGGAAGGGCGCATTTTTGTGGCTTCCGGCACAGGCTGCCAGTAGAAACGGAACGAGCAACCAAAAGGTTGTAATACGTTGTGATGGCACTAAAGTCATTCCCATTACTGACAATAGGGATATCTTAATGAGATCACGTGGTAAGAGAAAGCTCCTGGAAATGGCGATTTCATGTGCTCAACCGAGATGCGTATGAGCGCGTCTCCACGTTTGTTAAACCAGCCTGCCAGACTATAAGGTCCGCTTTTCGCTCATTGCAGACATCAGTTCGAGGATCTCTGACTGCACGTATCCATGAAAAGGCCCGCGATAGGGAGTCAGTCCAATAGCGTGCTCTCTGTGCAATGTTCAGACTTGCCGTCTCATTTTCGCCGTAAATAAAACGGCTACTTTTTCTCTTTTTTCTGGAAATCCAGCAACTGCTCCGGCGTGACCGCCGGGTAACCCTGCGCATCTTCCGGCACTTCGTGTTGGGTGGGGATCGGCACCAGTGGACCTAAAAAGCGCGGTTCACGTTTGAAGAGATAGAGATCGGCCATCGCACCCAGACGTGCGCCAAATTCGCGTACCCGTACGGTGAGCATATCTTTCGGGGATGGGACCGCGTAGCACTGGGCCTGGATGCCCATATGCAGCGCAATAAACAGCGCGCGTTCGCAATGGAAGCGCTGAGTGATAATGATAAAGTCGTTGGTATCAAAGACTTTACGGGTGCGCACAATCGAGTCCAGGGTACGAAAACCAGCATAGTCGAGCACGATATCCGCGGGATCGACCCCGGCGGCAATCAGATCTTTACGCATCGTGACCGGCTCGTTATAGCTCTGGAGCGCATTATCGCCGCTCAGCAGCAGGTAGTTTACCTTGCCGCTGTTATAGGCATTCAGCGCCCCCTGAATACGGTAGCGGTAATACTGATTGATCACCCCGGTGCGGTAATATTTGGCGGTACCCAGCACCACGCCCACCTGACGGTAAGGCAGATCTTGCAGGTCGTCGAAGATGTAAGGGGCGGTTTTCCAGCTCATCCAGCGGTCGAGGCCAAGCGCAGTCAACAGCACGATGCCAGTCAGGACAAAGAGGCTGTAAAAAACGCGCTTAAACATGGAGATGACTCGTGTCGTGGGTGAAATTTCACTCAGGCTACTTTACCCGTCTGGTAAGCGCAAGAAACGGCGGTTTAATTGGGGGGATTTTCACCAGATACGCGGGCATTTCTGCCCGCGAAGCGGATCAGGCCAGCAAGGTGCGGTCAATATTCTGGCAGCCCAGCGCCTTCAGGGTTGCCACCGTAGCATCCCACTGAATGAGCGACGCATCAGCCTTTTCAGCCAGCATGGCGCGCTGAATGTCCGGATAATCATAGCCATTCAGACTCAGCAGATTCAGAGCACCCTGCAATGGGGGCAGGGTCGGGTTGAATGCCGCATTTTCAGCATAGCTGCCCGTGAAGATCGTACCGTCCCGGCACTCCAGGGCCACACCGCTCGGGGCGTTACTATAAGGGGCGTGGGAGTGGTTGGCGGCGGCGATGGCGGCCTGAGTTAAGGCGTCGCCACTCAGAGCGAACCCCTGATTCTGCTCATCCATCAGGAGGGTTTTGATCTCCAGATCTTTTGGACCAAAAGCATCAGGCAGGTAATCGGCCAGCGTATGAGGGGCGCGACCCGGCAGGTTGATGCGCAGCTCTAAGCCGCTATTCAGCTCATTCATAAACTGACGACAGTGGCCGCACGGCGTGTAATTCACGGTGATGGCGCTCAGCCCTTTTTCACTGCGCAGCCAGGCATGGCTGATGGCGCTCTGCTCGGCGTGCACCGTCTGCTGCATGGTGGAGCCCAGGAACTCCATATTGCCGCCAAAATACCAGGTGCCGCTCACGCCGCGCGCAATGGCACCGACGTTGAAGTGTGAAAGGTCAGCGCGTGCGCAGGCGGCGGCCAGCGGCAGTAGCGCAAAGGCCAGCGCGTCGTCATCCAGATCGGTTGCCCGTTTCAGTGCGGTGACCTGTTCAGCCGTCAGCAGGGCGGGGAAGTGCGCATCTGCCAGAATTGGGGCCAGGGCCGATTGCAAATTCTCTGCAAGCTGGGCAAAAGCTGATTGAAAACGTGGGTGCATGGCATTGCCTCATAAGGATTAATGGATCGGTAGTGTACGGAGCCGCAACCGGTTTATATGTGATGGCGATCTCATTATGTGTGCAACTTATGAAACAGAAATGAAAAATGCGCGACGCGTCGCAAATTTTAGCCCATTACCGCCAGAATCACTGGGAACAGGAACGGCGCGAGAAGCGAGGTCATGATCCCGCAAATCACCAGCGCCAGCGAACTGAAAGCCCCTTCCTGATAATCCAGCTCGGCACAGCGCGCGGTGCCAAGGGCATGCGACGCGGTTCCCATCGCTAAGCCGCGGGCTGCTTTAGTCCGAATGCGCATCAGATTCAGCAGCGTGTGACCAAACACCGCCCCGAGGATGCCGACAAAAATTACGCAAACGGCGCTAATGGCCGGGATTCCGCCAATGCTTCCGCCCACCGCCATCGCAATAGGGGTCGTGACCGATTTCGGTAAAATAGAGGCGGCGATTTGCGGTGATGCCCCCATTAGCAGTGCAACCGAGGTACCGGTGATCATCGCCACCACGCTGCCCACCAGGCAGATAGTGATGATGGATTTCCAGCGCGCACGGATTTGATGCAGCTGTTCATACAGCGGAAAAGCCAGCGCCACGACCGCAGGCTGCAGAAGATCGTTGAGGACTTTACTGCCAGCAAAATAGTGCTCGTACGAGATACCGGTCACCAGCAGGAAAGGGATGATAACCACCATCGCCACCAGTAACGGATTGAGCAGCGGCATCTTAAAACGCATGGCGAGCTTACGCGCGGCGAAGAAGACGGCCAGGGTTAACGGCAATGACCACCAGATATTTACCATCATTTCTTACTCTCCTTCTCGCCAATTACTTTGCGCTCACCATGAACCAGGTGTGAACTCCAGCTCACCACCAGGAAGACCACCAGAGTGCTGATAAAACAGGAAACAACGATCGGACCATACTGGGCTTTAAGCTGGTCGTAATATTGCATCACCCCCACGCCGATGGGGACAAACAGCAGCGCCATATAGCGAATCAGCACCGAGCATCCCGGTTTAACCCACTTCGCCGGAATGATCTGCAGCGCCAGTAAGACAAAGAGGATCAGCATGCCTATGATGCTGCCCGGAATGGTGATCGGCAGCAGCGATGCCAGGAAGTTACCCACATAGAGGCAGAGATAGATAAATATGAACGCGCGCAGATACTGCCAGACGTTATTCAATGATTTGTTCATGGTGAAAGCCCTTGAAGAAACGCATTCATCATACAATTAAACCCGGAAACGTGCTACGGATCACATCATGAAATTTGAGCATACCAGACATTGCTTTTTGGAACGTCGGGCATTTCCACAAACACGGGTGACAAGCCTTCGCTAACGATATACGATTTATATATGAATCATTACGGAGTATATAAATGGGTATCGTAAAAATTTCCGACCTGCTGCATGACGACATTCGTGATGCCAGCAAAGCCATGTCACGTTCGGTCAACGCTCAGGCCGAATACTGGATCCGCCTCGGTATGATGAGTGAGCTCTACCCTGAACTTAATCATCAGCAGATCAAAATGATGATGCTGAAATCTGGCTCCGATCGTTTACTGGAGGTGATCAATGCCATCAATTCTCATTAAAAGCGCAGATGAGCTGGCGCGCCAGCGTCATGCGGGCGAACTGCTGGCCTCGGTCTTTACCATGCTGGACGACTTTATTAAGCCAGGCGTCACCACCATGGAGATCAACGACCGGGTGGAAGCCTTTATTGTTAATCAACTCCAGGCCCGTCCGGCCAGTAAAGGGCAGTACGATTTCCCGTATGTGCTTAACACCTCGGTGAATGATGTGGTCTGCCACGGTATCCCGAAATCGTCCGAGCACCTGAAATCCGGGTCCATCGTCAATGTCGACATCACGCTCGAAAAAGCGGGCATGATTGCCGACTCCAGTAAAATGTATCTCATTGGCGACGTCTCGCCGCTGGCCCGTCGACTGGTTAATAAAACGTACGAGGCGATGTGGAGAGGGATTAAGGCCGTGAAGCCGGGCGCGACTCTGGGGGACATTGGCCATGCGATTCAGTCTTATGTTGAGAGCAACGGCTACAGCGTGGTGCGGGAATATTGTGGACACGGTATCGGCAAAGAGATGCACGAAGAGCCGCAGGTCTTGCACTATGGAAAGCCCGGTGAAGGCGCTGTGCTCAAAGAAGGGATGGTCTTTACCATCGAGCCGATGATCAACCAGGGCGACAGCCGTATCAAGACCAAAAAAGATGGCTGGACGGTGGTGACCCGCGACAAAAAACTCTCGGCCCAGTGGGAACATACCATCGCCGTCACGGCGGAGGGTTTTGAAGTGCTGACGCTGCGCCCGGAAGAGACGGTGCCTGAGTAAGCGCCGGGCTTTCCACATACCGGGAGAGCGGCTACTATAGCGCGTCTTTTTTCACAGGTACGAACAATGCGTGTATTACTGGCGCCGATGGAAGGCGTGCTCGACTCACTGGTGCGCGAGCTGCTGACCGAGGTTAACGATTACGATCTCTGCATCACCGAATTTCTGCGCGTGGTCGATATGTTGCTGCCAGTAAAGTCGTTTTACAGACTCTGCCCTGAACTCCACAACCAGAGCCGCACCTCTACGGGCACCCTGGTAAGGGTACAGTTGCTGGGGCAATATCCTGAGTGGCTGGCGGAAAACGCCGCACGGGCGGTGGAGCTGGGGTCGTATGGCGTAGATCTCAACTGCGGCTGCCCGTCGAAGCTGGTTAACGGCAGCGGCGGCGGGGCCACGCTGTTAAAAGATCCTGAGCTTATCTACCGTGGCGCAAAGGCGATGCGCGAAGCGGTACCCGCGCACCTGCCGGTGACGGTAAAAGTGCGGTTGGGATGGGACAGCAGCGATCGCCAGTTTGAGATTGCCGATGCCGTGCAGCAGGCGGGGGCCAGCGAGATGGTGGTTCACGGGCGTACTAAAGAAGATGGCTACAAGGCGGAACGCATTAACTGGCAGGCCATCGGCGAGATCCGTAAACGCCTGTCGATTCCGGTTATTGCCAACGGTGAGATCTGGGATTACGAAAGTGCCCAGGCCTGTATGGCCGCTACCGGCTGTGATTCGGTCATGATTGGCCGTGGCGCCCTGAACGTGCCCAATCTGAGCCGGGTCATAAAATATAACGCGCCGCGCATGCCCTGGGCGGAGGTGGTGACCTTGCTGCAAAAATACAGTCGTCTGGAAAAGCAGGGTGATACCGGGTTGTATCATGTGGCGCGCATTAAACAGTGGCTCAGTTATCTGCGCAAAGAGTATGACGAGGCGCTGTCGTTATTTCAGGAGATCCGCACGCTGCAAACCTCAGCAGAGATTGCGCGCGTCATCCAGGCAAAATAATACCCGCTCGTGCAGGCTCGGGGCTTTTAGATGCCTCTTTCGCCCAGCATTAAAGGGCCTTTGGTACGCCAATCGCCTGCTGGCTGTACAGTGGCCGAGAGCGATCTCCATCACGTTTCTGTTCGTGGCGGATTGAGGCTACGAATGAAAGTGATAGAGTACCTGAACTGGATTGTTACTGCTGCGGCAGGCAAAACCTGATTTCTGGCTTCCGCCGGAGGTCAGGTTTTTTTGTTTTTGGGGTTCCGATGATCATCGCCAAAATTCTTAATAATAATGTGGTGGTTGTTCAGGATGAACACGGGCGCGAACAGGTCGTGATGGGTCGTGGGCTGGCCTTTCAAAAGCGCGTGGGTGAGAACCTGGATAAAGAGAAGGTGGAAAAGGTGTTCGCACTGCAAAGTGACGAACTGGTGCATCGCCTCGGGGAGCTTCTCAGTCAGATCCCTCTGGAGGTGATGACCACCTGCGACCGCATTATCGGGCTGGCGGCGCAGCGACTGGGTAAATTGCAGGAGAGTTTATACATCACCCTGACCGACCACTGCTACTTCGCCATTGAGCGGCAGAAGAAGGGTCTGGCGATTAAAAACGTGCTGCTGTGGGAGATCAAACGCCTTTATCCAAAAGAGTTTGAACTGGGACAGGAAGCCCGGGCCATCATCGCCAGAAGGCTCGACGTCGCCTTAGCCGAAGATGAGGCCGGCTTTATCGCGCTGCATCTGGTCACCGCCCAGTTGAATAGCGAAATGCCGGAGGTGATGCACGTTACGCGCGTGATGCAGGAAATTCTGCAGCTGGTGAAGTATCAACTGCAGCTGGAGTATGACGAGGAGTCGCTCAGTTATCAGCGCTTCGTCACCCATCTGAAGTTCTTCGCCCAGCGCATGCTGACGCGAACCGTCGTGGAAGATGACGATGCCTCGCTGCATACCGCGGTGAAAGATAACTATGCGAAGGCGTGGAAATGCGCCGAGAAGATCGCACAGCATCTGCAAAAAAGTTATCAGCGCGAGCTGACAACCGAAGAGATTATGTTCCTCGCTATCCATATTGAGCGGGTAAGAAAAGAGGGGCGTTAAGCCTCAACAACTGGATTGTTACTGCATTACGCAGGCAAAACCTGAGCGCGACCCCCTGATGGGGGTCGTTCTCGGGTTTTTTTATTTTTAGTCTCAGTCAACGGGTGCCTGCGGGCATTGAAGAAGGAAATCGAGATGGAATATCAAGCATTGGCAAAGGATATTCTCGCCCACGTCGGGGGCAAGGAGAACATTGTCAGTCTGGTGCATTGCGCCACCCGGCTTCGCTTTAAACTGAAAGAGAGCCAAAAGGCGGATGCTGAGGGGCTGAAGAAAAACCCGGGCGTGATTATGGTTGTCGAAAGCGGCGGTCAGTTCCAGGTGGTGATCGGCAACCACGTTAACGATGTGTGGAAAGCCGTTCGTCATGAAGCCGGGCTCACCGATGATACGCCGGTGACGGAAGAGGCGGGCGACAAAGGTAATCTGCTTGGCCGTTTGATCGACATCGTTTCGGGCATCTTTACTCCCTTTATCGGCATTCTGGCCGCCTCCGGTATTTTAAAAGGGCTGCTGGCGCTGGCGGTAGTCTGCGGCTGGCTGACCACCGACAGTGGCACCTACAAAATCTGGTTTGCGGCGAGCGATGCGCTCTTCTTCTTCTTCCCACTGGTACTGGGTTACACCGCCGGTAAGAAATTTGGCGGTAATCCCTTCATCACCATGGTCATCGGGGGGGCATTAACCCATCCGATGATGATTCAGGCCTTTGAGGCCAGCCAGCAGGCAGGGGCGATGGAGGACGCTTTCCTCGGGATCCCTGTCACCTGGTTCAACTACAGTTCATCGGTGATTCCGATCATTCTCGCTGCCTGGGTCAGCTGTTGGCTGGAGAAGCAGAGCGTAAAACGCCTGCCCTCTTCGATGAAAAACTTCTTTACCCCGCTCATCTGTCTGGGCGTGACCGTGCCGCTGACCTTCCTGGTCATTGGGCCGATTGCCACCTGGCTTAGCCAGATGCTGGCAAACGGGTACCAGTGGATCGACGTGCTGGCGCCGTGGCTGGCAGGGGCGGCAATGGGGGCGCTCTGGCAGGTCTGCGTGATCTTCGGCCTGCACTGGGGGCTGGTGCCGCTGATGATTAACAACCTTGCGGTACTGGGGCATGACACTATGCTGCCGATGTTGCTGCCGGCGGTGTTTGGCCAGGTAGGCGCCGCGCTGGGTATCTTCCTGCGTACCCGTGATAGCCGTCAGAAAATGTTGGCCGGTTCGTCCGTCACCGCAGGGATTTTTGGCATCACTGAACCGGCGGTCTATGGCGTGAACTTGCCGCTGCGTCGTCCGTTTATCTTTGGCTGTGTGGCGGGGGCTATCGGCGGCGCGATTGTGGGTTTCAGCGATACCCACGTCTACTCCTTCGGCTTTGCCAATATCTTTACCGTGGCGCAGATGATCCCGCCAGGCGGCGTGGATGCCACCCTGTGGGGCGGCATTATCGGTACGCTGGTGGCACTGGTGCTGAGCTGCGTCATGACGCTGGTGGCCGGTATGCCGGGCCGGGCAGCGGAAGCCACCCCGGTGGCGGTGGCCCCGGGTGAAAACGATGTGCTGTCGCCGATGACCGGCACCGTACTGGCTCTGGATCAGGTGCCGGATACCACCTTTGCCAGCGGGCTGCTGGGCAACGGGGCGGCAATTATTCCTTCAGACAATAAAGTAATCGCCCCATTTGCCGGGGAGGTGGCCTCGCTGTTTGCCACCAAGCATGCCATCGGCCTGCTGAGCGACAGCGGCATTGAAGTGCTGATTCATGTGGGAATCGACACCGTTAAGCTCGACGGCAAACCCTTTACCGCTCACGTGAAGGTGGGTGACAAAGTTCAGCCGGGCGATCTGCTGCTGGAGTTCGATCGCCAGGCGATTATCGATGCCGGCTACGATCTGGCGACCCCTATCATTATCAGTAATAGCGACGAGTACCGGGACGTAGCCACCGTGGCGGCCACTGCCGTCAATGCGGGCACGCCGTTACTCTGCGTCAGCCATTAATAATAGGAGAACCTATGAAAACGTTTCCGAATGATTTCTTGTGGGGCGGCGCGGTTGCCGCTAATCAGGTAGAAGGTGCTTATCTGGAGGATGGGAAAGGGTTATCCACCTCTGACGTGCAGCCGCAGGGGGTCTTTGGCCCGGTGGTGGAACGGGTTGTGGGCGACAGCGGCATCAAAGACGTGGCGATCGACTTTTATCACCGTTACCCGGAAGATATTAGCCTGTTTGCCGAAATGGGCTTCAGCTGCCTGCGCGTCTCTATTGCCTGGACGCGTATCTTCCCGAACGGTGACGAGCAGCAGCCAAACGAAGCCGGGCTGGCCTTTTATGACAAGCTCTTTGACGAACTGGCCGCCCACGGCATCACGCCGCTGGTGACGCTCTCCCACTACGAAATGCCCTGGGGCCTGGTGAAACAGTACGGCGGCTGGGGCAGTCGTCAGACCATCGGCTTCTTTGAGCGGTACGCGCGCACCGTATTTACACGCTATAAAGAGAAGGTGAAGCTGTGGCTCACGTTCAATGAGATCAACATGTCCCTGCACGCGCCGATGACCGGCGTCGGCCTGCCGGAGAGCAGCAGTAAAGGCGAAGTCTATCAGGCGATCCACCACCAACTGGTGGCCAGCGCACTGGCGGTCAAAGCCTGCCACGAGATCATTGCGGAGGCGAAAATTGGCAACATGCTGCTGGGCGGCCTGGTCTATCCGCTGACCTGCAAACCCGACGATGTGCTGGAAGCGCTGCAGGAGAACCGCGCCTGGCAGTTCTTCGGTGATGTACAGTGCCGCGGGGCGTATCCAGGCTATATGCTGCGCTTCTTCCGCGAAAACGGCATCCAGTTGGAGATCACCGACGCCGATCGCGAGGCGCTGAAATCAACCGTCGATTTTATCTCTTTTAGCTACTACATGACCGGCTGTGTGACCACCGATGAAGCGCTAAACCAGCAGGCACGCGGCAACATCCTGAGCATGGTCCCCAATCCGCATCTGGCCAGCTCCGAATGGGGCTGGCAGATTGACCCGATTGGCCTGCGTACGCTGCTGAACGTGCTGTGGGATCGCTATCAGAAGCCGCTGTTTATTGTGGAAAATGGACTTGGTGCGAAGGATAAACCGGATGCCGACGGCGTGGTGCAAGATGATTACCGCATCAGTTATCTGAACGATCACCTGGTGCAGGTTCGCGAGGCGATTGACGACGGCGTCGAGATCATGGGGTATACCAGTTGGGGGCCGATTGATCTGGTCAGCGCCTCGAAGGCCGAGCTGTCAAAACGCTATGGCTTTATCTACGTTGACCGTGACGACAAGGGTAACGGCACCCTGGCGCGGAGCCGTAAAAAGAGCTTCTGGTGGTATCAGGAGGTGATTGCCACCAACGGGGCATCGCTTAAAGAGTAACGCAGGAAACATCCCGGCAGGGGTCAGCCTGCCGGGGTATCGCTTAGAAGAGCATCTTAAACACACCCGTCACCACCAGTAACCCAATCAGAAATATAACTAAAATAACCCATAGCAAAATTTTCATTGTCAGTTCCCTCATCTGTGTATTTTCCCTTTAAGTGTAGCAACCATGACAAAAGCGGCCTGATTTTAGTCAGGATCTATACTTACCTCTTTGTCCTTGAGGAGGTGAGTATGACGGCAACACAACGGGTCGCGATTGTGACCGCATCCGATTCCGGCATCGGTAAAACCACGGCACTGATGCTGGCAGAGCGCGGATTTGATATAGGCGTCACCTGGCATTCGGACGAAGAGGGGGCAGCGAAGACCTGCCGGGAGGTAGAAGCCCGTGGCCGCCGCGCGGAGTCCATTCACCTCGATTTAAGCACGCTTCCGGAGGGGGCGAAGGCCATCGAGACGCTGATTGCCCGCTTTGGGCGTCTCGATGTGCTGGTCAATAACGCCGGGGCGATGACCAAAGCCCCGTTCCTCGAGATGAAATTTGAGGAGTGGCGCAGCATCCTCACCGTCGATGTGGACGGGGCCTTTCTCTGTTCGCAGATTGCGGCGCAGCAGATGGTGAAGCAGGGGCAGGGCGGGCGCATTGTGAACATCACGTCAGTGCATGAACATACGCCGTTAACGGAGGCCAGCGCTTACACGGCGGCTAAACACGCCCTCGGTGGGCTGACCAAATCGATGGCGCTGGAGCTCGTCCACCACAATATTTTGGTCAATGCCGTGGCGCCGGGCGCTATTGCCACGCCGATGAACGACATGGATGACAGCGAAGTGAAGCCGGGTTCGATGCCCGAAATCCCGCTGGCGCGGCCTGGGCACACCAAAGAGATCGCCAGTCTGGTCGCCTGGCTATGCGACAGCGACGCCAGTTACACCACCGGGCAGTCGTTTATCGTTGATGGGGGCTTTATGCTGGCCAATCCGCAGTTCAAGCCCCAGTCGTAGCCGGGGTTAATCGCGCTTATTCTCACGGCGCTTTAACCACAGGCGTATCAGCACCACCAGCACCAGCACGCCAATCAGCCATACCCAGTGGCGCAGGTGCTGGTCAAGGCTATGCAGCCACGGGCCAATCACTTCTCCACCCGCGTAACCCAGGGTGGAGAAGATCAGCGCCCAAACGATGGCGCCGAGGATATTTAGCGGCAGGAAGATTTTGGGCGGAAGACGGCTGGCCCCGATGAGCAGCGGGCCGATAATGCGAAAGCCATACATAAAGCGGGTGCCGATGACAAACAGGTAAGGGTGGCGCTGAATCAGTTTTTGCGCCCGCTGGATTTTTTTCTGATGGCGAGAGAAGCGCCGTAATAGCGCGGGGCCAAAGCGGACGCCAAGAAAATAGAGCAGTTGATCGCCGATCATCCCCCCCAGCGCCACGGCAGCCACCACCAGCGGGAATTTCAACAGGCCCTGATGCGCGGCCACGCCGCCCAGAAGCGTAATGGTTTCCCCTTCTGCCACGCTACCTATCACTAACGCGGCGTATCCGTATTGTTCTATCAGTGCATTGATATCCATAAGATAAGCGTAGTTCCTCTCTGGCCATAACGGCATTTTTTATGCTGTACACAAAATAATCTGATGCCTGGATTATACTTAAGTATCGCTGTACGGGCCGACAACAAGGGGGCGTTATGAACCATGTCTGGGGACTTTTTTCCCATCCCGACCGTGAAATGCACGTTATCAGAAGTGAAAACGAAACCGTCAGTCATCACTATACCCATCATGTGTTGCTGATGGCGGCGATCCCCGTCATTTGCGCGTTTATTGGTACCACGCAGATTGGCTGGGATTTTGGTGATGGCACAGTTATACAACTCTCCTGGATGACCGGCCTGGCGCTTGCGGTGATCTTTTACGGCATGATGCTGGCCGGTGTGGCGATCATGGGGCGCGTGATTTACTGGATGGCGCGTAACCACCCGCAGCGTCCCTCCCTCACGCTCTGTATGATCTTCGCCGGCTATGTTGCTACTCCGCTGTTTTTAAGCGGCATTGTGGCGATTTACCCGCTGGTCTGGCTCTGTGCGCTGGTGGGCACCGTTGCGCTGTTCTATACCGGCTATTTGCTGTATGTCGGCATTCCCACCTTCCTCAATATCAATAAAGAGGAGGGGCTCAGTTTCTCCAGCTCGACGCTGGCTATCGGCGTGCTGGTGCTGGAAGCGCTGCTGGCGCTGACTGTTATTCTCTGGGGTTATGGGTATCGCCTGTTCTGAATGCACTGCATTGCTGGCGTAATAGCCAGCAATGCAGCATCTGTTCACGATTATCTTCTGGCGGCCAGGCATCCGGGCGGCTATGATGACGTTTGCCAGCCGGTGATGCCTCACTTCATCGGCGGTGTACGTTATCACGTGCGTGAATAATTATCCGAAGTCTCCCCATGCTGAAATTCCGCGTTTCTATACTGAGCCTTGCCCTGTTGCTGACCGTGCCTGTTGCGACACCGGCCCTCGCGAAAACCGCCGCCGTGACGACGGCAGCCCAGCCGGAAATTGCCTCCGGTAGCGCGATGATCGTCGATCTGAACACCAATAAGGTGATCTACGCCAGCCACCCAAATCTGGTGCGCCCGATCGCTTCCATCACCAAATTAATGACCGCGATGGTCGTGCTGGACGCACGACTGCCGCTGGATGAGAAACTGAAAGTCGATATCAGTCAGACGCCTGAAATGAAAGGGATCTATTCCCGCGTGCGCCTGAACAGCGAAATTAGCCGTAAAAATATGCTGTTGCTGGCACTGATGTCCTCGGAAAACCGCGCGGCGGCGAGCCTGGCTCACCACTACCCGGGCGGCTATAACGCCTTTATCAAGGCCATGAACGCTAAGGCGAAAGCGCTGGGCATGACCCATACCCGCTTCGTAGAGCCGACAGGCCTGTCGATCCATAACGTCTCGACCGCGCAGGATCTGACCAAAATGTTGATCGCCAGCAAACAGTATCCGCTGATTGGCCAGTTGAGCACTACCCGAGAAGAGATGGCGACTTTTGCGAACCCGGCTTATACCTTGCCGTTCCGCAATACTAACCATCTTGTCTACCGTGATAACTGGAACATTCAGTTGACCAAAACCGGCTTTACCAACGCGGCAGGCCACTGCCTGGTGATGCGTACGGTGATCAAGGGTAAACCGGTGGCGCTGGTGGTGATGGATGCTTTCGGCAAATACACCCACTTCGCGGATGCCAGCCGTCTGCGTACCTGGATTGAGACGGGGAAAGTGATGCCGGTTCCGGCGGCGGCGCTGAGCTATAAAAAGCAAAAAGCGGCCCAGATGGCGGCGGCGGGTACTCTCGCCGGCGAACAGACCGCCCAGAACGACTAATTACTCCGGCAGCGTCCAGTCACCGTCGTTGAGTGGACGCTGCAAAATCAGGGTATCGCGCCAGTCCCCTTTCTTGTAACCCACGCTCCTGAGCTGTCCGGCCACTTCAAATCCGTGCTTTTTATGCAGGCGCAACGAGCCGGTGTTATTCGGCCCATCGCCGATGATGGCAATCATCTGCCGCCACGGCCCCTGTTCGCTGCGTGCAATCAACGCGCTGAGCAGGGCGCTGCCAAAACCCCGTCCCGGCGTGCTGGCGTCAACGTAGATCGACTCTTCAAGGGTGTAGCGATAGGCGGAGCGGGGACGGTACAGCGTCGCATAGCAGTAGCCCACCAGGATGCCGCGATAGAGGGCAACCAGCCAGGGTAATCCCTCTCCGGTCACGCTCTTGATGCGTTGACGCATCTCTTCTACCGTCGGGGGAACCTCTTCAAACGAGGCCCGCCCATTGAGGACATGCCAGGCGTAAATTGCCGCAATGGCATGCGCATCGTCGGGCAGCACATCGCGTACCACAACTTCCGTTTCGGTTAACATTTCTACAGCCGACATGGTCTGCCCATTCCTCATCAAAAAGCCAGAGAAACGTTTCTCTGGCACAATGATGCTACTTTAGTCCTGCTGCATGTCGCTTAACAAATGCTTCTGCGACCCTTTCTGGTCTATTTCGTCGTTTGCAAAGTATCACCCGCTGGATTAGCCCCTTCAGCCCAGTTTTTGTGCTTAGTGGTTTTACCAATGCCGGGGTTCATACTGTTGGTGGGGTCATTTGCGCGATAAAACTGCTTTAATGCTTCTGGCGCTTCGTAGAGGTGGCCGACATTATGCTCCGCAGGATATTGCGCCCCGCGCGCCTGCAATAGCGCCAGCATTTGCTCCTTCAGCGCATGGGCATCCACCCCTTTTTTGACGATATAGTCCTGGTGGAAGACATAACACATAAAGTGGCCGTAATAGAGCTTATGCACCAGCTGGCTGTCGATCTCCGGGGGCAGGTGTTCAAACCACTCGGTATCATTGCGGCGCAGGGCGATATCCAGCGCAAGGATATCTTCAACTTCATCGGCATGAACCGCCTGATAACGGATAGCCGCGCCGGCGGCGGCGAAACGGTGCAAGAAAGCTTTGCTGCCTTCTTCCGGGGTACAGGCGAAGAAATCCCCGTCGGCGGTTTTGAAATATTCGCTTAACCAGCTTTGCGCTTCGGCAATACCGTCGCCCGCCATCTTCAGTAGCAGGTGATGCTCGTACTTATCGCGCCAGCTCTTCATACGTGGGGGCAGGTGTGCCGGGAAGGCGTTGCCCAGTTTCTGCATAAACCGGTCGGTAAAGTGCGGTTTAAAGAGCGAGACTTTCTCCAGCATCGCATCGGTACGCCCCTTCATAGTAAAGAAGAAGGGCATCTTGTCGGTACCGAGTTTGTCGATCATCAGGAACGTGTCTTTGCCGTAACGCTCAGCAATGTCGTAAATGTCCCGGTGCATATACTCACCCGCCACCGGCAGATGAGAGAACTCGCCAAGGATATGACGGCGAAGGGTGGTCAGGACCTCCGGCTGGTTGGTGCCAATATAGAACACCTGCTGATTTTTCTCGGCTTCAAAGGTGTCCAGGCGCACGGCAAAGACCGCCAGTTTGCCCGCACAGCCGGAGGATTCAAACAGTCGATCCGGGTCAGCGTTATAACGTGCCGGCGTATCGGCATCAATCTCGCGCACGCGGCTGATGTAGTCATGATCGTGCGCGTGGCGCCCGTCATGAAGCACATCCTCATCTTTGACCCGATCGTCATCCAGCTTACTAAGGATCTGCTCTGGCGTAACGCCCAGTTCAATACCGAGATGGTTCACCAGTTGAAGCTTGCCGTTTTCATCGATGCGCGCAAAGAGCGACATCTCGGTATATGCAGGACCGCGCTGCACCAGTGATCCACCGGAGTTATTGCAGATACCACCGACTACCGACGCCCCAATGCAGGAGGAGCCAATCACCGAGTGCGGCTCGCGTCCCAGCGGCTTAAGCGCTTTTTCCAGTGAGTAGAGGGTGGTGCCCGGATAGGCCAGAACCTGTTCGCCGTTGTCCAGCAGGTGCAGCTTATCCAGTCGCAGGGTACTGATGATCACGATATCGCGGTCGTAGTCGTTACCGTTGGGGGTAGAACCTTCGGTCAGGCCGGTATTGGCTGCCTGCATCAGGATGATTTTATCGGCCTCAACGCAGAGGCTGAGCACGCGCCATAGTTCCAGCAAGGTTCCCGGGAATACCACCGCGAGCGCATCGCCCTGGCCGGAACGGAACCCTTTACGATAGCGGGCGGTCTTCGCCGCGTCGGTCAACAGGTGGGATGCGCCCACCAGTCGTGACAATTCATTGATAAATGCGTTGTTATCGTGCGTGTTGACGGAAGACATTTCCACTCCTTGTGATGAAGCAAACTCGTGCTCTACAGCATAGCGCGATTAATCTTTAGACGAACCTCTATTCACCAGAAAAATCAGAGAATAAACCCTGCAAGCGGCGCAGGGTTTATGGCACACTGCGTTTTTCGCACGGTCTGGCCGCGATTATCCGGCGGTTATTGATGAGAGAGTAAACGACATGAAATGGCTATGTTCTGTAGGTGTCGCTGTAAGTCTGGCACTGCAACCCGCGCTGGCTGATGAGCTGTTTGGCAATCATCCCCTGACGCCGGAAGCGCGTGACGCCTTTGTTACCGACCTGCTCAAGAAGATGACGGTCGATGAGAAAATTGGTCAGTTACGTCTTATCAGCGTCGGCCCGGATAACCCGAAAGAGGCCATCCGTGAGATGATCAAAGAGAGTCAGGTTGGGGCGATTTTCAATACCGTCACCCGCCAGGACATCCGCAAAATGCAGGACCAGGTGATGGAGTTGAGTCGCCTGAAGATCCCATTGTTCTTTGCCTATGACGTGCTGCACGGCCAGCGTACCGTCTTCCCGATTAGCCTGGGTCTGGCCTCCTCATTTAACCTCGATGCGGTGAAAACCGTGGGACGCGTCTCGGCGTATGAAGCAGCCGACGATGGCCTGAATATGACCTGGGCGCCAATGGTCGATGCCTCTCGCGATCCGCGCTGGGGCCGCGCCTCGGAAGGCTTCGGGGAAGATACCTACCTTACCGCCACCCTGGGCAAAACCATGGTGGAAGCGATGCAGGGCAAAAGCCCGGCGGATCGCTATTCGGTGATGACCAGCGTAAAGCACTTCGCAGCCTACGGCGCCGTTGAGGGTGGTAAAGAGTACAACACCGTCGACATGAGCCCGCAGCGTCTGTTTAACGACTATATGCCGCCCTACAAAGCGGGGCTGGACGCGGGCAGCGGCGCGGTAATGGTCGCCCTGAACTCCCTGAACGGGACCCCGGCGACCTCGGATGCCTGGCTGCTGAAAGAGGTTCTGCGTGACGAGTGGGGCTTCAAGGGCATCACCGTTTCCGATCACGGGGCCATTAAGGAGCTGATCAAGCACGGCACCGCCTCCGATCCTGAAGATGCTGTGCGCGTCGCCCTGAAGTCTGGCATTAACATGAGCATGAGCGACGAGTATTACAGCAAATATCTGCCGGGGCTGGTCAAATCGGGCAAGGTCACCATGGCGGAGCTGGACGACGCGACCCGTCACGTTCTGAATGTGAAATATGACATGGGGCTGTTTAACGATCCGTACAGCCACCTGGGACCGAAAGAGTCTGATCCGGTAGACACGAACGCCGAAAGCCGCCTGCACCGCAAAGAAGCCCGCGAAGTCGCCCGCGAAAGTCTGGTGCTGCTGAAAAACCGTCTCAATACGCTGCCGATCGCCAAATCGGGCACCGTGGCGGTGATCGGGCCGCTGGCCGACAGCAAGCGCGACGTGATGGGGAGCTGGTCGGCAGCCGGGGTTGCGGACCAGTCGGTCACCGTGCTGACGGGTATCAAAAATGCGCTGGGTGACAACGCCACCGTGAAGTATGCCAAAGGTGCCAACGTGACTAACGATCAGGGCATCGTCACCTTCCTCAATCAGTATGAAGAGGCGGTGAAGGTCGATCCGCGTTCGCCAAAAGAGATGATCGACGAAGCGGTGAATACCGCGAAGCAGTCTGACGTCATCGTTGCCGTTGTGGGTGAAGCACAGGGCATGGCTCATGAGGCCTCCAGCCGGACTGACATCACCCTGCCGCAAAGTCAGCGTGACCTGATTACCGCGCTGAAAGCCACCGGCAAACCGCTGGTGCTGGTGCTGATGAATGGCCGTCCGCTGGCGCTGGTAAAAGAGGATCAGCAGGCGGACGCCATTCTGGAAACCTGGTTTGCCGGCACCGAGGGCGGGAACGCCATTGCCGATGTGCTGTTTGGCGATTACAACCCGTCCGGTAAGCTACCGATGTCCTTCCCGCGTTCGGTTGGACAGATCCCGGTTTACTACAGCCACCTCAACACCGGCCGTCCGTACAACGCGGATAAGCCAAACAAATACACCTCGCGCTACTTCGACGAAGCCAATGGCCCGCTTTATCCCTTTGGCTATGGTCTGAGCTACACCACTTTTACCGTCTCTGAGGTGAAAATGTCTTCCCCGTCGATGGCGCGTGACGGCAAGGTTACCGCCAGCGTGCAGGTAACCAACAGCGGTAAGCGTGAAGGTGCGACCGTGCTGCAGATGTACATTCAGGACGTTACCGCCTCAACCAGCCGCCCGGTTAAACAACTGCGTGGGTTTGAGAAGATTAGCCTGAAGCCGGGCGAGACCAAAACCGTTAACTTCCCGATCGATATCGAGGCGCTTAAGTTCTGGAATCAGCGCATGAAGTACGATGCTGAACCGGGCAAATTCAACGTCTTTATTGGCCAGGACTCTGCGCGGGTAAACAAAGGCGAGTTCGAACTGCTGTAACCCCTCCTCCAGACATCCCCTGCCATGCGGGGGATGTCTCTCACGCGATGCAAATAACGTAATTTGGCGGTTAATTTCGCCATTTTAAACTACGCTTTTCACTCAAGCCTCTGAAAAGGGCGATAAAAAAATGAGGAATGAGGTATGACGATTTCGAAGGGGATTTTAGGCTCAGCGGCACTTTTGGCGGCGTTGAGTTTACCGCTACAGGCCGCGGAGCCTGTGAAAGTGGGCTCTAAAATTGATACTGAGGGGGCGCTGCTCGGCAATATCATTTTGCAGGTGCTCGAAAGTCACGGCGTAAAAACAGTCAATAAAGTTCAGCTTGGCACCACCCCGGTGGTGCGCGGTGCCATCACGTCCGGCGAGCTGGATATCTACCCGGAATATACCGGCAACGGGGCGTTTTTCTTCAAAGATGAAAACGATGCCGCATGGAAGAATGCCAGCCAGGGCTACGAAAAAGTTAAAAAACTCGACGCCGAACAGAACAAGCTGGTGTGGTTAACCCCGGCCCCGGCCAATAACACCTGGACCATCGCGGTGCGTAAAGACGTGGCGGAAAAGGGCAAACTGACGACGCTTGAGGATCTTAGCCGCTATCTGAAAGAGAAAGGCGAATTCAAACTGGCCGCGTCGGCAGAATTTATCGAACGTGCGGATGCGTTACCCGCGTTTGAAAAAACTTACGGCTTCAAGCTCGACCAGAGCCAGCTATTGTCACTGGCCGGTGGCGATACGGCTGTGACCATTAAAGCGGCGGCGCAACAGACTTCCGGAGTGAACGCGGCAATGGCCTACGGCACCGACGGCCCGGTCGCGGCGCTGGGTCTACAGACCCTTACCGACCCGAAGGGGGTTCAGCCTATTTATGCGCCTGCACCCGTGGTGCGGGAAGCGGTGCTGAAGGCCTATCCGCAGCTCGGCGAATGGCTGAAGCCCGTCTTTGAAAGCCTGGATGAGAAAACCTTACAGCAGCTGAATGCCAGCATTGCGGTAGAGGGGCTGGATGCCAAAAAAGTGGCGGCAGATTATCTTCAGTCGAAAGGGCTGGTGAAATAGCCCACCGCAACAGGACTCTGCTGTGCCGATAACCTGTCATAACCGCGTGCTGTTGCTGCTGGCCATACTGGCTGTGGCGGCAGCCGCGCTGCCTTTCGTGAATTTCGCTCCAAACCGGCTGGTTTCCGGAGAGGGGCGTGCGCTCTGGCAAATCTGGTCTTTTTCCCCCTGGCTGCTTCTCGCGCCGCTCTGCCTGCTGGCGGGGCTATCGCTGGCGCGTGGCCGACTGGCGCTGATGCTGACGCTACTGGTATGCGAGCTGCTGTTTATTGTGCTTTTCTGGAGCGCAGGGCAGGCGGCCACACACCTGGTAACGGCAGAAAGTCCGCTGGCTCGTACGTCGGTTGGCAGCGGTCTGTGGCTCTGGCTGGCCTTGTGCTTGCTGGCCTGCAGCGATGCTATTCGTCGTCTCTCGACTCAGCCCGTCTGGCGCTGGCTGCTGCATGCGCAAATCTGGATCCTGCCGTTAGCCCTGCTCTTTAGCGGTGAGCTGAATAGCTTATCGTTGCTAAAGGAGTACGCCAATCGGCAGGAGGTGTTTGATAACGCGCTGGCGCAGCATCTAACGCTATTGCTGGGCACTCTCGCCCCGGCGCTGGTCATTGGCGTGCCGCTGGGGATGTGGTGTTATCGTCATCCCACCCGTCAGGGGCCGGTGTTTGCGGTGTTGAATGTTATCCAGACTATCCCTTCCGTGGCCCTGTTTGGCCTGCTGATCGCGCCGCTGGCCGGGCTGACCAAAGCCTTTCCGTGGCTCTCGACGCTGGGTATCGCCGGGACAGGGTTGACCCCGGCGCTGATTGCCCTGGTGCTCTACGCCTTGCTGCCGCTGGCGCGAGGGATGGTGGCGGGGTTAAGCCATGTGCCTGCCGACGTGCTGGAAAGTGCTGATGCGATGGGCATGAACGCCCGTCAGCGCTTCTGGCAGATCCAGCTTCCCCTTGCGCTACCGGTGCTGCTACGCGCATTACGGGTGGTAGCGGTGCAGACGGTCGGGATGGCGGTTATTGCCGCGCTGATTGGAGCCGGCGGGTTTGGTGCACTGGTGTTCCAGGGGCTGCTGAGTAGTGCCCTCGACCTTGTGCTGTTGGGTGTGGTGCCGGTTATTGCGCTGGCAGTCGTCATTGACGCTCTCTTCGCCCTGTGGATAGCGCTACTGAAAGGGAGTCGCGATGATTGAATTCCAGGATGTAAATAAAGTATTTGCCGGTCAGCCGGCGGTCAGCGACCTGAACCTCACCTGTGAGGAGGGGGCGTTTTCAGTGCTGATTGGCACCTCCGGATCGGGGAAGTCCACCACCCTGAAAATGATCAATCGGCTGGTGGAACATGACAGCGGCCGCATCTGCTTCGCCGGGCAAGAGATCCGCAGCCTGCCGGTGCTGGAGCTGCGTCGGCGTATGGGGTACGCCATTCAATCCATCGGGCTGTTCCCCCACTGGACGGTCGCGCGCAATATTGCCACCGTGCCGCAGTTGCAAAAGTGGTCGAAACAACAGATCGACGACCGCGTCGATGAGCTGATGGCGCTGCTGGGTCTGGATCCCTCCCTGCGGGAACGCTATCCGCATCAGCTTTCTGGCGGGCAGCAGCAGCGCGTAGGGGTTGCCCGGGCGCTGGCTGCTAACCCAGAAGTGCTATTAATGGATGAACCCTTCGGGGCGCTGGATCCGGTCACACGCAGCGCATTACAGCTGGAGATGACCCGTATTCACCGCATTCTGGGGCGCACCATAGTTCTGGTGACCCACGATATTGACGAGGCCTTGAGGCTGGCGGACAGACTGGTGCTGATGGATAACGGCAGAGTCGTGCAGCAAGGCTCGCCGCTGGAGCTGTTAACACAGCCCGCCACCCCCTTTGTACGTGAGTTCTTTGGCCACAGCGAGCTGGGGGTGCGGTTGCTCTCCCTGCGAACGGTGGGTGAGTCGATGCGTCGGGAGATGACCCCTGAGGCGGGTGAGCCCTTACACGACAGCATGAGCCTGCGCGATGCCCTGTCGGCGTTTGTCACTGGCCGCTGCGAGCGGTTGCCGGTCGTCAACGCCCAGGGTCAGCCTTGCGGCACGCTGCATTTTCGCGATCTGCTGAACGGGGAGGCCGCGCATGAAGTGGATGCGTGATCCGCTGCTGTGGCTGGTGCTGCTCTTCGTGGCGCTGCTGCTGCTCATGCCCCATAGTGCGCCCCTTTTCAGCGCTCTGTTTCCTGAACTGCCTCGTCCGGTTTATCAGCAAGAGAGCTTTCTGAGCCTGACGCTGGCGCACTTCTGGCTGGTGGGGATATCGAGCCTGATTGCGGTGGCGATTGGCGTGGGGGCAGGCATTGCGGTGACGCGCCCGGCAGGGGCGGAGTTTCGCCCATTAATTGAAACGCTGGCTGCTATCGGGCAGACGTTCCCGCCGGTGGCGGTACTGGCCATTGCGGTGCCCGTGATGGGATTTGGGCAACAGCCGGCGATTATCGCCCTGATCCTCTACGGCGTGTTGCCGATTTTACAGGCGACGCTGGCAGGGCTCGCGGCAGTGCCCGCCTCGGCCATCAGCGTAGCGGAAGGGATGGGGATGAGCGGCTGGCAGCGACTGCGCAGTATTGAGCTGCCGCTGGCGGCGCCGGTGATGCTGGCCGGTATCCGCACCTCGGTGATCATCAATATTGGTACGGCGGCTATCGCGTCGACGGTGGGGGCGAACACACTGGGAACGCCGATTATTATCGGCTTAAGCGGATTCAATACGGCTTATATCATTCAGGGGGCGACTCTGGTGGCGCTGGCGGCCATTGTGGTAGACCGCGCCTTTGAACGGCTGGCAGGCTGGATCAGCCGACACCGCCGCGAACAATAAAGGAATAGCCAGCCAGCATCACACCGCCAATACCGCTTACGGCCATCAGTGCGAACAGGGTGATTACCGCCACTTTGGTTGCTTTCATCTTGTGCTCCTTTTGTTAACAGAGCGATTATACGGCGAAGCAAGGCTGTTAATGAACCATTAATTGCCATTAAGGGAGAAGACTGGATATCCGTGCTCTTGCCACTGGGTCAGTTGCTGCTGCTGTGCTTCGGTGGGGGACTCACCGCACCACACCAGCAGCGTCTGGCCGTCGAACAGCTCCGGGCGCAACTGGCCGAGCGAATGAGCCAGCACATCGACGCGCCACCCCTGCTGGGCGGCGATCCAGGCTTCCAGCCACAGACGGGTCGTATCATGCACGTTCCAGCCAATGACGAGCGCGTCTTTGCTGTTTTTCTTACGCGCCGTCGCCAGACAGATGCAGATGTAATTAATCAGCACGCCATCCAGGGCACTCAGTAACGCCTGAAGGGTTGGTTGTTGGGATTGCAGACGTCGGCGAAGGGGGATGAAAAGGTGGGCAATTAATGTCTGTGCGGGATAGTCACTGCCCCGCTCCGTAAGCCAGAGACGCAGGCGGTTGAGATGGCCAGACTGCAAATAGCGTAGCAACACTTCCTGCTGTTCGCGCCAGATGTCCTGTTCAGTATTATTCTGCTCGCTCAGCAGGGTTTTCACCTTGCTGACCTGCACGCCGTTATCAATCGAGCCTTTAATTTCGCGGATCCGATCGATATCCGCATCGTTAAACAGCCGATGCCCGCCGTCGGTTCGCTGCGGTTTCAGTAATCCGTAGCGACGCTGCCAGGCCCGTAACGTAACGGGATTGATGTCACAAAGAAGTGCCACTTCCCCTATCGTGTAAAGCGCCATCTGAGCCCCCTGGCTTGCGCATTCCCAGCTTAACTGTAGACCGAGTTTCGCGAACCAGGAAGAATTGTCCTTTTTTTGCACAAACAATACGAAGATCAGAATATGTTCAGCAAAAGGTGTGATGTCAGCCACGAAACGAGGTTTATTAAGTATTGCTACAAAGAAAGTTAACGCTTATGGGTGTATGTTACGCGCTTTTAGGGTTTGCGGTTTTCAAGTATGTACGAATTCAATCTGGTGTTGTTGCTGCTTCAGCAGATGTGCGTGTTCCTGGTCATTGCCTGGCTGATGAGCAAAACGCGCCTCTTTATCCCCCTGATGCAGGTCACCGTGCGTCTGCCGCATAAACTCCTCTGCTACGTCGTATTCTCTATTTTCTGTATTCTTGGTACCTGGTTCGGCCTGCATATTGAAGACTCTATTGCCAATACGCGCGCCATTGGCGCGGTCATGGGCGGGCTGCTGGGCGGCCCGGTTGTAGGCGGGCTGGTGGGGTTGACCGGTGGGCTGCACCGCTACTCCATGGGCGGCATGACGGCGCTAAGCTGCATGATCTCCACCATCGTTGAGGGGCTGCTGGGTGGGCTGGTGCACAGCTACATGATTAAGCGTGGCCGTCCGGACAAAGTTTTCAGCCCCTTGACCGCGGGCGCCATCACCTTTGTGGCCGAACTGGTGCAAATGTTGATCATCCTGCTTATTGCCCGCCCCTATGACAGCGCGCTGCATCTGGTGAGCAGCATCGCGGCACCGATGATGGTCACGAACACCGTCGGTGCCGCGCTGTTTATGCGTATCTTGCTCGATAAGCGGGCCATGTTTGAAAAGTATACCTCGGCATTTTCCGCCACCGCCCTGAAAGTCGCGGCCTCGACAGAGGGGATTTTGCGCCAGGGATTCAACGAAGAGAACAGCATGAAAGTGGCGCTGGTTCTGCATCAGGAGCTGGACATCAGCGCGGTAGCCATCACCGATCGTGAGAAGTTGCTGGCCTTTACCGGTATCGGAGACGACCATCACCAGCCGGGCAGACCGATTTCGTCCAGCTATACGCTTCGCGCCATCGAGACCGGTGAGGTAGTCTACGCAGACGGTAACGAAGTGCCGTACCGCTGTTCGCTGCATCCCCAATGCAAGCTAGGGTCAACGCTGGTGATCCCGCTGCGGGGAGAGAACCAGCGGGTCATGGGCACCATCAAGCTCTATGAAGCCAAAAACCGACTCTTTAGCTCCATCAACCGCACGCTGGGGGAGGGGATTGCCCAGCTGCTCTCGGCGCAAATTCTGGCCGGACAGTATGAGCGACAAAAAGCGTTACTGACGCAGTCGGAGATCAAGCTGCTGCATGCTCAGGTGAATCCGCACTTTCTATTCAATGCCCTGAATACGCTTAAGGCGGTGATCCGCCGTGATAGCGACCAGGCCACGCAGCTGGTGCAATTTTTATCGACCTTCTTCCGTAAGAACCTGAAGCGACCGTCAGAGATTGTCACTTTGGCAGATGAAATAGAGCATGTGAATGCCTATCTGCAAATTGAAAAGGCGCGCTTCCAGGCGCGTTTACAGGTAACGCTGAACGTGCCGGAGAAGCTCTCATGGCAACAGCTGCCTGCTTTTACCCTACAGCCGCTGGTCGAGAACGCTATCAAGCATGGCACTTCCCAGCTGTTGGGCACCGGTGAGATCTCCATTACCGCCAGCCAGTTTAATCACCATCTGGTGCTTGATATTGAAGATAACGCCGGCTTGTATACCGCAAAACCCGGATCCACCGGACTGGGCATGGGGCTGGTCGATAAACGATTGCGTGCCCATTTCGGCGATAGCTGTGGCATTACCGTGGCCTGTGAACCGGATTGCTTTACCCGTATTACCTTACGTCTGCCCCTGGAGGAACGCACATGCTGAACGTGCTGATAGTTGATGATGAACCTCTGGCGAGGGAAAACCTGCGGGTGCTCCTGCAGGAACAGCGTGATATCGAGGTGGTAGGGGAGTGCGCCAACGCCATCGAAGCTATCGGGGCCGTCCATACGCTGCGCCCGGATGTGCTGTTTCTGGACATTCAGATGCCACGCATCAGCGGGCTGGAGATGGTGGGAATGCTCGATCCGGCGCACCGGCCCTATATCGTTTTTCTGACCGCCTACGATGAGTACGCGGTAAAAGCTTTTGAAGAACATGCGTTTGATTATCTGCTGAAGCCCATCGAAGAGAAGCGGCTGGAAAAGACCCTTAACCGCTTACGGCAAGAGCGTAGCGTGCAGGATGTTTCGCTGCTGGCGGAAAATCAGCAGCCCCTGAAGTTCATTCCCTGTTCGGGCCATAGCCGTATTTATCTGCTGCAGATGGATGACGTGGCCTTTGTCAGCAGTCGAATGAGCGGGGTATTCGTGACCAGCCATGAAGGCAAAGAGGGTTTTACCGAGCTGACGCTACGAACCCTGGAGAGCCGCACGCCGCTGTTGCGCTGCCATCGACAATACCTGGTTAACATGGCCCACCTGGAAGAGATCCGGCTGGAGGAGAACGGTCAGGCGGAGCTGGTGTTAAAATCCGGGCAGACGGTGCCGGTGAGCCGCCGCTATCTGAAGAGTTTGAAAGAGGCGATTGGGCTGTAAAACTGCTACACTGCGCGCCATTGCATCATCGACAGTTAAAGGCACTCATGCTTAGTAATGACATTCTTCGTAGCCTGCGCTACACCCTGAAAGCGAACAATAACGATATGGTGCGCATTCTTGCGTTCTCCGAGATGGAGTCCACCTCTGCCGGTTTCGATACCTGGATGACCAAAGAGGACGAAGAGGGTTTTGTCCGTTGCCCGGACATTATTCTGTCTGGCTTCCTGAACGGGCTGATCTACGATAAGCGTGGCAAAGATGAATCCGCACCTGAGCTGGCGCTTGAGCGTCGTGTTAACAATAACACGGTGCTGAAGAAGCTGCGCATCGCCTTCTCCCTGAAAACAGACGATATTCTGGCGATCATGACCGAGCAGAAGTTTCGCGTCTCTATGCCGGAAATCACGGCCATGATGCGCGCGCCGGACCACAAGAACTACCGTGAGTGCGGCGATCAGTTCTTGCGTTACTTCCTGCGCGGCCTGACCAACCGGGTGCACGCCAAAGCCTGACGCCAGTGACCGCCCCGGCAGCTACGTTCTGCGGGGGCGCGTACTCATTTCACCTCGACAAATCCCTGCGCAAGCCGATGTTCTGCCGATTCAGCCATTGAAAGGCTCGGTTTTTCACAGTCGGCCTCTTTACCCTGTAATCTGCACAGATCGCGGTCGCTGACCTCGCTAAAGTTTACCGAGACGCGTAGCAGTACGGCGTCGGGCTGATACTCTGCACTGTATTTGGCGCCTTTCACCCCGGCGTAATGGGCCACCATGGTCTCAATGGACTGGCGCGCCTGCGCTTCATCCGCGGCACCCATCGATCGGTAGGTGATTTTACTCTGGGTATCCTGGCGAGTGATGGTGTCCCCTTCATAGTAATAAGTGAAGGTGATCTCACTCTCTTTTGCGCCGTTGGTAAAGGTGCGGCTGTTTTCGCTTGTGCTATCGCAGCCCACAGCCGTGGCGGCGAGCAAGACCACGGCCAGCGCGGTGGTGAGGCGGTTTACTGTCATCAAATTCCCTTTTGTTAAAGCAGACCCTTTTTCGCGACGATGCTAACAGGTCATCGTGATATCCAAAGCGGGAATGTGGTGAAGGGATTTGATTTCGGAATTTATAAAAAAAGCGCTGCCACTGCAGCGCTTTAAGGGGAGGGGGTTATTTCACCAGCTGACCCGGCTTCGCGCCGTCGTCAGGGCTTAACAGGAAGATATCTTTCCCGCCAGGACCTGCGGCCATCACCATCCCTTCAGAGATACCGAAGCGCATTTTGCGTGGCGCAAGGTTAGCCACCATCACCGTCAGGCGACCAATCAGCACCTGCGGATCTGGATAGGCAGAGCGGATGCCGGAGAAGACGTTACGTTTCTCGCCGCCCAGATCCAGCGTCAGACGCAGCAGCTTGTCGGAGCCGTCGACGAATTCCGCGTTTTCAATCAGCGCGACGCGCAGGTCGACTTTGGCGAAATCATCAAAGGTGATGGTCTCCTGAATCGGATCGTCTGCCAGCGGGCCGGTTACCGGCGCAGCGGCAGCCTTCACCTCTTCTTTAGAGGCGTCGACCAGGGCTTCAACCTGCTTCATTTCGATGCGGTTATAGAGCGCCTTGAAGGTGTTCACCTTGTGGCCGAGCAGCGGCTGCTGGATGGCATCCCAGGTCAGCTCGGTGTTCAGGAATGCTTCAGCACGCGCAGAGAGCTGCGGCAGAACCGGCTTCAGCCAGGTCATCAGCACGCGGAACATATTCAGGCCCATGGTGCAGATAGCCTGCAGGTCCGCATCGCGGCCTTCCTGTTTAGCGACAACCCACGGTGCCTGCTCGTCAACGTAGCGGTTCGCCACGTCAGCCAGCGCCATGATTTCGCGAATGGCTTTACCGAATTCACGGCTTTCCCAGGCCTCGCCAATCGCAGCGGCGGCGTCGGTGAAGGTTTTGTACAGCGCAGGATCGGCCAGTTCGGCAGAGAGCACGCCGTCGAAACGCTTAGCAATGAAGCCCGCGTTACGGGAGGCCAGGTTCACCACCTTGTTAACGATGTCCGCGTTGAGGCGCTGGACGAAATCTTCCAGGTTCAGGTCGATATCGTCGATACGGGAAGAGAGCTTCGCGGTGTAGTAGTAGCGCAGGCTGTCCGCGTCGAAGTGGTTCAGCCAGGTGCTGGCTTTAATAAAGGTGCCGCGGGATTTGGACATCTTCGCGCCGTTCACCGTCACATAGCCGTGGACGAACAGGTTGGTTGGCTTGCGGAAGTTGCTGCCTTCCAGCATGGCCGGCCAGAACAGGCTGTGGAAGTAAACGATGTCTTTGCCGATAAAGTGGTAGAGCTCGGCGGCGGAATCTTTCTTCCAGTATTCATCAAAGCTGGTGGTGTCGCCGCGCTTGTCGCACAGGTTCTTAAAGGAGCCCATGTAGCCAATTGGCGCATCCAGCCAGACGTAGAAATATTTGCCCGGCGCATTCGGGATCTCAAAGCCAAAGTACGGCGCATCGCGGGAGATATCCCACTGCTGCAGACCAGACTCGAACCACTCCTGCATTTTATTGGCGACCTGCTCCTGCAGCGCACCGCTGCGGGTCCACGCCTGCAGCATTTCGCTGAACGACGGCAGGTCAAAGAAGAAGTGCTCAGAGTCACGCATGACAGGCGTTGCGCCAGACACCACGGATTTCGGCTCAATAAGTTCGGTCGGGCTGTAGGTCGCGCCGCACACTTCGCAGTTATCGCCATACTGATCCGGCGATTTGCATTTCGGGCAGGTGCCTTTCACGAAACGGTCTGGCAGGAACATGCCTTTTTCCGGATCGTAGAGCTGAGAAATGGTGCGGTTTTTAATAAAACCGTTCTCTTTCAGACGGGTATAGATAAGTTCTGACAACTCGCGGTTCTCGTCGCTGTGCGTCGAGTGGTAGTTGTCATAGCTGATATCGAAACCGGCGAAGTCGGTCTGGTGTTCCTGACTCATCTCCCCGATCATCTGCTCCGGGCTGACGCCAAGCTGCTGCGCTTTCAGCATGATTGGCGTGCCGTGGGCATCGTCTGCACAGATGAAGTTGACTTCGTGGCCGCGCATTCGCTGGTAACGGACCCAGACATCAGCCTGGATATGCTCCAGCATGTGGCCGAGGTGGATGGAGCCGTTGGCGTACGGCAGTGCGCACGTTACCAGAATTTTTTTCGCGACTTGAGTCATAGTAAGCATTACTTCTTTTAACTGTGAAAAGGGGGTTTGATGTTACCCGAAAGGGAATAACTACGCCAAGAAATAAGGGCATCAATCCATAAATGAATAATTGTGGCCTGTAGGGTAAACTTAGGCTCTACGCATGCTATTTCAGAACTACAACAAAGGAGTCGGGATGAGTTCTCAATCCCAGGCCAAATCACCGGAAGCCTTACGAGCAATGGTCGCCGGGACGCTGGCAAATTTTCAGCATCCAACCCTGAAACACAATCTCACCACGCTGAAAGCGCTGCACCATGTAGCGTGGCTGGATGAGACGCTGCACATTGAGCTGCAAATGCCATTTATCTGGCGCAGCGCTTTCGAAACGCTGAAAGAGCAGACCAGCTCTGAGCTGCTGCGCATTACTGGCGCAAAAGCGATTGACTGGAAGTTGTCGCACAGCATCGCCACCCTCAAGCGCGTGAAAAACCATCCGGGCGTTAACGGCGTGAAAAATATCATTGCGGTTAGTTCCGGCAAGGGCGGGGTAGGGAAATCCTCTACCGCGGTAAACCTGGCGCTGGCGCTAGCCGCAGAAGGGGCAAAAGTGGGCATCCTGGATGCGGATATTTATGGCCCATCGATCCCGAACATGCTGGGAGCAGAAAACCAGCGCCCAACGTCGCCGGATGGCACCCATATGGCGCCGATCATGGCGCACGGACTGGCGACAAACTCTATCGGTTACCTGGTAACTGACGACAACGCCATGGTGTGGCGCGGTCCGATGGCCAGTAAAGCCCTGATGCAGATGTTACAAGAGACCATGTGGCCGGATCTGGATTATCTGGTCCTGGATATGCCGCCGGGTACCGGGGACATTCAGTTAACTCTGGCGCAGAACATCCCGGTCACCGGGGCGGTTGTGGTGACCACACCGCAGGACATCGCGCTTATCGATGCTAAAAAAGGCATCGTGATGTTCGAGAAAGTGGAAGTGCCGGTGCTGGGTATCGTTGAGAACATGAGCATGCACATCTGCAGCAACTGCGGGCATCATGAGCCTATCTTCGGGACCGGGGGCGCAGAAAAACTGGCTGAACAGTATCACACTCAACTGCTGGGACAGATGCCGTTACACATCACGCTGCGTGAGGATCTCGACAGCGGCAAGCCAACGGTCGTGAGCCGTCCGGCTAGCGAGTTTGCGGATATGTATCGCCAGCTGGCGGGGCGCGTTGCGGCGCAGCTCTACTGGCAGGGTGACGTTATCCCGAGTGAAATCGCGTTCCGCGCGGTCTAAAATCAGCGGGCTGCCCTAACCGGGCAGCCTGTAGTGCATCAGATAATACTCACCGTCCGGCGACGCTCCCGTCGCTTCAATATGCCACCCCTGGCGCTGGTAAAATTCCACGGCACGACTGTTCTTCACCAGACATTTCAATGCACCGGTGCTGGTAAACGTTTGCTGAACATGTTCGAGCAAGGCTTTACCTACCCCCTGACCCTGAAAATGGGGATCGACAAACAGGCAGTGCAGGAAATTGTCATTGACCGCCACTGAGGCAAAACCTACCCGGTGACCCGCGTCAATCGCCACCCAAATCTGCTCATTAAGCGTGGCGGCATCGAAATCCTCAAGACGCCAGGCGCTGTCATCAAGCCATGGCCAGGCAGCGCGACGGGCGTGGAGGTAGAGCGTGCGCAGGAAAGGGCGGTCACTCTCCTGCCAGGGACGAATTTTCACGGGCTTAACGATGGTAGAAGATGTCACCGTTGTAGGCTTTGTAGATTTTGCCATCGGTATCGCCAATCAGTACGTAGTTCTCACCCATGTAAGTCCAGTGCGTGCCGGCATCGGGCGCAGGCAAGTTGCGCAGATTGTACTGTTTAATGGTGTATTCCGGGGTCTGGTATTGCGCGGGGGCAAAATCGCCAATTTTGTATTTGGTGAAATCGGCAATAAACTCCTGCTCCTCATAGGCCTGGATGCCACCAGGGGCCGCAACGGCCAGAGGCGCAATAAATGCTGTGCTCGCCAGAGACAGTAATGTGCCCAGAAGCAGTACTTTACCTTTGTTCATTTTTTCTCCAGTTCTTAACGCTTTGCTGTGACGCGACATCAGTTATTACTCAACCGACAGTCTATCTCAAGTTTCGCCTGCTGGCGCGTCAGAGAAAAAATGTAACAAAACCGTACTTTTGGCCGCCAGGCGCGGTCGCTAATTATCGGTCGCATGAATTGCATTAAGAATAGTAATAATTATTTGTATTGCTTTATTAATGAATTCCGAATCTGAAGCAGTTATCCAGTAATAGAGCGCACACGCTGTGTTAATTTTGTAGCACAGCGTTTAAAATGCCTGGAAGGTTATTGGATTTTCCTCACTGCTTATATTTCAGATAATATCAGCATACTTTCGTCGGACGGATAATACCGTTTCGATGCCTCATAAATCTATAAATATTAATTAGTTATTAAAAAAATCAGCAATGCCAGGCTTGTCGGGTGTATCAACATTAATTTCAGGGCGTCATTATTAATGAAAGCTAAAATACGGATATGGACTTTACTTATTACAACAGGGTTGTTAACAGGCTGCGTTAATATTCCGGGGCAACATCTTAAAACGAATGGGAAAAAGATAGCCCACACCGTTGATTCCTCCGACGATATAAGCAAAAAAGTCGAAATATGGCCACTTACCCCTTCTGTGATTGAACAGTTGCGTCCAGCCAGCCTGAAATCTCAGGCAAATCCTGGACTCGACGAACAGCTTAAAAAGTGGGAGTACCGGATCGGTACCGGTGACATTCTGATGATCACCGTATGGGATCACCCGGAGCTCACCACGCCTGCCGGGCAATATCGTAGCGCCAGCGATACCGGCAACTGGGTAGGGGCGGATGGTACTCTCTTTTATCCCTACGTTGGCAAGCTGCACGTAGCCGGGAAAACGCTGGCAGAGGTGCGCAGTGAGATCACCCGACGGCTGGAGCGGGTGATCGAAAGCCCACAGGTTGACGTCAGCGTCGCGGCGTTTCGCTCGCAAAAAGCCTATGTCACGGGTGAAGTCGCAAAATCGGGCCAACAGCCTATCACCAATATTCCGCTGACCGTGATGGATGCCATTAACGCGGCAGGCGGTCTCTCTGCGGATGCCGACTGGCGAAACGTGGTGCTGACCCATGACGGCAAAGATTCCGTGATTTCCCTCTATGCGTTAATGCAGCATGGCGATCTCAGTCAGAACCGGCTGCTTAGCGCCGGCGATATCCTCTTTATTCCACGTAATGATGCCCTCAAGGTCTTTGTGATGGGGGAAGTGGTGAAACAGAGCACGCTGAAGATGGATCGCAGCGGTATGACCCTGGCGGAAGCCCTGGGTAATGCGGGCGGTATTAACCAGGATCTGGCGGATGCTACCGGCATTTTTGTGATTCGCTCGACGACTGAGAAAAAGCCCGGGAGCAAAATTGCCAATATCTATCAGCTGAAAGCGCGCGACGCGTCGGCCATGGTTCTGGCCACGGAGTTTGAGCTGCAGCCTTACGACATCGTCTATGTCACTACGGCGCCATTGGCTCGCTGGAACCGCGTCGTGAAACAGCTGGTACCGACAATCACCGGTATCCACGATCTGACTGAAACCGTTCATTCCATCAGGACGTGGCCATAATGCGGATCAAAACCATTCTGGTGGTGTGTACAGGAAACATCTGCCGCTCCCCGATGGGGGAGGGGCTTTTACAGCAGAAGATGCCTGAGATCGCCGTCAGCTCGGCAGGCATCAGTGGATTGAACGGACGGCCCGTTCACCCTCAGGCGCTCGCAGTGGCGGCGGCGCATGGCATTTCGCTTGCTGATCATGTCGCGCGCGTAGTCACCGCCCCCATGCTTAAGCAGCACGATCTGATTCTTGCGATGGAGCAGGCGCAAATCAACCGCATCTCGCAAATCGCGCCGGAGGTGCGCGGCAAAGCGCTACTGTATGGTAAATGGCAGGGGGGACAGGAGATCCCGGACCCGTTCGGCCAGAGCCGGGATGCGTTTGAGTATGTTTTTCACCTGTTAAGCGAGGCGAGTCAGGAATGGGCCAGCCGGCTCACAGTTAAGGGATTACCAACATGTCGTCAAAAACAGTAAATCAGTCTGGCTACGGGATGGAAACCCAGGAGCTGGATCTGGCTCGCCTGCTCAGCGAATTGATCGATCATCGCGTTTGTATATTGAGTTTCACGCTGCTCTGCGCAACCTGCGGTCTGCTGTATGCACTCTTTGCCTCGCCGGTCTATATCGCCGATGCGATCATTCAAATTGAACAAAAGCAGCAAAATAATCTCCTTAAATCGATCACTCAGCTGTCGGGGGATGCCTCACCAGACTCGACGGCAGAAATCCAGCTGCTGAAATCGCGGATGATTCTGGGTAAAACCGTCGATGATTTACGCCTGCGCGATGAGATCGTCCCGGTGCGTTTCCCGCTCATTGGCAATGGTCTGGCCCGGCTGACAGGCCAGGAGAAGCCCGTGCTGAAGCTCGACTGGCTGATGTTGCCCTCCAGGCACTCCCCCCTGACCCTGACCGCCGGGAAAAATGGCGAGTTCCTGCTCGAAGGCATTGATATCAACGTGCATGGCACCCCGGGGAAACTGGTGCAGAAAGCGGGCGTCGCGCTGCGGGTGCGTGAATTGCGCGCCCCGGTCGGTACTCGCTTTAAAATCAGCCAGAAAACGCAGCTTGAGGCGATCAACGTCTTGTCGAAACGCTTTAGTGTGGTCGAAAAGGGCAAAGAGAGTGGGGTACTGGAACTCAGTTTAACCGGTCCTGAGCGAGACGCCATTGCGGCTACGCTAAATCAAATTGCCAATAATTATCTGCAGCAGAATATCGACCGTCAGGCCGCGCAGGATTCACAAAGTCTCGCCTTCCTGAAGCGACAGTTGCCGAAGGTGCGCGGAGAGCTGGATGAAGCGGAGGGTCGCCTGAACAACTACCGCAAAAAGCGGGATTCGGTGGATCTGTCGCTGGAGGCTAAATCGGTCCTTGAGCAGATTGTCAATGTCGATAATCAACTGAACGAACTGACCTTCCGCGAGGCGGAAGTTTCACAGCACTTCAAAAAGAATCACCCTACTTATCGTGCGCTACGGGACAAACGGGCTACGCTGGAAAAGGAGCGTGAGCGGTTGAATAAGCGGGTCGGAACGATGCCATCCACCCAGCAGGAGATTTTACGGCTGAGTCGGGACGTGGATTCGGGGCGCGCGATCTACCTGCAACTGCTTACCCGTCAGCAGGAGCTGGATATCTCTCGTTCCAGCACGATCGGCAATGTCCGTATTATCGATTCGGCGGTCGCGCAGCCTGACCCCGTGCAGCCGCGCAAAGGGTTGATTGTTGTTCTTGCCACCCTGCTCGGGTTGCTGATCTCCTCGGGAGGTATACTGGCACGTAGCGCAATTCGCCAGGGGATTATTTCGCCGGAGCAACTCGAAAACCAGGGCATTACCGTCTACGCAACGCTGCCCCGTTCAGAATGGCTGAGCAGTAAAACGCATCTGCGTAGCTTTGATTTCTGGCGTAACCGTACCCGGCATAAAATTGTTAATGTTCCCTTTTTGCCGGTCGACAAGCCGCTGGACATCTTTGTTGAGGCGATACGCGGTCTGCGCACCAGCCTGCACTTTGCAATGATGGACGCTGATAATAACATCCTGATGTTCAGTGGCCCCTCGCAGGATTGCGGTAAAACGCTGGTCAGTACCTCGCTGGCGGCGTTGGTTGCGCAGATTGGCGGACGTGTCCTCTTCGTTGATGCGGATATGCGTAAGGGTTATGTCCATAACATTTTTGCGCTACAAAACGAGCGCGGGCTCTCTGAACTGTTGTCTGGCAAAATCGCCTTCGACGAGGCGGTGCAGACCTACGAGGACGGTCATTTCGATGTGGTCACCTGCGGATATTATCCGCCGAACCCCTCCGAACTGTTGATGCACTCGCGCTTCAAGGCCTTTATGCACTGGGCCAGCGAGAATTACGATATGGTGATTGTCGATACGCCGCCGATTCTGGCGGTCACCGATGCCGCCATGGTCGGGCGTATGGCCGCCTCGACGCTGCTGGTGGCGCGCCATAACATCACCAGCGTGAAGGAGATGGTCACCAGCGTCCGTCGTCTCGAACAGATGGGGGTGAACATCAAAGGGGCGATACTTAACGACGTGGTCAAATCTCTGGTTAACCACTACAGCACCGGCTACGACGCCTATGCCTATACCGCGTCAAAGAGCAAAGACCCGCAGCACAGTAAAACCGCGCATCCCTGATCCTATCGCTGCACCCGTCAGGGTGCAGCGGTTCTCTAAACTTCTTTACAGCATTATCGTTGCCAAATGGTTTAAGCCCGTTAATATAAGCGTCGTGAATAAAGGGGCAATGATGATCAAGCAGCAGCGGAAAGCGATATTATTAGTAGTGCTTGCATGTCTGGTGGTGCTGGTTTGCAGCGCACAGCGCATGGCAAGCCTGCACGCGCTGGCGATGAAAGCTCCGCTCGTTACCCAGCAGTCCGACGTTGAACCGCCTGTCACCTCTTGTGAACTGAGTGCCAAATCCTTGCTGGCATCGCCACCTATTATGTTTGAAGGTGCGCTCTTTGCCCTGGCGTTGCTGATGGTCGTCCTCACTCCTCAGCCGGTCAGGCATCAACGGCGTTGGCCTCCTCGCGTTATCTCTCCGCCCCGGCTCAGGGTGCATCTCCGCTTATGCGTCTTCCGTGAGTGATTAATCACCTGTTATTCCAGGTTAATTAATCATTTACGGAGAAAATCTATGTTGACTGTTTTCAGGCGGCTTTTAGTCTGCCTGGCATTACTGTGGCTGCCCGTAAGCTGGGCGGCCGATAGCGGCTGGCTGCGCGCTGCCGATAACGATGACGCCAGCGTGCGTCTACGTGCCCAACCCGCTGAGGCGGGAGAGACACACCTGCTGTTGGACGTAGCCCTGGAAAAGGGCTGGAAAACCTACTGGCGATCCCCGGGCGAGGGCGGAATTGCCCCCTCTATTGCCTGGCAAACGCCGCTCCCGGTGCAGTGGTACTGGCCGACACCCCAGCGCTTTGACGTGGCGGGGATCGCCACCCAGGGCTATCAAGGTAACGTGACCTTCCCGCTGGTGGTGAAAGGCAAGATGCCGGACACCCTGGCCGGTGTGCTGACGCTCTCGACCTGTAGCGATGTCTGTATCCTGACTGACTATCCCTTCTCCCTCGACCTGAGTGGGCCAACAGAGCGTCAGTTTACCTATGACTTCACCAAAGCGATGGGTACGCTGCCGCGGGAAGACGGGCTGACCTCCTCGCTGAAGGCAGCCTGGGCCCCCGGCAAACTGACGGTAACCGCCACCCGCGACGGTGGCTGGCACGCCCCCGCGCTCTATCTCGATGGGATTGAGGACGCGGATTTTGCGCGCCCGACCTTTAAGATTCAGGGCGAAACGCTGACCGCGACCGTGCCGGTCACGGACGGCTGGGGTGAGGCGGCGCCCGATCTGCGTGGCAAAACGCTATCACTGGTACTGGCCGACGGTGGTCTGGCCCAGCAGAGCCAAACCACCATTGGTGAAGCCGAGGTGACAACGTCGTCCCTCTTACCGGTACTGGCGATGGCGCTGCTGGGCGGGTTTATCCTCAACCTGATGCCCTGCGTCTTGCCGGTCCTGGCGATGAAACTGGGCTCGGTATTGCAGGTGGAAGGGCAGACCAGAAGCCGTGTACGCGGCCAGTTTCTCGCCTCGGTGGCCGGCATTGTGGTGTCGTTTTTAGCACTGGCGCTGATGATGACGTTTCTGCGTCTTAGCAACCAGGCGCTGGGGTGGGGGATTCAGTTCCAGAATCCGTGGTTTATCGCCGCTATGGCGCTGGTGATGGTGCTGTTCAGCGCCAGCCTGCTGGGGCTGTTTGAAATCCGCTTACCCTCTGGCATTACCACCTCGCTGGCCACGCGAGGCGGCAACGGTCTGGCAGGACATTTCTGGCAGGGGGCGTTCGCCACCTTACTCGCCACTCCCTGCACCGCACCGTTCCTGGGCACCGCCGTGTCGGTCGCGCTGGTGGCGCCGCTGGTACAGCTGTGGGGGATCTTCCTCGCCATGGGGATCGGTATGAGCTTGCCGTGGCTGGCGATTGCCGCCTGGCCAGGACTGGCGCGCCGCCTGCCGCGCCCCGGACGCTGGATGAATACGCTGCGCGTGGTGCTGGGGCTGATGATGCTGGGCTCCGCCGTGTGGCTTATCTCGCTGCTCTGGCTGCATATTGGTAAGGCGACGTGGGGTGTACTGGCGCTGGTGTTAGTGCTCCTGCTGGAGGGAGTCTGGCGACGCTACCAGCGACGCGGCGCCCTTGCCGCCACCGTGCTGGCACTGCTGATGGCATTGTCGGGATACTGGCTGACCTCGCAGACGACCGGTGCCGTTGTCGAAGACCGTATTGCCTGGCAGCCGTTGAGCGAGCAGGCCATCACCGACGCGCTGGCGGCCAATAAACGGGTCTTTGTCGATGTCACCGCCGACTGGTGCGTAACCTGTAAAGCCAATAAATACAATGTGTTGTTGCGTGACGATGTACAACAGGCACTGAGTGCCCCGGATGTGGTTGCCCTGCGCGGTGACTGGAGTCGACCATCCGATACTGTCTCGCAGTTTCTGACACGCCGTCAGAGTGCGGCGGTTCCGTTTAATCAGATTTATGGTCCGGCTCAGCCGCAGGGCACCATTCTGCCTGCGCTGTTAAGTCGCGAAGGGGTGCTGAACGCACTGTCTGCCGCTAAAGGAGAGCACTAATGCGTTACTGGATGATGATTTTCCTGTTCTGTTTTTCTGCCGTCAGCACGGCTGAGCAGCAACCCGATGCCAACCAGCAGCTGGATGAGTTGATCTTTAACGATCCCGACAGTCCGCGAATGGGGGCAAAGCATCCCCGCCTGACTATCGTCAGCTTCACCGATTACAACTGTCCGTGGTGTAAAAAATTTGACCCGATGCTGGAGAAAATTGTCCACGACAACCCGGACGTGCAGTTGATTGTGAAGCTTTTACCCTTCCGCGGCGAAAGCTCAATGGCCTCGGCACGGGTGGCGCTCACGGCCTGGCGCACGATGCCTGATAAATTCTGGGCGTTACACCAGCGATTAATGACGAAGAAGGGCAATCATGACGCGGCCTCCATTCTGGCTGCTCAACAAAAGACAGCCACAACGGGGATCACCCCCGATGCGAAAAGCCAGCAGAGTCTGCAAATGAATCTGATTCTCTCGCAGGTGCTGGGCATTCAGGGAACGCCTGCCACTATTATTGGCGATCAAATGGTCGCCGGGGCGATTCCTCAGGCGGATCTGGAGGCGCTGGTCAAAGAACAGCTGGCGAAAAGCGATGCGCAGTAAACTACGCCGCTGGGCGCGCGAGCTGCTAATTCTGCTGCTGATGGTTATCGCAACGGTATGGGGGATGGATCAGCTGCGAAAACCGGTCCTGCCCGCCGGGTTTTCGGCTACCTCTGTTGAGACGCTGGAGGGTGCGCAGATGAATATCGCCGCCCTCAGCGAGGAGCGCCCTTTGCTGATTTACGTCTGGGCGACCTGGTGCGCCATTTGCCGCTACACCACTCCTGCGGTTGAAAGGCTAACGCAAGAGGGCGGCAACGTTCTGAGCGTCGCGTTGCGTTCGGGAGATGACGGACAACTGTCGCGCTGGATGGCAAAGAAACGCCTGACCATGCCGGTAGTGAATGACGCGAGCGGGGCGCTATCACGCCAGTGGCAAGTGAGCGTAACGCCGACGCTGGTGATAGTGTCGAAAGGAAATGTAGTCGGTACGACAACCGGCTGGAGCAGCTACTGGGGAATGAAACTTCGCCTCTGGTGGGCGGGGCGCTAAAAAAAGCCCGGCAGGTTCTGCCTGCCGGGCCGGAGATTACTTCGCCAGAATTTCCAGCGCTGTACGCTCAACCAGCGACAGCAGGACTTTGACATCCTCCAGCGTCACCGTTGGGTTCAGCAGCGTCAGCTTCAGGCAGGTGATGCCATTGTGCTCGGTCACGCCGACGTTTGCGCGGCCAGACTCCAGCAGCGCATCACCGATTTTCTGGTTCAGCAGCGCGATTGCCGCGTCGTCCATGGCCGCTTCAGGGCGGAAACGGAACAGCACGCTCGCCAGCTGCGGCTTCATGACCAGCTCCAGCGTTTTATGGCCATCAACCCAGGCGGCAACGTCCTGCGCCATGGTTACGCCATGATCGATGATCGCGGCATAGGTCTTCTGTCCCAGCGCTTCCAGGCTCATCCACAGCTTCAGCGCGTCGAAACGACGGGTCGTCTGCAGCGACTTAGAGACCAGGTTAGGCACGCCTGCTTCTTCGTCAAACTCAGAGTTCAGGTAAGCGGCCTGGTAACGCATCAGCTCATAGTGACGCGCTTCTTTCAGCAAGAAAGCACCGCAGCTGATGGTCTGGAAGTACTGCTTATGGAAGTCGAGCGTGACGGAGTCAACCAGCTCAATACCGTCGAGATAATGACGATGCTTTTCAGAGAGCAGCAGCGCGCCGCCCCAGGCGGCATCCACGTGCACCCAAATCTGCTGTGCTTTCGCCAGTTCAGCAATCTCGCGCAGCGGGTCAATGGCCCCTGCATCGGTGGTGCCGGCGGTGGCTACAATCGCCATCACCTGCTCGCCGTTGGCTTCACACTGCGCCAGCTTCGCTTTCAGATCGTTCAGATCCATACGCGCGTACTGGTCGGTTTTCACCTGCAGTACGGACTGGTAACCCAGACCCATCAGCGCCATATTCTTCTGCACAGAGAAGTGGGCGCTGTCGGAGCAGAGAACGCGAATTTTACGCAGATCGCCTGTCAGCCCATCCTGCTGAATGGAGTGGCCCTGACGCGCGAAGAAAGCATCACGCGCCAGCATCAGCCCCATCAGGTTGCTCTGGGTGCCGCCGCTGGTGAAGACACCCGCGTCGCCAGCCTGGTAGCCCACCTGAGTACGCAGCCACTCGATCAGTTTCATCTCGATGATGGTGGCGGACGGGCTCTGATCCCAGGAGTCCATGCTCTGGTTGGTGGCGTTGATCAGGATCTCCGCCGCCTGGCTCACCACCAGGCTCGGGCAGTGCAGGTGTGCAACGCACTGGGGATGATGCACGGCCAGGCTGTCCTTCAGGAAGTATTCAACGGCGCGCGCAATAGCGGCTTCGTTGCCCAGCCCCTGCGGGCTGAAATCCAGCTGGATACGGTCACGCAGTTCCGCGACCGTTCTGCCTTTGTACATTTCCGGCTGCTGTAGCCACTGCTTTACCGCTTCGGTGCTCTGCGAAATCGCCTGCTGATAGGCTTCAATGCTTTGCGCCGAGGACGACAAAATCGGGTTTACATCTGACATCTTATCTCTCGTCTTCGGTTAAGCCGGGCGAACGCCCGCAGCAAGCAGCGCCTGCTCAAATTTATCCAGGAATACGTTCAGCTCTTGATCGCTGATCAGCAGAGAAGGCAGCAGACGCACAACGTTACCGTTACGGCCACCGCGCTCCAGAATCAGACCCGCTTCGAAGCACTTCTTCTGAATCAGGGCAGAGAGCTCGCCATCGCCCGGGAAGCAACCCAGCTGATCGGCGGCTTCATTTGGCTTAACGATCTCAATACCGATCATCATGCCCAGGCCGCGAACGTGGCCGATAACCGGATAACGTTTCTGCAGCTCAACCAGCTTCGCTTTCAGCCATTCACCCTGTGCAGCGACTTTGTCAGCGATGTTTTGCTCTTTCAGGATCTTAAGGGTGGTGAGGCCGGTTGCCATCGCCAGCTGGTTACCGCGGAAGGTACCGGTATGGTGACCCGGAGCCCAGGCGTCGAACTGCTTTTTGATACCCAGCACGGCCAGCGGCAGACCGCCGCCCACTGCTTTTGACATCACGACGATGTCTGGCTCAATACCCGCGTGTTCGAAGGCGAAGAATTTACCGGTACGGGCAAAGCCTGCCTGCACTTCGTCGAGGATCAGCAGGATACCGTGTTCCTGAGTCACTTTACGGATGCGTTGCAGCCACTCGGCCGGCGCCGGGTTCACGCCACCTTCGCCCTGAACGGCTTCCAGGATCACGGCAGCAGGTTTACGCACGCCGCTCTCAACGTCGTTGATCAGGTTTTCGAAGTAGTAGGTCAGTGCTTTCACGCCAGCTTCACCGCCAATACCCAGCGGGCAGCGGTACTCATGCGGGTAAGGCATGAACTGAACTTCAGGCATCATGCCGTCAACCGCTTCTTTCGGAGAGAGGTTACCGGTCACGGACAGTGCACCGTGAGTCATGCCGTGATAGCCGCCCGAGAAGCTAATGATGCCGCTACGACCGGTGACTTTTTTCGCCAGCTTCAGCGCTGCCTCAACGGCATCGGCACCGGATGGGCCAGTAAATTGCAGGCAGTACTCTTTGCCTTCGCCCGGCAGCAGGGAGAGCAGGTATTCAGAGAACGCGTCTTTCAACGGCGTTGTCAGATCCAGGGTATGTAACGGCAAGCCGCTGGTAATAACACTTTGGATGCTTTTCAGTACGTCAGGATGGTTGTGACCCAGCGCCAGGGTACCGGCGCCTGCCAGACAATCAAGATACTCTTTATTATCCGCATCCGTTACCCATACGCCGTCCGCCTTTGTGATCGCTAAAGGCAGTTTACGCGGATAACTTCTGACATTGGATTCCATTTCGGCCTGACGGGCCAGGTAGGTCTCGTTGGATTTATTGAAAGTAGAGGCATTCAAAGTATCAATACGGACTTTATCCGTCATCATATCACTCCTACAACCGCGGCACGTCAGGCGGCCCCGATTGAATCATTAGTTAAGAAAAATGAGAAACGTGGCAAAAATCGCGGCCAATATAGAGCCTTTTTTCGTGGGGCTCAATGGTTAATTGTTTAACGTTTTATTACTGGATACATAAATAGAAGAAAGGTACGCGAAACCCGCATGGTACCTGGGGTTGTCGGGTGGTCTGATGAGGTGCAAATTGACGGTTTTACCGAACCTTTACAAAATCAGTTAAGCGCAACGGAAATAGGCGAAAACGTTAAATCAGTAGATTTCAGCGCCGCAGAGGCAGTATTCTGAATAGCGATTTACGCACAGTAATTGCAACGTAATGATTTAAATGACTCGGGGTGCCCTTCTTTGTGAAGGCTGAGAAATACCCGTACCACCTGATCTGGATAATGCCAGCGTAGGGAAGTCAGATGCCCTTCACGGCTATCGCTTCTTCACGCAAGGCAGGAGCGATAACATGCAGCCTGACCTGCCCGAACACCTTCTTATTAACCACTTCCGCGACCGCGCACCGCTGACCCATTGTATGACGAACGATGTGGTGCAAACCTTCACCGCCAACGTACTGCTCGCGTTTGGCGCTTCGCCCGCGATGGTGATTGAGGCCGAAGAAGCCCAGCAGTTCGCTGCGATTGCCGATGCGCTGCTGATCAATGTCGGCACCCTGACGGTGCCCCGTGCTCAGGCGATGCGTTTGGCCGTCGAGAGTGCGCGGGCAGCGGGTAAGCCCTGGACCTTAGATCCCGTAGCCGTAGGCGCACTGGCGTTTCGCACGCAATTTTGCCAGCAACTGCTGGCGCTCAAACCCGCCGCCATTCGCGGCAATGCCTCTGAGATTATGGCCCTCGCCGGCATAAGCGCCGGTGGACGCGGGGTCGATACCACCGATACCGCCAGCAGCGCGCTGCCTGCGGCACAGGCGCTGGCGCGGCAGATGCACGCCATCGTGGCCGTGACCGGAGAGGTGGATTACATCACCGATGGCCAACGCACGAAGGAGGTCACCGGCGGCGATCCGTTAATGACCCGCGTAGTGGGGACAGGCTGCGCGCTCTCTGCGGTGGTGGCGGCCAGCTGTGCCCTGCCTGGCGATCGGCTTGATAACGTTGCCGCGGCCTGCGGCCTGATGAAACGTGCCGGAAGCGAAGCCGCTCAGGCAAGCCAGGGGCCCGGCAGCTTCGCCACTGCGTTCCTTGATGCCATCTGGCACCTGGAGGGGGCGGCATGAAACGGATTAATGCACTGACTATCGCCGGCACCGATCCCAGCGGTGGAGCGGGTATCCAGGCCGATCTGAAAACCTTTTCGGCGCTGGGAGCTTACGGCTGCTCGGTCATTACCGCGCTGGTGGCGCAAAACACCCGTGGGGTGCAGTCGGTCTACCGCATCGAACCCGATTTTGTGGCGGCGCAGCTGGAGTCGGTCTTCAGTGATGTTCGCATCGACACCACTAAAATCGGCATGCTGGCAGAGACGGATATTGTGGAAGCGGTGGCGGAACAACTCCGGCGACATCAGGTCAAGAGCGTGGTGCTGGATACGGTAATGCTGGCGAAAAGCGGCGATCCGCTGCTCTCTCCCTCGGCGGTTGCGACCCTGCGTAACAAATTGTTGCCGCAGGTCGCGCTTATTACGCCGAACCTGCCGGAGGCTGCGGCGTTGCTCGATGCTCCCCATGCGCGCAGCGAGCAAGAGATGAAAGAGCAGGGCAGAGCGCTACGGGCGTTGGGCTGCGAGGCCGTGTTAATGAAGGGCGGTCATCTGGATGATGCAGAAAGTCCCGACTGGTTATTCACGCGCGACGGCGAACTGCGTTTCACCGCCCCGCGGGTACACACCAAAAACACGCACGGGACCGGCTGTACTCTTTCGGCTGCGCTGGCGGCCTTGCGGCCCCGCCATGAGAACTGGGCCAGCACTGTACAGGAGGCTAAGCACTGGCTTTCCCGCGCCCTGGCCCAGGCAGATACCCTGGAAGTCGGGCAAGGCATCGGCCCGGTCCACCATTTCCACGCCTGGTGGTAGGGCGAGAGTGCATAACGGCGGCGTGTCACGCTGCCGTACCCGAATCGTGCCAGCAGATTGTCCTGAAAATCGGTCTTAAAAGTGGCAAAGATGTTCAGTCGGGACCAGGCTTACCCTGCCCATAAAAACATGGGTCCGGAAGACACGCGCCGACATGACGTCGGCACATAGGGGAGCAAAGTTATGACTGATATTACGCAGCTGCTTGGCAAAGATGCCGATAGCCTGTTACAGCACCGTTGTATGACCATTCCAGCCGACAACCTCTACCTGCCTGGCCACGACTACGTCGATCGCGTGATGATCGATAACAACCGCCCGCCTGCGGTGTTGCGCAATATGCAGACGCTGTATAACACCGGGCGTCTTGGTGGCACCGGATATCTCTCTATCCTGCCGGTAGACCAGGGGGTGGAACACTCTGCCGGGGCGTCGTTTGCCGCTAATCCACTCTATTTCGATCCGAAGAATATTGTGGAACTGGCGATCGAAGCGGGCTGTAACTGCGTGGCCTCCACCTATGGCGTGCTGGCCTCCGTCTCGCGCCGCTATGCGCACCGCATTCCTTTCCTTGTGAAACTCAACCACAACGAAACCCTGAGCTATCCTACGGAATATGACCAGACGTTGTATGCCAGCGTGGAACAGGCCTTCAATATGGGGGCCGTGGCGGTAGGGGCGACCATTTACTTTGGCTCTGAACAGTCGCGTCGCCAGATCGAAGAGATCTCAAGCGCCTTTGAACGTGCGCACGAGCTGGGGATGGTCACCGTCCTGTGGGCCTATCTGCGTAACAATGCGTTCAAAAAAGAGGGCACCGACTATCACGTATCTGCCGACCTTACCGGCCAGGCCAACCACCTGGCGGCGACCATTGGTGCGGATATCGTGAAGCAGAAAATGGCCGAAAATAACGGTGGCTATACGGCGGTGAATTACGGGTATACCGACGAACGGGTCTACAGCAAGCTGACCAGCGATAACCCGATTGACCTGGTCCGTTACCAACTGGCGAACTGCTATATGGGCCGCGCTGGCTTGATCAACTCTGGTGGTGCTGCAGGCGGCGAGACCGACCTGGCCGACGCGGTACGTACGGCGGTTATCAACAAGCGTGCGGGCGGTATGGGGCTGATTCTGGGCCGCAAAGCCTTTAAGAAATCGATGGCCGACGGCGTGAAGCTGATCAACGCCGTGCAGGATGTCTACCTGGACAGCAAGGTCACCATCGCCTGATACCCCTCTCCAGACCCTCTTCCCGACGGGAAGAGGGTTGCTCGAAACTGCTTTTCATTTCATTCAAACATCCTTCCCGATCGACATCACAGTTCACCTTTCTTTTGTGAAAACTGTCACTCGTTGCCGTGCATATGCCCAAAAAATGGCCGATGCTTAGCGGAATTTGTCTAAGGCAGCGGACGAATTTTGCGCTTAAAGTTACTTTCGAAACAGCTTTTCAAAATACAAAGTCGCTCTGAACCTCTGTAGTTTTAAGGACTGAAAATGAAAATCGAATCTGTCAATGTCACCGTCTTCCAGTATCCCACGCGCCGCGTCTCTGACACCGCCGGGCATTCGCACCCGGGGCCAGAGAGCCTGGCAAAAATGGCGATGCTGACGATTACCGCAGACGATGGCACCCAAGGGTACGCGTTTGCACCGCCGGAAGTGGTGCGCCCTTTTGTGGTCAACACCTTCTTTCGCAAGGTGATGATCGGCCAGGATGCGTTTAATCGCGAGCGCATCTGGCAGGACCTGGCGCACTGGCAGCGCGGCAGCGCCCATCAGCTTAGCGAGCGTGCGCTGGGCTTCGTTGAACAGGCGCTGTGGGATCTGATTGGACGCAAACTGAATATGCCGGTGTGGAAATTGCTGGGCGGTTATCGCGATAAAGTGCCGGCCTACGGCAGCACCATGTGCGGTGATGACCTGCCGGGTGGCCTCTCCACCCCGGAGGAGTACGCCAGCTTTGCCGAAAAACTGGTGGCGCGCGGTTACAAAGCGATCAAGCTACACACCTGGATGCCGCCGGTCTCCTTCGCCCCGAACCCCAAAATGGATGTTAAAGCCTGCGCCGCCGTGCGTGAGGCGGTAGGGCCGGATATCGATCTGATGATCGACGGCTACCACTGGTATAGCCGGGCCGAAGCGCTGTACATCGGTAAAGAGCTGGAAAAGCTTAATTTCGCCTGGTTTGAGGAGCCGATGGAAGAGGAGAGCATGTCCTCCTACGTCTGGCTGGCAGAGAACCTCTCTATCCCCATCATCGGGCCGGAGAGCCTGGGCGGTAAACATCACAGCCGTGCCGACTGGGTGAAGGCAGGGGCGTGCGACATTCTGCGCGCCGGGTCAAACGGCGTGGGCGGTATTACGCCAACCCTGAAGGTGGCCCACCTGGCCGAGTCGTTTGGTATGGATTGCGAAGTCCATGGCAACGGGGCGGCAAGCCTGGCGGTGATTGGGGCAATCAAAAACTGCCGCTGGTATGAGCGCGGTTTATTGCACCCCTTCCTCGACTATGAGGAGCCCGCAGCGTACCTCAACAGCCTGGTCGACCCGATGGACGACGACGGCATGGTCAGCCTGCCAAACCGTCCGGGACTGGGCGAAGACATTAATTTTGCATATATCGAAGCCAATACCGTCAGCCACGACTGACAAATAAAAACGTACCCTACAGGCGATATATACATGAAACGATCTCCCTTAGCCGGCGCGTGCTTGCTCGCGCTCTCGCTGATGATGGGGAGCGGGGCGGCGTACGCAAAAACGCCGCCCGATCAGCTCATCATCGGCATGAATATGAACAACCTGCTGACGCTCGATCCGGCGGCGATGACCGGAAACGAAGTGGTGGGTATTGTGGTCAATCTCTATGATTCGCTGGTGGAGCTGGATCCGAATCAACTCACCAACGTGAAACCGGCCCTGGCGAAATCCTGGGATATTGCCCCGGACGGCAAAACCCTGACCTTCCATTTGCGCGATAACGTCACCTTTCATTCCGGTAACCCGCTTACCGCCGAGGATGTCGTCTGGTCGATGCGTCGCCTGCTGCACCTGAATCTGGCCCAGGCCTCGGTGTGGAAATCCTACGGCTTTAGCAAGAAGAATATTGATCAGCAGGTGAGTGCGCCAGATGCCTACACCGTGCAAATCGTCCTGCCGAAAGCCAATGACCCGCAGCTGGTGATTTACTCTCTCGGGGCGCTTGGCAACCTCGGCGTGCTCGACAGCAAAACCGTGCAACAGCATGAAGTGAATAACGACTGGGGTAACCGCTGGCTCACCACGAACGAAGCGGGTTCTGGCCCCTTTATGCTGGAGACCTGGCAGGCAAAAGATGTGCTGCGTATGCAGCGCAATCCGCACTACTGGCGAGACGCGCCTAAAATGAATCGCATTGTGTTGCGCCATTTCCAGGAGTCGCAAACCCTGCGTCTGATGATTGAAAAGGGCGACCTCGACATTGCCAACAATATGGCGGTGGCCGATATCAATGCGTTGCGTAAGGATCCGCAGTTAACGGTAGAGGCCGTGCAGAAAGGGACGGTTTACTACGTAGCGATGAGCATGAAAGAGGCCCATTTCGCCAATCCGAAAGTGCGCGAGGCGGTGCGCTACCTCATTGATTATCAGGGCATCAACAAAGCGCTGATGCCGGGCTACGGCGTGCTGCATCAGCGGCCCATCAAGGCGGGGATGCCCTCCACGCTGCCGGATCCCGGCTATAAGCTGGATATCCCGCGCGCTAAAAAACTGCTGGCAGAGGCAGGGTATCCGGAAGGATTCGACACCACCCTGCGCGTGCTGGCGGATCAGCCCTTCCTGAATATTGCCATCGCCGTGCAGTCCACCCTGATGCAGGCGGGGATCAACGCCAAAATCGTTACCGGTACCGGGAACCAGATTTATGGGGCCATGCGCGAGCGCAAATTCGACATGCTGGTCGGGCGTGGGGGGAGCGGCGTAGAGCCTCATCCACACTCCAGCCTGCGCGCGCTGGTCTATAACCCCGACAACAGCGACGAAGCGCGGCTGACCAACTTCCAGGGCTGGCGCACCAGCTTCTACGATAAGCCGCTCAACGCGATGATCGACAAGGCGCTGCTGGAGCGCGATCCGCAAAAACAGATTGCCGACTATCAGCAGATCCAGGTGCGCTATGACCAACTGATACCGGCGCTGATCCCGCTGTCACAGATGGTGGATTCGGTAGTGGTGCGTAACGAAGTGAAAAACTTCCAGTCGCATCCGTCGGCCACCACCTTCCTGCGTGAAGTCTATAAAACCGGAGGTGAACAATGAGTGTGGCGATCCTCGCGTCGGGCTCCCGTACCCGGCGCTTCTCAAAGCGGGTGACTCAGGTGCTGATCACGCTGTTTGGCCTGCTGGTGCTCACCTTCTTTATTGGTCGGGTGATGCCGGTTGACCCGGTACTGGCGATTGTGGGCCCGGATGCCGACCACAGTACCTATCAGCAGGTTTATCAGCAGCTAGGTTTTGATCAATCTCTGCTGACGCAGTTTGGTATCTACCTGAACAACTTGCTGCACGGCAACCTGGGGAATGCGCTGCTGACCGGTAAGCCGGTGCTGGACGATATTTTACGCGTCTTCCCGGCCACGCTGGAGCTGGCGACGATGGCGATCATTGTCGGCGCAGGGCTGGGTATTCCGCTGGGCGTTCTGGCCGCCGCGCGGCGCAACAGTGTTTCCGATTACGTGGTGCGCATTATTAGCCTGGCGGGTTACTCCACACCCATTTTCTGGGTCGGAATGATGGGGCTGCTGCTGTTTTACGCCTGGCTTGGCTGGGTGGGGGGCGCCGGACGTCTGGATCTGGGGCTGGACGGTTTAGTCCCGCGCCGTACCGGACTCATGACCGTCGATGCCCTGCTGGCGGGTAACAGCGCCGTATTCTGGAATGCCATTAACCACCTGGTGCTACCTGCCTCACTGCTGGGTTTTCATTCGCTGGCCTACATCAGCCGTATGACCCGTAGCTTTATGCTGGCGCAGTTGTCGCAGGAGTTCATTATCACCGCCCGCGTAAAAGGGTTAACCGAGCGGCAGGTTATCTGGAACCACGCGTTTCGTAATATCCTGGTGCAGTTGTTAACCGTAGTCGCGCTGGCCTACGGTTCGCTGCTGGAAGGGGCCGTCCTGATTGAGACCGTCTTCTCCTGGCCTGGCTTTGGCTCCTATCTTACTGGCAGCCTGCTGCTGGGGGATATGAATGCGGTAATGGGCTGCGTGCTGCTGGTAGGGATAATCTTTGTGATGCTCAACCTGCTCTCCGACATGCTGTATCAACTCTTTGACCCGAGGACGAAATCATGACCGTTTCTCTGGATACGCCGCTGGGGGCGGGGCAATCTGAAAGCCGCCAGCGTATCAAACGTTCACTTTCACGCATGGTGGGCTTTCTTGGCCAGATGGCACGCAACCCCCTTACCGCGATTGGCGGCGGGATTATCTTGCTGCTGCTGATTGTGGCGATATTTGCCCCCTGGATCGCCCCGTATAACCCGCTGGTGCAGGATCTCAATAACGCCCTGGTGGCCCCTAATGGCCAGCACTGGTTCGGTACCGATGAATTTGGCCGGGATATCTTTAGCCGTCTGGTGTATGGCGCGCGAATCACGCTCTATATCGTGTTGCTGGTGTCGGTCACGGTCGGCCCGCTGGGGCTACTGCTGGGCGTGACCGCCGGCTATTTTGGCGGCAAGGTGGATGCGGTACTGATGCGGGTGACTGACATCTTTATCTCCTTCCCGAGCCTGGTTCTGGCGCTGGCGTTTGTTGCCGCGCTGGGGCCTGGGCTGGAGCACGTGGTCATTGCGATTACGATCACCGCCTGGCCGCCGATTGCCCGCCTTGCCAGGGCTGAAACGCTCTCTTTACGGCAGGCCGATTTCATCTCCGCCGTCCGTTTACAGGGCGCTTCCCCGGTGCGTGTCCTCTGGCGTCACATTGTGCCGCTGTGCCTGCCGTCGGTGATTATCCGTATCACCATGAACATGGCCGGCATCATTCTGACCGCCGCCGGGCTCGGTTTCCTTGGCCTGGGAGCACAGCCGCCAGAGCCGGAGTGGGGGGCGATGATCTCCAGCGGCCGGACCTACATGATGGAGTGCTGGTGGGTAGTAACGATCCCGGGGCTGGCGATTTTAATCAACAGTCTGGCGTTCAACTTCTTAGGAGATGGCTTACGTGACATCCTCGATCCTCGCAGCGCCTGATGCGCCGCTGTTAGATGTGCGCGATCTGCACGTCGATTTTATCAACGGACGCGCTGTCACCAACGCGGTGCGCGGCGTCTCCTTCCAGTTGGGGCGCGAGAAGCTGGCGATTGTCGGCGAATCCGGCTCCGGAAAATCTACCGTTGGGCGCGCGCTGATGCGTCTGCACCCGGCAAAGGCGCGGATTAGTGCGACAAAAATGCAGTTTGGCGATGTGGATTTACGCACCGTCAGCGAGGCGAAAATGCGTGCGATCCGCGGCAAACGCATCTCAATGATCATGCAGGACCCAAAGTATTCGCTCAATCCGGTGGTCTGCGTGGGGGATCAAATCGCTGAGGCATGGCTTACCCACCACCCCGGCCGCAAGGCGGAGGCCAAAACCAAAGTGCTGGAGATGCTCGACGTCGTGCGTATTCGCCAGCCGGAGCGGGTTTATCATTTGTACCCGCACGAGATCTCCGGCGGGCAGGGGCAGCGCATCATGATTGCCATGATGTTAATCACCGACCCCGAACTGGTAATTGCCGATGAACCCACCTCGGCGCTGGACGTCTCGGTGCGCTTACAAGTGCTGGGATTGCTGGATGATTTGGTGCAGTCGCGCGGGCTGGGGCTGATATTTATCAGCCACGACATCAACCTGGTCCGTAGCTTCTGCGATCGGGTGCTGGTGATGTATGCCGGGCGCGTGGTGGAGTCGATCGCCGCAAGCGAGCTGCACAATGCACAGCATCCTTATACCCAGGGGCTGATCGATGCCCTGCCGGAAATTAACCATCGCCGCCCGGTGTTGCCGGTGCTGCAACGTCAGGCCAGCTGGCTCAGCGAATAGGGAGGGGCCATGATCGATATACAGAATCTTAATCTGACTTTCGGCGAAGGTGAAAAGCGCACCCAG